>NZ_AP028056.1:0-321196 GCF_030297015.1 Brooklawnia propionicigenes | reverse complement strand
TCTTTGTGGTCCGCGTCTTTGTGGTCCTTGGCGTGGCGGCGTGGTCCTTGACGCGGCACGGATCTGCCTGCGCGGCAGTGAGGGTGTTTCGTCCGTGGACAGACAATCACTCCGGGCCCCGGCGAGGCTCGCACCTCAACCGGAACCCGGAGTGATCGAAATGAGACAGCAGACCTCAGCTGAGGGTGCCTGACACCTGGTCAACCCAGGCGGACTCGTTGCCGGCGCTGTACTTGTAGATCGAGATGGTTGCCTCGGTCACATCGCCGTTCGCATCGAAGGTGATCGGGCCGGACAGCCCGTCGTAGTCGATGTCGGTACCGGAAGCCAGCAGCTCGGCGCAGTCACCGAAGGTGGTGCACTTGGTGCCACCCTCCGAAACCGACTGCAGGTTGTCCCTGATGGTCTGGCCATCGGTAGCTCCACCCTGCAGCGCTGCGAGCGCTGTCAGGACGGTGGCGTCGTAGGCCTCCGCAGCATAGCTGAAGACGTTCAGCGGGCTTGCTCCCTGGGAAGCGACGAGCTCCTGCAGTCTGGCCTGGAAGTCGTCGGTGGCCTTGACGCCGGGGCTCGTGAACTGGGCACCCGCGATGTCGGGCTGATCACCGGGCGCCAGCTGACCGTAGTTGCCATCGGTACCGTACAGGTTCGCGAAGTCGAAACCCTCGGTCGCCAGGTTGGAGAAGATGATCTTGGATTCCTCGAATCCGATCACCGCGACGGCATCGGGGCTCTGAGCGAGCACCTGGCCGACTTCCGAGGTGAAGTTGGAGGCCGACGGATCGTAGGTGATGTTCGAGGAAACAGTGGCCCCACCGGCTTCGAGGGTCTTGACGAGGTTCTGGGCCAGGCCAATGCCGTACGGGTCGTTCATGTACAGGACGCCGACCTTGGTCTTGCCGTCCTCCAGGATCTTGTTTCCGAGGATCTGGCCCTGCAGGACGTCCGATGGCGCGGTCCGCCAGTAATACCCGTCGTCGTCGTAGTCCGTGAAGTCGGGCGACGTATTCGCCGGCGAGATCTGAACAACGCCCGCACCGGTGATCTGGTCGATGATCGTCATCGAGACACCGGACGACGCAGCTCCGACGATCGCGGACATTCCCTGGGACAGCAGCGAAGTCGCCGACTGGGTGGCGATGTTGGTTGTCGTATCGCCGGAGTCCGTGTGGGTGACCTGGACGGACAAGCCCTGCGCCGCATCGTTGATGTCCTTGACGGCCAGGTCCACGCCGGCGATCTCGGGCGGGCCGAGAGTTGCCAGCGAGCCGGTCTGGGGGAAGATGGTGCCGACCTTTAGGTCCAGATCACCGGCGGCGCCGGTGGGTGAGGAACCCCCGGAGGTCTCTCCACCAGAACAGGCCGAGAGCGCGAGCGCCGCGATCCCTGCGACCGCGGTCGTGCGAAGGATTGCCGAGCGGGTTGATACCCGGCGTCGTTGGATATTCATGGGCGACTCCTGCGTTTGCGTATGAGCAAGCCACACGTGATTGTGTCTTTTCGCAGGACGCTAGGTCCCGTTTGTTACGGCCACGCAAAAATCAGTCGCGCCCTCCATGACGAAATGGACACAAAATGGAAACCGCGGGTTTATCGAGCATGGGCGTCCTGCCGGGTGACTCAAGAAGAGACCGACCCAGCATCTGGCTCAACTGTGGAGCCCTTGTCGAGACTCTGGGCGCCATTCGGGCGAGTCGGCGGCCGGGAGGCCGGCCGAGGGGACATGTCGACTAATCTTGGCTCGTCACCCGGCCTGTAAGGAGCACCTGCATGAACAACCGATCAACGCGGGCAGACGATGGGCTGTTCGAGGTCGAGACCTCCGAGGATGTCGAGCCTGTCGAACCAGAATCTGAGCTCGGACCGACCGGGCGTCCGCTGCCTGATCTGCCCGAGCCGACGCCTCCGGAGCCCGGGCCCAAGCACGCGATCATCATCTCGATGACCAATCAGAAGGGTGGCGTCGGCAAGACGACGAGCACCATCAACCTGGGCGCCGCGCTGGCAGAAACCGGACGCCGCGTTCTCCTGGTCGACTTCGATCCGCAGGGTTCGCTGTCGGTGGGGCTCGGCGTGAACCCGCACAACCTCGACCAGTCGATCTACAACCTGTTGCTCAGCCGTGAGTACTCGTTCGACGAGATCGTGCTGTCCACCGCGACCGAAGGCATGGATCTGCTGCCGGCCAATATCGATCTGTCGGCGGCCGAAGTGCAGTTGGTCAGCGAAGTCGCCCGGGAACAAAGCCTGAAGCGGGTGCTCGATCGGATACGCGACCGCTACGACTTCATCCTCATCGATTGTGCGCCGTCGCTGGGTCTGCTGACGGTCAATGCGCTGACCGCCTCCGACAAGGTCATCATTCCGCTCGAATGCGAGTTCTTCGCGTTGCGCGGTGTTGCCTTGCTGACCGATACGATCTCGAAGGTCATCGACAGGCTCAATCCCGATCTGGAGATGATCGGGATTCTCGCGACCATGTACGACTCCCGCACGCTGCACAGCCGTGAGGTGCTCCAGCGAGTATTGGAGGCCTTCGGGGACAGCGTCTTCCATACCGTCATCCGCCGCACCGTGAAGTTCCCCGAGACCACCGTCGCAGGTGAACCGATCACCAGCTACGCGCCCACCTCTCCCGGCGCCGAGGCCTACCGGATGCTCGCGAGGGAGGTGCTCGTTCGATGCCACGCCGGGTGAGTCTGCCGGGCGCGGACGAGCTGTTCCGCGGCCAGGCCGAGACCCCCATGCCGGACGTCCCCGCGTCCGCTTCGCCGCCACCGATGAAAGTGCCGGCCGGTCCGACCGGCCGGATCCGCCACGATGAGAAGATCACCGTGTACGTCAGCACCGAAGAACTGCTCAACCTAGAGCAGATTCGGTTGCGGTTGCGGGCCGAGTACGGCATCAATGTCGACCGCGGGCGGCTGGTCCGCGTGGCCATCGGCATGCTGGCCGATGAGCTCCAAACAGGCGGTGACGACTCAGCTGCGCTGCAACGGCTGCAGCAATGACCAGCCCCCAGCCGGCCTCGGAACCCGACGGCTCATTCCTGCTCCGCCTGACCAACTTCGAGGGGCCGTTCGACCTGCTCCTTCAGCTGATCGGACGCCGGCAGCTGGACATCACCGAGGTCGCCCTCAGCCAGGTCACCGACGAGTTCATCGCGCATGTCAAGGTGGGAGGCGAGGTCTGGGACCTGGAGCAGACCTCGTCCTTCCTGGTGGTCGCGGCGACGCTGCTCGATCTCAAGGCCGCCCGGCTGCTGCCCAGCGGCGAAGTGGAGGACCAGGACGATCTGGCCGTGCTCGAAGCACGAGACCTGCTTTTCGCCAGGCTCCTGCAATACCGCGCCTACAAGCAGATCTCCGCCT
Organism: Brooklawnia propionicigenes; assembly: GCF_030297015.1. Classification (NCBI taxonomy): domain Bacteria; kingdom Bacillati; phylum Actinomycetota; class Actinomycetes; order Propionibacteriales; family Propionibacteriaceae; genus Brooklawnia; species Brooklawnia propionicigenes. The sequence goes on along the minus strand of NZ_AP028056.1, from coordinate 317,825 downwards.
GGTTCGCCGACCGGATGGCCGCCGAGGCATTGGTCCGGTCGCGTCCGGGGGGACTGGAGGACCAGTTCCGCCGGCTGCTACCGGAGGTCACCATCCCCGGCGGGCCCGCGCGGCTGGCGAAGCTCGCAGAGCGCGCCTTCACCCGTGAGGCCGAACAGCAGATGCCGCTGTCGCAGCTGCATCTACCGCAGATCAGCGTGGCTGCGCAGGCCGGCATCATCGCGGCGCGGATGCGCGCAGCGCGCACGCTGACCTTCCGCGCATTGACGCAGGACGCCACCAGGCTGGAGTGCGTCGCGAGATTCCTGGCACTCCTCGAACTGTTCCGCCAAGCCCAGGTGAGTTTCGAACAGCTGAGCCCGCTGGGTGAACTCACCATCCGCTGGACCGGGCAGGAGTCGGGTGAGATCGAGATCTCCGACGAGTTCGATCTGCCCGCCGTCCAGGACAATCAGGAGAGGACACCAGAGCCGAATGAGTGAGATCACCGAAGCAGCCACTGGCGTACAACCCGAGCTGGAGGCTTTGCTGCTGCTGGCTACCGAGCCGCTGCCCGTCGTCGTGCTGGCTGAGACCGTGCGGCAGCCCGAGTCCGTCGTCACCGAGGCGCTGGTGGATCTGAAGGACTTCTATGACCGCACCGGGCGGGGTTTCCAGCTGCGTGAGGTCGCAGGGGGCTGGCAGTACGCGACGCGTCCGGAGCAGGCCGATCTGATCTCCCGCTGGGTCGTCGAGGGCCTGCAGAACAGGCTCAGCCAGGCGTCCATGGAGACGCTCGCGGTGATCGCCTACTCGCAGCCGGTCGCCCGTTCGCGGGTCTCGGCCGTGCGCGGGGTCAACGTGGACGGCGTGGTGCGCACGCTGATCGCGCGAGGCCTGATCGCCGAGCAGGACCGCGACGAGAGCACCGGCGCCGGGTTGCTGTGCACGACCGACTATTTCCTTGAGCGGCTCGGGCTGGCTAGTCTGGATGATCTGCCACCGATAGCCCCGCATCTGCCTGAGGCTGCCGACCTGGCCGCTGAATTGTCAGCCCTGGCAATCATTCCCGACAACGTGGAGAAGACTGATGACCGACGACCCAACTGAAGGCCTGCGCCTGCAGAAGGCGCTCGCGCAAGCGGGCGTAGCCAGCCGACGGGCGAGCGAGGAGCTGATCGCCGAGGGACGCGTCGAGGTCAACGGCAGGGTTATCACCGAGCAGGGGACCCGCGTCGATCCGGAACGGGATGTCATCCGGGTGGACGGCTCCCGCATTCCGCCGCCCCGGCGCCACCTCTACCTCGTGCTCAACAAGCCGCGAGGTGTCATCTCGACGATGGACGATCCGCAGGGCCGGCCCAGCCTCCAGCAGTACGTGCCCCGGCATCAGCGGCTCTTCCATGTCGGGCGTCTGGACACCGACACCGACGGTCTGCTGATCCTGACCAACGACGGTGAGTTCGCCAACCAGCTGGCCCATCCCAGTCATGAGGTGCCGAAGACCTACCTCGTGGAGGTCGAGGGTCTGCTCGACAACAAGACTCTGCGCCGCCTGGAGAAGGGCGTCACCTTGGAGGACGGCCCGATCAAGGCCGACAAGCTGAAGCTGGTTCAGCGCGCCGCCTCGCGCAGCCTCGTCCAGATCACGCTGCATTCGGGACGCAACCGCATCGTGCGCCGGATGATGGACGCCGTCGGGCATCCGGTGCGTCAACTGTCCCGCATCGCGATCGGCCCGGTGCGACTCGGACAGTTGCAGTCCGGGCAAACCCGCGAGTTGACGCAAGCCGAGCTGGGTGCGCTGCTGGATGTCATTGACCACCAGGGATGAGCTGGTTATCAGGCAGGTCGGGTAATCTGCACTGGTGCATGACCATAGATTCCAGTCTCCCAAACGCCGGTCGGCGCGCCTGGGTGCGATCGCCGGAGCCCTGGCTCTGGTATTGACCCTCGCAGCCTGTGGTGGCAGCGATACCGACGACAGCCCGAGCCCGACGCCGTCCGACACGCCCGCGAGCGCGACGCCGAGTGCTACGCCGACGGTCGATCCCACCGTGCTGACCGATCTGAGCAGTATCGATGTGACCGGTGACTGGGGTACCGAGCCGACGGTCAACGCCCCCTACCCCTTCAAGGTCGACGAGACGATGACGAAGGTCGTCATCCAAGGCACCGGAACGGAGGTCCCCAGCGCGACCGCGACGGTCAACATGCACTATGTCGGCATCAACGCCCGCAGTGGTTCGGTGTTCGACTCCTCCTGGATCTCGGGAGCCCCAACGACCTTCCAGCTGTCCGGAGTGATTACCGGCTTCGCCAAGGGCATCGTCGGTCAACGCGTGGGCAGCCGCCTGGCGATCGCAATCACCAGTTCCGAGGCCTACGATCCCAACGGGCAGGCCAGTATCGGCGTCGATCCCGGAGACACACTGCTGTTCGTCGTCGACATTCTGGACAGCGAACTTGCCGGCCCGGTGGGTTCGACCGTGACACCGCCCGATGGTCTGCCGGTCGTCACCGAGACAGCCGATGGCGTCCCCCAGATCAGCATTCCCGCCGGGCTCGCCGAACCCACCGAGGTCGGCGTCCAGCCGCTCATCCAGGGCAGTGGCGCGGCATTGCAGGCGACCGACGCGCTCACCTCACACGCAGTCTGCGTCACCTGGGACGGCACCGAGTACTACAACGACTACGGCAGCGCGTCGGTCACCGATGCGGCCAGTGCTGCGGTGCACCAGGCGCTGTTCAATGCCCTGGTCGGCCAGCAGGTCGGCAGCCGAGTCCTGGTGACACTGCCCGGCTCGGTCGCCTACCCCACCGGCAACCGGACGCCGTCCATCGCGCCGAATACCTCGGTTGCCTGCGTGGTCGACCTGCTGTTCACCCAGGCGTACAGCTAGACCCCGGGACGGCTCAGCGGCGGTCGATGATCGCCCGAGCGTCCACGACCCAGGGCCGCCAGATCGCTTCGATCGTCCACCAGTCCCGGCCCCGGACCGCGTCCAGCAGTTCCGGGGCCGAGCCGGCTGCCGGCAGTCCGGCCGAGCGGCAGATCGTCTCGAAAACCTGCCGACCGGACAACCCCGAAGACTCCAGCTCGCTCAACGTGACCGCCCCGTCGCGCTTGGCCAGCCGTTCGCCGACCCGATTCACCGCCAGCCCGACATGGGCGTAACTCGGCGGAACGAAACCGAGCTCGCGCGCCAGCCACGCCTGACGGGGTGCTGAATCGAGAAGGTCCGCGCCCCGGCAGACCTGGGTGACGCCCTGCAGGCCATCGTCGACCACCACGGCAAGGTTGTAGGCCGGGGTGCCGTCGGCGCGGAAGAGGACGAAATCGTCGACCTCACCGCTCACCTCGCCGGCATGCAGGTCATGCACGGTCATGGCTGCGCCGTGGGCGCGCACCCTGATGGCTGCCGGCCGCACTGCCCGTCGGGCGGCTCGCTCGGACCGGGTCAGATGCGCGCAGGTTCCCGGATAAGGGCGGTACGAACCGTGCGGGGCCTGGGAAGCCTCGGCGATTTCGCGGCGCGTGCAATAGCACTCGTAGGTCTCCAGACCGGCCGCAGCATCCCGGTAGAGGTCCAGCCGCTGTGATTGCCGCACGACCTCGCCATCCCAGTCGATGCCCAGCGCTGCCAGATCGGTCAGCTGACGCTGCGCGACCTGCGGGGCGGCCGCGACCCGCTGCTGATCGAGATCCTCGATACGCAACAGGAAGGCACCGGCATCGTCGCGGGCCAGCAGCCAGGCCAGCACAGCGGTGCGCAGATTGCCCAGATGCAGATCGGACGTGGGGCTGGGAGCGAAGCGTCCGGTCGTCACGGGTGGTAGCTTACGTGGCCCATCACAGTGCATCGAAAAGCTGCCTGCTAGCGTGGATACGTGGCTGCGCGCAAGACCGAGAGACTCGTCAATCTGACGATTCTGTTGCTCAGTTCGCGACGATTCGTCCCACGCGAGAAGATCCGCGAGACTGTCGAAGGCTACCGCGGTCTGGGCGACGAGAGCTTCAACCGTGCGTTCGAACGCGACAAGGACGAACTGCGTGCGATGGGCATTCCGGTCGAGACCGGCAGCGATGAACGCTTCTTCGACGACGAGCCGGGCTACCGGATCGTGCGCACCGACTTCGAACTGCCGCCCATCGAATTCACCGGCGAGGAAGCCATGGTGCTGGGGCTCGCCGCGACAGTCTGGCAGCAGGCCAGCGTCGCCGATCAGACCAGTCACGCGCTGGCCAAGCTGCGCGCCGCCGGCGTCGACCCGGATCCGAGCCGATTGCGGGCACTGGCTCCCCGGCTGAGCGCCCGGGAGGCTGCCTTCGACCCCCTGTGGCAAGCCATGATCGACCGGCAGACCGCGCAGTTCGACTACAAGTCGGGCCAGCGGCGTACGGTGCAGCCGTGGCGGCTGGTGCTGCGCAACAACAGCACCTATCTGCTGGCTTTCGACTGCGACAGACAGGCCCCTCGCATGTTCAAGCTGTCCCGGATCAGCGGAACGGTATCGACAATCGGACGCCCTGGTGCATTCGTGCCGCCCGACGATGCCGCGCTCAGCGGCCACGTCGACGCTCTGATTCCGAAATCCGACCTCGAGGTGGTGCTGGCCATCCGCACCGAACGCGCCCCGGCCCTGCGCCGCAGGGCCGAGCAGGTGGCGTCGTCCATCGAGCTGCCAGCCGGCTTCGAGGCCTATCGTCTGCAACTCAACGCGGCAAATGCGGTCGCCGAGATCGCCAGTCACGGAGCCGACGTGATCGTGCTGGAACCCGCCGGACTGCGCGCTGGGGTGCTCGACCAGCTGCGTGAGGTGGTGGCCGCGCACGCCGACACGCCGCTGCGGGCCGTGGGGGAGCAGCCATGACATCCCAAGAGCAGGTGGCCCGGTTGCTGGCCATGGTTCCCTATCTGCAGGCCCATCCGGGTATCGGTGTGGCCGAGGTAGCCGCTGACTACGGCATCACCCGAAGGCAGCTGCTTGCCGATCTGAACGTGCTGTGGATGTGCGGACTGCCGGGTGGCCTGCCCGACGATCTCATCGAGATCGACATGGACGCCGCGGAGAGCGAAGGCGTCATCCACCTCAGCAACGCCGACTACCTGTCCCGGCCGATGCGCTTCACCCCCGACGAAGCGGTCGCCCTGCTGGTGGCTCTGCAAGCAGTCGCCGAGATGACCACCGGCCCGGTCCGGGAGGCGGCCCGCAGCGCCGCCAGGAAGCTGTCCGAGGCCACCGGTCAACAGGACCTGGTGTGGCTCTCGGTGAGCACCGGGGACGAGCGCATTCGTGAGACGCTGGCGTCGGCCATCGATCGGCGGCAGCGGGTGCGGCTCACCTATGACGGAGCGGCCCGCGGGGTCACCAGCTATCCGGAGGTGGACCCCGCCGAGATCCAGATGCGCGACTCGATCGCCTATCTGCAGGCCTGGAGCCTGGAACGCCAGGACTGGCGCACCTACCGGCTCGACCGTATCGCCGATGTCGCGTTGACCGGGCAGAGCGCCGACAAGCACGGCTCGGCACCGGAACTTCCCGAAGGATGGTTCGATCAGTCGAATGGGGAAGTCACCTTGGAGTTGGCGGCGAGCGCAACCTGGGTGGTCGACTACTATCCCGCACGCGAGATCCAGAACCATCCGGATGGCAGCGCGACCGTCCGCTTCGCCGTGGCCGATCCGGCCTGGCTCGACAGTCTGCTGTTGCGGCTGGGTGACCAGGCGCGGGTGAGGTCGCCCGAAGGAGTCGGCTCGGCGGCAGCCGCGGCGGCGCGGGAAGCGATCGAACGTACCGAGACGCTTTTCGGTTGACTGCCTGATCCGGCAGCGCCGCTACACCAACAGCCGACACCCGGAAGAGTTCGGGCCTGGCGTGCCCGTGCGCATAGCATGGAAGCCACGCGCGTTGCGAAAGCTGGAGGAAGTCATGGGTTCTATCGGTTGGCCGGAATTGATCATCATCTTGATCGTGGTCTTGCTGCTGTTCGGAGGGACCCGGCTGGCAGGGCTCGGAAAGGCGTCCGGCAAAGCCATTCGCGAGTTCAAGGAAGAAACCCGCGATCTCAAGAAAGAGGATTCCGCTGCGGCCCAGCAGCCCCAGATCACCGCCGCGCCCCAACAACCCGCCCCGCAGGTGCAGCAGCCCTACGTGCAGCCGGCACCGCAGCCTCCGCAGGCCTACGATCCCGCCCAGCCCCAGCCGCAGTTCCCGCAGCAGGCTCCGCAGGCGCAGCCCTACCCCTCGCAGTCGCAGCCGGTCTACGATCCGCAGCAGGCCCCGCAGAACCAGCAGCCACCGGCCGACCAGCGGTAAGTGGGGTCGATGTCGACCGATACCAGCACCAGCGGCAAGCCCGGGGGGAGGTTTGCGTGGCTCAAGCCACCCCAGTTCGATGAGAACGGGGCGATGAGCATCTGGGACCATCTCCGCGAGATCCGCTACCGTCTGATCGTCTCGATGGTGGCGATCGTGGTCTTGTTCATCGTCGCCTTCATCTTCTACGCTCCGATCGTCGAGTTGATCCTGCGTCCGTACCAGATCGCGGCGGACCGGGTGAGTGCCAAGAACCCCGACGCGATGATCCAGGTGGTGAACTCCGGTGTTGCCTCGCCGATGCTGCTGGCCCTGAAGGCGGCGGGCCTGGCTGCGATCATCGCCGCCTGCCCCGTCTGGTTGTATCAGCTGTGGGCGTTCATCGTTCCCGGCCTGCTGAACAACGAGAAGCGCGTCGCCCAGCTCTTCTTGTTGTCGGCGATCCCGCTCTTCCTGGCCGGTGTGGTCGTCGGCTACCTGACGCTGCCGAAGGCGTTCGAGTTCATGCTGGGCTTCACCGTCGCGCAGGCCGGAGTGGCCAACCTGCAGGACCTCAACGACTTCCTCTCGCTCGAAATGCGCATGCTTCTGGTCTTCGGGATCAGCTTCTTGTTGCCGGTCATCCTGGTCATGCTCAACATGTTGGGCATGCTGAAGAGCTGGCAGCTCAGGAAGGCGCGCACGATCGCGATCTTCGTCTGTTTCGTGTTCGGGGCGGTGGCGACACCCTCGGGTGATCCGTTCTCGATGCTCGCGCTTTCGCTGCCGATGGTAATCATGTACGTGGTCAGCGAGCTCATCTGCTCGCGGCGAGAGAAGAGAAGCCTGAAGCTGCGGATTCGCAGCGGCGAGATCAGCCCCGAAGAAGCCGAAGCCGCGTACCTGGGAAAGACAATTCAGACCGATGACAAGTGAGCCACCAAGTCCCGACGACTTCGGTTTCCGGGTAGATGCCAGACTGCCCAACGGCCTGGGACGCGCCGGCGTCATCCGGACTCCCCATGGCCAGATCGAAACCCCGGCGTTCATCGTGGTCGGCACCAAAGCCAACGTGAAGGCCGTGCTGCCCGAACAGATCGCCCAATTGGGCGGCCAGGCCGTGCTGGCCAATGCCTTCCACCTCTATCTGCAGCCCGGCAGCGATATCGTCGACGAGGCCGGCGGCGTCGGGGCATTCATGAACTGGCCCGGGCCCACCTTCACCGATTCCGGTGGCTTCCAGGTGATGAGTCTGGGAGCGGGCTTCAAGAAAGTGCTGGCCATGGACGTCACCGGCCTGCAGAACGACGAAGTGATCGCCGAAGGCAAGCAGCGCCAGGCCCATGTGGACGATGACGGTGTCTGGTTCAATTCACCGATCAACGGCGACCGGCATCGCTTCACCCCCGAGATCAGCATGACGGTGCAGCATCAACTCGGGGCAGACATCATCTTCGCGTTCGACGAGTTGACCACTTTGCTGAACACCCGCGGGTACCAGGAAACCTCGGTACAGCGGACCCAGGCCTGGGCTCAACGGTGCCTGGTGGCCCAGCGCGAACTGACCGCGCAGCGCGCCCATCGTCCGTATCAGGCGCTGTTCGGTGTGGTGCAGGGTGCGCAATACGAAGACCTGCGCAGGCAGGCTTGCCGCGGGCTGCTGGCGACCGAGGCCGATGGTCAGCACTTCGACGGCTACGGTATCGGCGGTGCACTGGAAAAGCAGCGGCTCGGTGAGATCGTCTCCTGGTGCACCTCGGAGCTGCCGGAGGACAAGCCGCGGCATCTGCTCGGCATCAGCGAACCGGACGATTTCTTCGCCGCGATCGCCGCGGGAATCGACACCTTCGACTGCGTCAACCCGAGCCGGGTCGCCCGAAACGCCGCCATCTACACCGCGGACGGCCGCTACAACGTCACCACCGCGGCCAACCGGCGCGCCTTCGTCCCGCTCGAGGACGGTTGCGACTGTTACACGTGCACCCACTACACCCGCGCCTATCTGCATCATCTGTTCAAGGCCAAGGAGATGCTGGCCGCCACCTTGGCCACCATCCACAATGAACGATTCACCGTGCGGCTGGTCGACACCATCCGCGCAGCCCTGGTGTCCGGCGACTTCGAGGGCTGCCGTACCGAGGTACTCGGCCGCTTCTACGGCAGTGTCCCTTCGATCAAGAGCGACTCTCACGACCTGAGGAGGCCCACGTGCCCGGCACTGTAACGCTGCTCGTCAACACCGGTACTCCCGACAGCCCCGACAAGACCGCAGTGAAGGAGTACCTGTCGGAGTTCCTCAATGATCCGTACATGATGGGCATGCCCGACGCGGTCCGCCGGGTACTGGTGGACAAGATCATCGTTCCTGGACGGGTGGGCGGTTCCGCGGCCCGCTACCGGGATCTTTTCGCGCAGGCAGGCGGACGCTCGCCCCTGGCCGTGCACAGCGAAGCCCTGGCGGTGCGGCTGAGCACCGAACTGGGGCATCCGGTGGTGCCGTTCATGAGGTACGGGCATCCCGGGATCGATGATGTCGTCGATCAGCTGGCCGGCGCCGATCAGATCGTGGTGGCTCCGATGTTTCCCCATGAGACCTACTCCAGCTACACCAGTGCGGCCGAGTACGCGATCGAGCAGGTGAGCGCCCGCTGCCCGCAAGCCCGGCTGCGGCTGCTGCGTCCCTACTACGATCACCCCGGCTATATCGACTCGCTGGCCACCAGCGTGCGGCCGTACTTCACCGACGACTACGACCTGATGGTCATCTCGTTCCATTCGATCCCGGTGAGCCATCAGGTGCGCGGTGCCCGCACCGGCATGGACTACGAGCAGCAGTGCCGCTCCACCGCCCACCTGCTGGCCAAAGCCGTGGGCGTACCCGACGACAAGCTCCGGGTGACCTTCCAGTCGGCGATCAAGCCGATGAAATGGCTCGAACCGGCGCTGGAGACCGAATGCGTCGCATGGGCGCGCGACGGTGCCCAGCGGGTGCTGGTGGTCTGCCCGGGGTTCGCCGTGGATTGTCTGGAGACGGTCTACGACATCGGTTCGAAGCTCGCCAAGACCTTCACGTCGGCCGGCGGCGCCGAGTTCACGCTGGTGCCGGCATTGAACGCTCAGGAGCACTGGGCTCAGGCGCTGGCCGGTATTCTGCGTTCGGATCTCGTGCAACCGGTCGGGAACTCGTCGGACGGTTCCACGGCCCGCGTTTAGGCCACTGCCCGACGGCCCAGTTGGGCGCGTCTGGGCACGCCGTATTGCCGGTGATGGCAGTATCGATACATGACAGAGAACATGGCACACAGTGAGGACGCACCTGAGCCCTCTGTACAGATGGAGCAGCTCAGCCAGTCCGATTCGCTGATCAACCGCGGCGTGGATGATGTTCTCGATGAGGGCTATACCGCGCCCGACAATTGGTCGCCTGCGCAAGGATTCGGCAACACACCCGCAGAGATGCGCCAGGGGGAGACTCTCGAGCAGCGCATCGCTCAAGAAGAACCCGAAGAGAACCCGAAGAAGCTGCGCGGCCCCTGGAACCCGAACCGCGAGAACCGCCAGGTCGGCTCCGCCAGAGCAGGACGCTTGATCTCGGCCGGCGGTGGTATCGACGCCGAGGACACCGAGGCACAGTCGGTGGCCGCCGATGTGGGCATTTCCGGTGGCGCGGCCAGCGCTGAGGAAGCGGCGGTGCACATCATCTCGGAGGAAGACCTGGAGAACCCCGGGGACGACGAGGACGACGAGAGCTGAGACGCGCTGGATCGCCGCCGCGGTGCCGACGGTTGGCGGCGCGCGCATAGAATTGACGGGAACGCTACGGAAGGATCGTCCTGTCTACCAGTCATCAACCTCTCGAGGATGCCGCTGACCCCCGATCGGCGGCAGGCACTGTAGCCCACATGCCCGGCAGCCGCACATTCGTGGTACCTGCCTCCATCGACATGGTCAACGTCCTGGGCCCCCGCGACGAATTCCTGCGAATCATGGAACGCGAGCTGGCGGCCGACATCCATGTGCGCGGAAACGAGTTCACGCTCACCGGCACAACCAGCGACATCGCCGCTGCGACCGAGGCACTCACCGAGGTCATCACCATCCTGCGTACCGGCCAGGGCCTGAGCACCGAGACCGTCGAGCGGGTCATCGCGATGGGCGCCGACGGCGTGCGTCCGGCCGAGATCCTCACCCAGGACATCTTGTCCAGCCGTGGCCGCACGATTCGTCCCAAGACCCTGAACCAGAAGCGCTATGTCGACGCCATCGACAAGCACACCATCACCTTCGGCATCGGTCCTGCTGGCACCGGCAAGACCTATCTCGCGATGGCGAAGGCGGTGCAAGCGCTGCAGTCCAAGCAGGTCACCCGCATCATCCTGACCCGCCCCGCCATCGAGGCAGGGGAGCGGCTCGGCTTCCTGCCGGGCACCCTGAACGACAAGATCGACCCCTACCTGCGTCCGCTTTACGACGCGTTGCACGACATGCTCGATCCCGAGTCGCTCCCCAAGCTGCTGACCGGAGGCGTGATCGAGGTGGCACCGCTGGCCTACATGCGCGGGCGTACGCTCAACGACGCTTTCATCGTGCTGGACGAGGCCCAGAACACCTCGATGGAGCAGATGAAGATGTTCTTGACCCGGCTGGGATTCGGCTCGAAGATCGTCGTCACCGGTGATACCACGCAGGTCGACCTGCCCGGCGGGGTCCGCAGCGGTCTGCGCGCGGTGCAGGGCATTCTCGACGGAGTGCGCGATATCGCGTTCTGCCAGCTGACCAAACGCGATGTGGTGCGTCACAAGCTGGTCGGTGACATCGTGGCCGCCTACGACCGGTACGACTCGACCTTGGCCGAGGCCTTCACCTCGCGCGGACAGCGAGGGACCCGATGATCGAGGTCAACAACGAGTCGGGTGCCGAAGTCGACGAATTGGCGCTGGTGCAGCTGGCGGAGTTCGCCCTCGCCAGGCTGCGCATCCATCCGCAGGCCGAGCTGTCGATCCTGCTGATCGATCCGGACGCGATGGCCGAGCTGCATCAACGGTTCATGGATCTGCCGGGTCCCACCGACGTGATGAGCTTTCCGATGGACGAGCTACGGGCCCCCGAGCCGGGTCAAGAGCCACCTCGCGGCATGCTCGGTGATATCGTCATCTGCCCGCAGTTCACCTCGGCGCAGGCCCCGGAGAACGGCCGTGAGCCCGCCGAGGAGATCCAGTACCTGCTGATTCACGGGCTGCTGCACTTACTCGGCCACGATCACGGCGAGCCGGCGGAAAAGGCCGTGATGTTCGGGCTGAACGACACGATCATCGCTGAGTGGCGACGATCGAGGGCTGGACAGTGACCGGTCTCGACTGGGTCATGGTCGGTTGCGCGGTGCTGGCAGCCGTGCTGGCCGGGGTCGGCTCCGCGGTCGAGACCGCCTTGGTGAGCATCACACCGACTCGCGCCGAACAGATGGTCGCCGACGGCAAACGGGGTGCTGCAGCGGTCAAGCAGATCACCGATGATCCCGCGCCCGAGACCACCACCGCCGCATTCCTGCGGGTGGCCTGCGAAGTCACCTCGGTGGTGCTGGTCTGTCTGGTGCTGGTCGACAATTTCCACGGTCTCGGCGCCCGGCTGTGGCTGACCGTGCTGATCATGACGCTGGTCGCCTTCGTGGTCTGGGGCGTCGCACCGCGGACCCTGGGCCGGCAGAACGCCGAAGGCATCGCCGGCGCCTCGGCGCGGATCTTGTCGGTGCTGTCGGTCATCTTGTGGCCGATCTCGCAATTGCTGATCTGGGTGGGCAACGCCATCACTCCCGGCCACGGCTACGCGGACGGCCCGTTCATCGCCGAGGCCGAGAAGATCGCGGGCGCCAGCGAGGGCGAGCGCGAGATGATCAGGTCGGTCTTCGAGCTGGGTGACACGATCGTCCGAGAAGTCATGGTGCCACGCACCGATGTGGTCTATCTGAACCGCGACAAGACGCTGCGGCAGGGGCTTTCACTGGCGCTGCGGTCCGGTTTCAGCCGGATCCCGGTGATCGGGGAAGACCTGGACGATGTCGTCGGCGTCTTGTACGTCAAGGACTTGATGCGCCGCGTCTACGACAATCCGGACGCGGACAAGCGGGAAACGGTCGGCTCGCTGATGCGTCCGGCCTCGTTCACACCCGACTCCAAGCCGATCGACGATCTGATGCGGGAGATGCAGACCAGCCGTCATCACATGGTGATCGTCATCGACGAATTCGGCGGCACCGCGGGGGTGGCCACCATCGAGGACATCGTCGAGGAGATCGTGGGCGAGATCACCGACGAGTACGACGCCGAACCCGACATGGCCGAGGAGGTCGAGCCGGGCGTCTGGCGGATCTCGGCGCGCATGCCGGTCGACGACATGGGGGACCTGTTCGGTCTCCAGCTTGAGGACGAGGACGTCGAAACGGTCGGCGGACTGCTCGCCAAGGAGCTCAACATGGTGCCCATCTTCGGTTCGCAGATCATCTGGAACGGACTCGAGATCACGGCAGAGAAATCCACCGGCCGCCGCCATCAGATCGACACCGTGCTGGTGCGCCGGGCAGCAGTCGAAGACGACGACGAATCAGGGGACAACGACGATGACTGAGCAGGTAGCAACTCCGGAAGGCTTCAAGTCGGGCTTCGTCTGTTTCGTCGGGCGTCCCAATGCCGGCAAGTCGACCCTGACCAACGCGCTGGTGGGCAGCAAGGTCGCCATCACCAGCAGCAAACCGCAGACCACCAGGCATGCTGTGCGAGGCATCATTTCGCGACCGGACGCCCAGCTGGTGATCATCGACACCCCCGGGCTCAGCAAGCCGCGCTCGTTGCTTCAGGAGCGGTTGAACGATCTGGTCTACGCCACCTGGAGCGAGGTGGATGTGATCGCGATCATCTTCCCGGCCAACCAGCACGTCGGGCCCGGAGATGAGTATCTGGTGCGCGAGGTCGCATCCCTGCCGCATCCGCCACGGCTGGCCGCGATCTGCTCGAAGACCGACCTGGTCAGTCCCGAGCGCGTCGCCAAGCAGCTGCTGGAGATCGCCGCGCTGCAGGAGAAGGCGGGGCTCACGTTCGACGAGATCGTGCCCTGCTCGGCGTTATCAGGCGGCCAGGTGGATGAGGTTGCCGACGTGCTGATCTCGATGCTGGACGAAGGCCCGGCCTACTATCCCGACGGCGAGGTGACCGACGAGCCCACCGAAACGCTGGTCGGCGAGCTCATCCGCGAGGCCGCGCTCGAGGGCGTGCGCGACGAACTGCCCCACTCGATAGCCGTCGAGATCGACGAGATGGGATTACGAGCCGGACGCCCGGATGATCGTCCACTGCTGGACATCTACGCATCGCTGGTAGTCGAACGCGATTCGCAGAAGCCGATCATGATCGGACGCGGCGGTGAACACATCAAACAGGTGGGCACCGATGCGCGCCGCCAGATCAGCGCCCTGCTGGGTACCCCAGTGCATCTGGACCTCAAGGTGAAGGTGCTCAAGGAGTGGCAGCGCGATCCCAGACACCTCAACCGGTTGGGTTTCTGAGCGCCGGCAAGTTACTGAGTCGCCAACAAATACTGAGTCGCTAACAAACACCGTCGCTAACAAACACCGAACGCCCGGTCCGGCGCCGCATGATCGCGGCGGCGGCCCGGGCGTCGATTCGTCCGACTCGAGGATTACTCTCCGAGGGCGTTGTTCGCGGCGGCCTCGACACCGTCGGTGACGATGATGTCGAGCAGCTCGGCGACACGATCAGTGAACTCGGCGTGCTCACCGAGTTCGGTCGGGAAGAACCCGCCGGTCATGATCTTCTCGACATGCTCGTGGGTGTTCTTGGCGCCCGCGGTGGCCTTGGCGAGGTTCTCGCGCTGCGGCTCTTCCATCTCCGCGGCGATCTCACCGGGATCGAAGCCGGCCGGCGGAGCGACGCAGGCGATCCAGGACGCGGCCGTCAGCGCCATCTCGTTCGGCATCTGGCCCATGTTCAGCAGCCGCAGCGCGGGCTCGGGGATACGCTGCAGCAGCTTGGCCGAGCCGTCCGACCCGACCCGGGCGGTCTTGTCGCCCAGCGCATGGTTCTGCCAGCGGTGGAACAGCTGAGCCACGTAGGCGTCCGCGTCGAAACCGTGCGGCAGCTCAATGCTGGGCAGGAACTCGTTGTAGATCGCGGCATGCACCGACTTGGCGACGAACTCCTTGTCGCGCGCCGATGGGATGGTCGGGGAGTTGCTAAGCCCACCCAGGTAGCTGATCAGCGAGTGTGAGCCGTTGAGCAGCCGCAGCTTGACCAGCTCGTACTGCTCGACCTCGTCGGAGAAGGTGACACCGGGTGCCGCCTGCCACGCCGGCCGGCCGGCCTTGAAGTGATCCTCGAGTACCCACATGGTGAACGCCTCGGCAGGCACCGGTGCCTCATCGCGCAGACCGAGGATCTGCTCGACCTGGGCCTTGGTCTGCTCCGTGGTGCCCGGCACGATCCGGTCGACCATCGCGTTCGGGAAGGAGACGTTCTCGGCGATCCACGACATCGTGTTGTCGTCGACCCCGGCGGCCTGGAGGAACTCGGTGACCATCGCCTTGGTGGTGTTGCCGGCCGACTGCATGTTGTCGCAGGACAGCACGGTCACGGGCGCCTTGGACTCCTGGGAGCGCTTGACGAGTCCCCAGGCCAGCTGAGCCAGCGGAGCCTTGGCGCCGTCCGGTCCGGCCAGCCCGGGAGCGATCTCGGCCGAATCGGTCATCAGATGGCCGGTGACGCCGTCCTTGTTGTAGCCCTTCTCGGTGATGGTCAGCGTGACGATCTTGTGGTTGGGGTCGGCGATCGCGGCCAGCACCTCGGCCGGCTGCTCCGCGGCCACGAACAGGCGGCGGTGCACATCCACCAGCTGCACGTCGGTGCCCTCGGGGCTGAGCTGCAGAATCGAGTAGATGAAGTCCTGATTGAGCATCGGGTCGATGATGCGGCGGGAGCGATTGGCGACGCCGACGATACCCCAGTCGCCACCGGCTTCGGCCATCGCGAGCGCCGTGTTCACAGCTGCGTGCGCGCGGTGGAACTGTCCAATTCCCAGGTGCACAATGCCGGTGGCATCGGGAGCCGACGCCCCGATTCGGCGTTCAACCGGGAAATTGGAGCGATTCAGGTTTGCCATGTACATCACCAATCTGGTCGCGGATGGTTTCGAGGCATCGCAGCTGCCGCTCCGATCACGGTGGATGGCCTGCTGCGGTCTCGTCTGTGCCTATTGTCGCAGCAACAGCCGAAGCCTGGCGAGAATCTGTCCGTTGTTGCCATCACCGTCGCATGTTCGGCATTTGGTTCAGTTGGCCATCTGGTTTATCGTGGATACGTGGTTCAGACCCTGCGCGCCATGTTGGCGCTGCTCCTTGGTCGCCGCAGCGAGACTAGCTAAAGCCAGTCCCTCTCGCTGCGGAGTTTTTGGCGCGTCCGACTGACATCAACCCTCATCCGCAGCCAAGGAGACCACCATGACCACCGAAATCCGCAGTACCCCCAAGCCCCGCACCAAGCCGCAGCCGCGTCCGGTTCAGCAGCCGAGCCCGATGCCGTTCCAGCGCTACCAGCCGTTCCAGCCGATCGTCCTCAGCGACCGCACCTGGCCGGCGAAGTCGGTGACCAAGGCGCCGCGCTGGCTGTCCACCGATCTGCGCGACGGCAACCAGGCGCTGATCGATCCGATGACCCCGGGCCGCAAGCGCAAGCTGTTCGATCTGCTGGTGCAGATGGGCTACAAGGAGATCGAGGTCGGATTCCCGTCGGCCTCGCAGACCGACTTCGACTTCGTCCGTTCGCTGATCGAATCGGACGCCATACCCGACGACGTGACGATCTCAGTGCTGACCCAGGCGCGTCCCGACCTGATCGATCGCACCGCCCAGTCGCTGATCGGAGCCAAGCGCGGCACGATCCATCTGTACAACGCGGTCGCCGAACTGTTCCGCAGGGTCGTCTTCCACATGGACGAGCAGGAGTGCAAGCAGCTGGCCAAGAACGGCACCCGCTGGGTGATCGATGCCGCCGAGAAGTACCTGCGGGATGTCGAGTTCGGCTACGAGTATTCACCGGAGATCTTCACCCAGACCCCGACCGAGTTCGCAGTCGAGGTCTGCAACGGCGTGATCGATGTGTGGCAGCCGGACGCCGACCGTGAGATCATCCTGAACCTGCCGGCAACGGTCGAGATGAGCACTCCGAACACCTACGCCGACCAGATCGAATACTTCTGCCGCAACATCGACTCGCGAGACAGCGTCTGTGTCTCGCTGCACACCCACAACGATCGCGGCACCGCCGTCGCGGCCACGGAGTTCGGTCTGATGGCGGGCGCCGACCGTGTCGAGGGCTGCCTGTTCGGACATGGCGAGCGCACCGGAAACGTCGATCTGGTCACCCTGGGCATGAACCTGTACACCCAGGGCATCGATCCGAAGATCGATTTCAGCCGACTGGACGAAGTCCGGCGCACCGTCGAATACTGCACCGGCATGCCGGTACCGGCCCGCCAGCCGTATTCGGGGGATCTGGTCTACACCGCCTTCTCCGGCTCCCATCAAGACGCCATCAAGAAGGGCCTGGAGGATCTGGAGACCAAGGCCGAGCGTGAGCGCGTCGGCATCCATGAGGTTGCGTGGCAGGCGCCGTATCTGCCGGTGGATCCGCACGATGTGGGCCGCACCTATGAGGCCGTGATCCGCGTCAACAGCCAGTCCGGCAAGGGCGGCATGGCCTACCTGATGAAGGCCGACCATTCGCTGGTGCTGCCGCGCCGGCTGCAGATGGAATTCAGCAGGGTCGTCCAGCAGCATTCGGACTCCGAGGGCGGCGAGGTCACCAGCGAGCAGCTGTGGCAGATCTTCTCCGACGAGTACCTGAACCGCACCGAGCCGCTCAAGGGCAAGGGATTCACCTTGGAGACCACCGAGGACGGCCGGGCCACCATCAAGGCCCGGATCTCGTCGCACGGTGTCGAGAAGGTCATCACCGGTGAAGGTAATGGGCCGGTGTCGGCGTTCGTGGACGCACTGGGCAACGTGGGTGTGCGGCTGCGCGTCCTGGACTACAACGAGCATGCGCTGACCGCCGGCGGAGACGCCACGGCGGCCGCCTATGTCGAGTGCGAGATCGAGAACGGCGACATCGAAGTGCACTGGGGCGTCGGCATCGACCCGGACATCACTACCGCCTCGCTGAAGGCCGTGATGAGCGCGGTCAACCGGCATCGCAGGGAGGCGTACGCCGTCGCGATGTGAGTTTTGAACCCTGAGGGCGTCCCGGTGGTCTCGCTGGGGCGCCCTTGGCGTCGGCTGCGGGGGAGACGCCGCGCAACAGTGGCAGACTCGAAAGCATGACCTTGCCCCAACCTGCGCCCTTAGTGCTCCGCGGCCGACGGTTTGACGCGGCTCGTCCGGCGGTGATGGGTATCATCAACCGCACCCCCGACTCGTTCTACCCTCCGGCCCGCCACCTCGAACTGGACGACGCGCTGTCCCGGGCGGCGAGCATGATCTCCGAGGGCGTGGACATCATCGACGTCGGCGGTGTGCGGGCCGGCCAAGAGGGAGACTGGGTCACCGAGGCCGTCGAGATCGATCGCGTGCGGCCGTTCCTGGTGGCACTGCGCCTGGCGCACCCTGAGCTGTTGATCAGCCTGGACACTTGGCGCGCCGAGGTGGCGGACGCCTGTGCGGGGCTGGTCGACCTTGTCAACGACACCTGGGCGGGGGCGGACGCCGGCTTGGTCGCGGTGGCGGCCGAACAAGGCGCCGGCTACGTCGTGTCACACACCGGCGGGCTTGCGCCACGCACCGATCCGACGGGGGTGTACTACGGCCCCGGGGATGGCGTGGTTGAGCATGTGCTGAGTGGGCTGGCCGAGGGTGCCAAGCGTGCGGTCTCGGCGGGGGTGGCGTCCGAAGCGGTACTGGTCGACCCCACCCTCGACTTCGGCAAGCGGACGGTCGACTCGCTGCGCCTGGTGGCTGCCACAGGGCGCTTCCTGGCGCTCGGTCACCCGGTGCTGATGGCGATCAGTCGCAAGGACTTCGTCGGTGAGACCCTTGATCTGCCGGCCGACGAGCGTCTCGAAGGAACGCTGGCGGCCACCGCAGTGGCCGCTTGGCAGGGCGCCACGGTCTTCCGGGCACACGACGTGCGGGCGACCCGCCGGGTGGTTGACATGGTCGCCTCGATCCGTGGCGACCGGGCGCCGCTGCGCAGCGAACGGGGAAGCTAGCGTCGGTTCAGCCGGCCTTGCGGACGCGCAGGCCCGAGTCGATCAGTGCCCGGACCAGCACGCGTCCGCTCACCGGCTGGGCGCCGGCGGCCACCAGATCGGCAGGCATCAGTTCTGTGCCGAAGAGAGCCACCAACGCACAAGACGCCGGGCCGCCAACGGCAGCCCGGCGTCCCATTTGCCCATGATCAGCCCTTGTCGGAACCCAAGGTCAAACCAGAGACGAACTGCTTCTGCAGGACGAAGAAGATCACCAGAACTGGCAAGGCAGCGATGATCGAGCCGGCAGAGAGCAGGTTGAAATCGGTGAAGAAGGTGCCCTTCAGGTTGTTCAGCGAGCTGGTCACCGGCATCTTGTCACCGGATTGCAGCAAGACCGTCGCCCAGAAGAACTCGTTGTAGATCCAGGCCACCTGCAGCGTCGCCAATGCCGCCAGTGCGGGTCGGATCAGTGGCAGGGTGATGCCATAGAACTGCCGCCACAAGGACGCGCCATCGATCTCGGCCGCCTCGTACATCGCCTTGGGAAGCCCGATCATGTAGTTGCGCAAGACGAACGTGCAGAAACCGGTCTGGAAGGCGACGTTGATCAGGATGACACCGGCGTGGGTGTTGAGCAACGAACCCGAATCCGACAACCATGCCGGCAACTGCACCCAACGGAACATCCGGTAGACGGGGATCAGCAGCGATTGCGGTGGTAGCAGGTTGGCGGCCACGAAGACGGCAAGCATGGCGAAATTGAACCGGAACTTCACCCGGGCGAGCACGAACGCCATGCAGCTCGACGCGGCGAGTGTGAAGACCACCGCGGCGATGGTGATGACAGCCGAGTTGCCGAAGCTGGTGGCGAACCCGCCCCGACGCCAGGCATTCGGGAAGTTCTCCAAGGTGAACCCGCCAAACGAGACATAGCCGTGTTCCAGCGTGTAGCCATAGTCGCGCAGTGAGTTGTACACCGCCCACAGCATCGGGAACAGCCACATCAGCGCCATGATCGTCAAGAAGACGTAGAGCGCCACGCGCCCGGGTGAAACCTTCCGCTTGCGAAGTTCGATGTCACCGTCCCAGCCTGTTGCGTTGACTGGTGCGGTAGTGGTGGTGGCCATGTCAGTCGTCTCCCTTCACCATGATGCGCAGTTGGATGATGATGAAGATCGAACTCAGCAGCAGCATCAGGGCTGCCAGTGCCGATCCGAATCCGATTCGGCTGGCCTCCCCGATCACATTGGCCGTGACCAGCGTCGCGATCAACTCCAGCCCATTGCGGCCCTGGTTGATGATCCAGACCAGGTCGAATGCCCGCAGCGCGTCGATGAAGGTGATCACCATGACGATGATGTTGGTCGGACGCATCACCGGGAACGTGACCCGGAAGAACGTCTGCATCTGGCTGGCCCCATCGATGGAGGCGGCCTCGTGGATGGCGGGGTCGACACCCTTCAGCCCGGCTAGGTAGAGCAACATGATGTAGCCGGTGTGACGCCAGCCGTTGGCGATCATCGCGGCGTAGATGTTGACCTCCGGGTTGCCGTACCAGTCGATCGTCGTGCCGAGGACTGCATTGATGAGGCCCTGATCGCGCGAGAACAGCAACTGCCAGATGAAGCCGATCAACGCGCCGGCCAGGACGACCGGCAGGTAGAAGGAGGTCTGGTAGAACCGGGAGGCCCGGATCTCCCGATCGACCAGGACGGCGAGCAGCATGCCCAGCGGTGTGAAGATCAGGAAGAGCGAGATCAACCACATGAGGTTGTGCTGCAGGGCCGGCCAGAACGGCGGGTAGATGGTGAAGATGTCGACGTAGTTCTTGAAGCCGATGAAGTTGATATCGCTCAGCGGGCCGATGCCGTTCCAGTCTGTGAACGACAAGATGACCGAGCTGATCGCTGGGAACCAGACCAGCCCGAGCACCAGCACGGTGGGGATGGCAGCCATCAGGACGACGGTCGTGCGATCTTGGGAGTTCATCCGCTGGTGACGGAGTTTGACCTTTCCGCCACCAGCGGGTGCTCCCGTGCCCGCCTGGGTGGCGGGCTGGGCGGTTGACATGGTGGTACCTCCTGGGGTCGAAGCTGGATGGCTCAGCCGAAGATCGACTTCTTCTGTTGTTCGACGTTGGCGAGGATCTTGTCGATGTCGGCAGGGTTCTGGATGAACGACTGCAGGGCCGGGCCGACTACGGTGGACGCGAAGTCGGGCCGGGTGTCGCGGTCGAGGAACTGCGAGATGTTCTTGGCCTCACCAATGATTTGGACGGCCTTCTTCTGCAAGGCGGAGTAAGCCGTCTGATCAGCGTTGCTGTTGGCTCCGATCACCGAGGGGTCGAACTGGAGGGTGATGTTGACGGCTTCTGGCGAGGCAAGGTAGGTCAGCAAGTCCTTGGCGCCGGCTTCATTCTTCGGTTTGGCGGCCATCATGAAGCCGTCGATCGGGGCCTCCACCACGTCAGCGCCGATGGCCGGGTCGAACTCCGGGAAGATGAAGAAGTCGAGATCGTCTGCGTACTGCGTGGTCTCGAACTGCTGGCCGATGAACATGCCCAGCGTCATCATCCCAGCCTGCTCATTGATCAGCGCCTGGGCGCCTTCCTGCCAAGTGCGACCGTTGGCGTCCGGCTGCTCGAACGGCGTGAACTCGCTCCAGGTCTTGAAGACGTTCTTGACCTTCTCACCGTCCCAGGCTTCCTGGCCTGCCATCAGCGAGACGTGGAAGTCGTAGCCGTTGACGCGAAGATTCATCATGTCGAAGGTGCCCATCGACTCCCAGCCACCCTTGTTGGCGAAGGCGAGCGGGATGATGCCGTCGGCCTTCATCTTCTCGCACAGCGTCAGCCATTCGGCCTTGCTGTTCGGCTCGGTGTAGCCGCGGGCCTGCCAGACGCTCGGCCGGTAGAACACACCCCACGGGTAGTAGGTGGATGGCACGAGGATCTGCTTGCCGTCGGTGGTCGACGAGGCGTTCTTCATCGACTCGGGCATGCCGTCGAAGTTCTTCCAGATATCCGACAGGTCGCTGACCAGCCCATTTTGGGCGAAGAAGCGGGCGCGGTAGCCGGCGAACCAGGTGAACACGTCGTCGGGGTTGCCCTGCAGGTAGTTGTTGATGTTGTTCTTGAAGGTCTCGTGGTCGACGAAGTTGATCTTTACGTTGCTGCCGTGTGCGTAGCCGTCGATCATCGCCTGCATGGCCTTGCGGGGCACCTCGTCGCCTTGGTACACGCCCAAGGTGACCTCGCCACCTACGGTGCCGCCACCGGAGCTGCTGCCCCCGCCGCCGCCGCAGGCAACGAGGGAGCCGGCGCCGGTGCTGGCTAACCCGGCGGCCAGGGCGCCTCTGATCAGGGTGCGGCGGCTGAAGCTCGGCAGCGACCCCGTGGGCTTGAGATGTGACATGGGTTCTCCTCCTTGGTTGGATGGTTGGTTGGGTTCAGTGGGAATCGGTTGGAGTCGACTGGGGCCAAGTGCTGCCACGGACGACGAGTTGGGTCGGGAATATCTTGTCGGATGGTGTTTCGCCAGCCATGGCTGCGAGCAGCGTGCTGGCCGCGGTGCGTCCGATCTCGCGGATGGGTTGGTGGATCGTGCTGAGCGGCGGGTCTGCCTGCGCGGCGATCTGGTGGTCGTCGAAGCCCATCACCAGCAGGTCACCGGGGACGTGCCGGCCCCGTCTGTAGGCGGTCTCCAGCGCCCCGATGGCCATGCGGTCGGAGGCGCAGAAGAGCGCGTCGATGCCCGGACGACGGTCCGGGAGACGTCCGAAGGCGACGTTTCCGGAGCCGGTGCCGTAGTCACCAGGTTCGAACAGGTCTGGGTCGAAGTTCGGGCCCAGCCAGTCGCGGTAGGCCTGGAACCTGATGCCGGCCGAGACTCCGCGCGGATCGCCACCGATCATCGCGATCGTGCGCGCTCCCCGGGATGCGAGGTGGTCCAGCGCTTGGCGGACGCCACCCACATCGTCCATCGTCACCAGCCAGTTCCGGCGCGGCAACGGGATGGGCGGACGGGGACCGCACAAGACCAACGGAAGCGCACTGTCAGCCAGCCCCGCGGTGATCGGGTCGTCGATGAAGGGATTGAGGTGGATCAGACCGTCGACGTGACCAGCCTTGATGTAGGAGACAGTGCGGTGATCCTCGATTTCGCTGCCCCCCATCAGGATCACCAGACTGAGATCGCTGTCGAGAAGTCCGTCGCGCACTCCTTCAATGAGTTCGGCGAAGGTCGGGTCGTTGAAAAGCTGTTCACTTGCTGCGGCGATCAACAGGGCGATCGCATTGTTGCGCCCGGTGGCCAGCGAACGGGCATGGACGTTCGCCCGGTAGCCGGTTTGCGTCACCGCCTGCCAGACGGCCTCTTGTGAGCGCTCGGAGACTCGCGGATGGCCGTTCAGGACGCGCGAGACGGTGCCCTTGGAGACCCCGGCGAGCGCGGCGATGTCGTTGATCGTCGTACGGCTCATCGCATCACCCCAAGCTGAAGGTCGATTCGCACTGCCTTGGCCCACAGTTGGAACTCTGGTCGTACATCGGGGCCACACGAACGGCTGCCCAACCCGTGCTGGGCGGCGTCCAGATACAGGTGGACCCCGCGACTGGTGCCCAGTTCGCTGCAGTGGCTGGCGGCATCGAGTTCGTGGGCGTCATGGCGGGCCAGAGTGAAGCCCGGATGGTGCGGACCGCTGGAGGAGACCTGCAGGGTTGGTAGTCCCGCCCCGCTGATCGCCAACCGGCGCAGGTTCGGTCGGTGCCCAGTTTCCTGCGGGACGATGTAGCCGAAGCACAGGTCGTCGATGTCGGCGCTGAAGCTGCCCAGCCAGACTCCGGCGTCCGAGTCGGGATACGCCTCGCCCGGGCCGGTGCCTACCCAGCTGGCCTCGGAGTATCCGCCGGGCAACAACAGATGCCAGCCGACCCGCGGCCACGTGCAGTCGAAGCGCCCGAACGGGACGATGTCGATGCCGAGGGCCGCCTGGCCTTCGAGTTCGGTCCACTGTTCGATGACTTCGACACCCCAGGTGCCCTGTGCCGGGGCTTGCCGGCGCCGGACGGTGATGCGGTCGCCGTCGTGCCGCAACTCCACGAGTCGGGAGACCAACCGGTCGAGCCCGGCGTCGCGCCAGCGCTCAGCAGAGGAGGGTGCATCGACGCCCAATCCTCTGGTGGCCACCACGTCGGCCAGTTCATAGGAACCGAACGTGCGCAATGAGTCGTTGCTGGTGGGAGCCCGCCACAGTGTGGTGTCCGATTCGCTGACCGGCACACCCGCCCAGCTGGACGGGCGCCCGGTGACCGGGTCTAGCGTGACCGGCCCGACCTGCCAACCGTCGAGGTGCGCCGGACGCGGACGCGGTGTTGCGGCTGGGCCGTGGGTTGGTTCGATGATGACCTGGGCGCGGGCCACCACGTGACCGGCCGGCGCCCACGCGCTGTCATCGCCCAAGCTCGCCACCACACTCAGCCACCGCTCGTGGGCCGATGGTGCGACGCTGGGCAGGACCACCGCGATCTCGTCGCCGGATTCGATCACCGGCACGTCCATCTCTTCGCGACCGACCTCGCCGTCCGGCCCGTCGACCACCACGGTGAAGACCAGATCGGACGTGTCGGCGCTGTGCCGCAGATTACGGATGAAGACCACCTCTTGATCCATCTCAAGGCGGATCGGGGTGAATTGGGCGGCGACCTCGGCCATCGCCGGGCTTGGGTGTCCGTCTGGGGTGGTCAGGCCATCGATGACGAACGTCGCGTCGTGGAAGACCTCGCCGAAGTCGCCGCCGTAGCCGAAGTCAGGCTGGCCGTTGATGGTGGTGCGCAGGCCGTGGTCGCGCCACTCCCAGACCAGGCCGCCGATCACGCCCGGCAGGGTGTCGAACAGGTGCTCGTAGCCAGCTACGCCGCCGGGTCCGTTGCCCATGGCGTGCACGAACTCGCAAAGCATGATCGGACGATCGGTCTGCCGGGCCGCTTGGCCGGGGATGTCGGTGAGAGCGGAGCCCAAGCCGTCGCTCAGGTCTTCCAGGCCCTCCAGCGGGGGGTACATGCGGCTCAGGATGTCGGTGTAGCGGCCGGCGTGATCGCCCTCGTAGTGCACAGGACGTCCGGGGTCGCGGCGGTGGGTCCACGCGGACATGGCGGCCAGGTTGGCCCCGGTGCCGGATTCGTTGCCGAGTGACCAGATGATCACGCTCGGGTGGTTCTTGTCGCGCTCCACGGTGCGGCGCATCCGGTCGACCAGGTGATCGGTCCAGGTCGGGTCGTCGGTCGGGTTGCCCACCCAGCCGGCCAGTTCGAAGCCATGGGTTTCGAGGTCGTTCTCCAACACCACGAACAGGCCGAGTTCGTCGCAGGAGTCGAGGAACCTCGGGTGTGGGGGGTAGTGGGAGGTGCGTACGGTGTTCATGCCGTGCTGTTTCATCATCATCAGGTCGGCGCGGAGCCGTTCCTCGCTGACAATGCGGCCCTTGTCGGGGTCGAACTCGTGGCGATTCACCCCGCGCATCCGCAGCGGCCGACCGTTGACCAGCAGTTCCCGGCCGACCACCCGCACCGTTCGGAAACCGATCTTCGCCTCAATGGTCTCGCCGTTGGACGCCAGAGTGGCGGTGTAAAGCCGGGGGGTGTCGCAGTCCCACGCCACGACCTCACCCAGATCGAGCGGCAGCAGTTCGTCTGCGGAGGCGAAGGTCTGCTCGAAGTGCAGGTCGTCGATGCGCAGCGTGATCGGCCAGGCGTCGTCGGCCGCGGTGATTTCGGGGACGATGCGGCCGCGCCCGGTGCGGTGGTCGTAGCCGGCGTCCAACCAGAAGTCGTCGATGCCTCCGGCGGGGCGTCCGATCAGGCAGACACTGCGGAAGATACCGGGCAGCCACCACTGGTCCTGGTCCTCCACGTAGGTCATGGCAGACCACTGGTGGACCCGGACGTGCAACAGGTTGCGTCCCGGCCTGAGCAGGTCGGTGACGTCGAGTTCGGTGCGTAGCCGCGACCCCCGCACCACCCCGACCCGCTTGCCGTTCAAGTGCACCAAGCCGATCGACTCAACCCCGTCGAAGCGCAGCAGGACGCGCTGGAAGTCGCGCCAGCCCTGCCACGGCTCACCGGGCCGAATGCCTTCGGTGGTGGTCTCGGCGCCGGGGAGTTCGAACTCGAGGCGGTAATCGCCGGTGAGGTTGGCGTCCGGCACGTGCGGTGGGTCGAGAGGGATCGGGAACTTGACGTTGGTGTAGATGGGCCGACCCCAGCGGGAGTCGTCGGTCAGCACGAAGTGGCTGGGCACCTGAATCGGTTCCCAGCCCGAGTCGTCGAGGTCGACCTCTGCCGCGTCGGCGGGGGCGGCGCTGGTCGTGGGGGAGAAGTGGAATCGCCAAGTTCCGTCCAGACTCCAGCACAACGGCTCATGCTGACGGTGGCTTACTACACGATCGTGGTCACCCGGTTCGGTGGAGATGAGGTAATCCACGGATTCCAGGCCAGTCTCGGTGGACATCGACGGCTCCTTCTCAGCAGCTTTGCTGTGACCGGTTACACCTAAAGGTGTTGAGAGTAATGAAACGGAACTTAGCGGCTTGCTGACAGCTTTGGCCGAGATCGAGACCAAATCGTGATGGAAGGGCAACGCTGAACCGGCCTGCCCAATCGATCGGGAGGCGCGTCTGGGGTCAGGCTCCGGGCGGCCACTCGTTTGGCACTGCACCACCGAACCTTCGATCCCTGGACGCGTACCGTTCCACGGCAGCCCAAAGGTCGCGTCGGTCCCAGTCAGGCCAGAACTTGTTGACGAAGACCAACTCGGCGTAGGCCGACTGCCAGATCAGGAAGTTCGAGATTCGCTGTTCGCCCGAACTGCGGACGAACAGGTCAACGTCGGGGATCTCAGGCTCGTCCAGGTAGCGACGGAAGCTCTTCTCGGTGATCCGGTCCGGGTTGATCCGGCCGGCGGTGGCGTCGCGGGCGATCGCTCTGACCGCGTCGATGATCTCGGCGCGTCCGCCGTAGTTGACGCAGAACTGCATGGTCAGCACGTCATTGTCTTCGGTCTGCTCCTCGGCGTCCTGGAGCTCGCGGATCACACTGGCCCACAGCTTGGGCCGACGTCCGGCCCAACGCACCTTGACTCCGAGCGCGTCCAGGTCGTCGCGGCGGCGGTGGATGACGTCGCGGTTGAAGCCCATCAGGAAGGAGACCTCCTCGGGGCTCCGCTTCCAGTTCTCGGTCGAGAAGGCGTAGGCGGAAAGATACTTGATGCCCAACTCAATGGCGCCCTCGATCACCTCGAACAGCACCGCCTCACCGGCCTCGTGACCCTTGGTCCTCGGCAGGCCGCGTTGCTTGGCCCAGCGGCCGTTGCCGTCCATCACGATCGCGACATGCTTGGGCAGCGCCGACTGGGGAATCGCCGGCGGACGGGCACCGCTGGGGTGCGGGATCGGGGCGCGCTTGGCGGGACGGACACGGGCAGCCATGACTAAACCGTAGCCCCGCCGACCGCCCCGGCGTCGGCAGCGGCGGGGTGCGGGTGTCGGTGCCGGGCTGCTTCGGTGCCCGGGAGACAATGGACGAGTGCCGACCTATCGAGACCATGCCGTGGTCTTGCGCACCCACAAGCTCGGTGAGGCCGATCGCATCATCACACTACTGAGCCGCAGCCATGGCAAGGTGCGAGCAGTCGCCCGGGGGGTTCGGCGCACCTCGTCCAAGTTCGGGGGACGCCTGGAGCCGTTCAGTCATGTGGACGTCCAGTTCGCCAACGGACGCAGCCTCGACGTGGTGACCCAGGTCGAGACGCTGCACGCCTACGACGGGCCACTGCGGCTTGACTACGGTGCGTTCACGGCAGGTCAGGCGATGCTGGAGGCCGCCGACCGGCTGGTCGCCGAGGAACGCGAACCTGCCCTTCGGCAGTACCGGCTGCTGCTCGGGGCGTTGCGCACGCTGGGCGAGGGGACGCCGGTGGGTCCGCGTCCGGCCACCATGGTGCTCGACTCCTATCTGCTGCGGGCGTTGTCGGTCGCCGGCTATGCGCCAGCCCTCACCTCATGTGCCCGCTGTGGTGCAGAGGGCCCGCACGCCGGTTTCGCCCCCGAGACCGGCGGCATGGTCTGTGTCGAGTGTCGTCCGCCACGAACCGTGTTGCCCGCCCCGCCGACTTGGCAGTTGCTGTCCGCGCTGATCAGCGGGGATTGGCAGGCCACCGCCGATGTACCTGAGGCAGTCTGCCAGCAAGCCAGTGGGCTGGTGGCAGCCTTCGCGTCCTGGCACCTGGATCGCGGCCTGCGGTCGCTGCGCCTGGTCGAACGCTGAATCCTGACGCCAGCCCCGGCCGGTCAGCGGGGCGCCGCCACCGGCGTGACCGTCACTGTTTGCGTCTGGCCGCCGCGAATCAGGGTCAACTCGATCGGTTCGCCGACCCGGCCGGCTCGCACCAGCGCCACCAGCGACTCGGTGGACGGGACCGGCACGCCGTCAACAGCGGTGATCAGATCGCCGACCTGAACCCCGGACTGCTCGGCAGGGGAACCTTGGGTGATCCGGACCACTCGGGCACCGAGTTGGCCGCTGCCACTCTCATCGGTCGCGGATAGGCCGACCTGGGGATGGTCGGCGTACCCCTGGGAGATCAGCTGTTCGGCCACATACTGCACCTGGTCGGCCCCGATCGCGAAGCCCAACCCGATGTTGCCTGACTGGGAATCGGACGAGGACGACAGCGTGGCGATCGAGGAGGTGACGCCCACCAGTTCACCGGATGTGTTCACCAGCGCGCCGCCCGAGTTGCCCGGGTTGATCGCGGCGTTGGTCTGAATGGCTGCGGTCACCACCACTTCGCCCTGCTGCGTGGTCGGCGTGTCGGTCACTGCGCGGGTCGACACCGGACGGTTGAGGGCCGAGACGATGCCCGTTGTTACGGTGTCGTTGAGGCCCAGCGGGTTCCCGATGGCCATCACCGGATCACCCACTTGAACCGAACTCAGATCGGCGAAGCCCATGACCTCCAGATCAGCCGGGAGTTCGTTCAGCTGGATCACCGCAAGGTCGGTGGTGGGGTCGGTGCCCACGATCGTCGCAGAGTATGCGACGTTGCCGAGCACCACGGTGATAGCGGACCTCGCGCTGCTGGACGCCACCACGTGGTTATTGGTCACTATGTGGCCCGCGCCGTCGATGACGACACCCGAACCCTGGCCGGCGGTTCCGTCGCTGCCGACCACCTGGATGGCTACCACCGCCTGGGTCGCTGAATCGGCCACCGTTGTCCAGTCAGGGTTGGACGGGTCCGCCTGCACCACCTCGGTCTGCGTGACTTGCGCGGGTGAGCCGAGCTGGGTGACGGTGTAGCCCGCCGCGCCGCCTCCGACTGCCCCTGCCAGCAGCGCCACGAGCATCAAACCGGCAATCTTGCCCCGGCCGGCCTTCGCCGACTTTTCAGCCTGACCAGGCAGCTCGGGCGCGACAGTGCTCGTTGTCGTGAAGGCGGCCGGGGCGCTGGCGCCGGCACCGGGCGGGTACTGCCCGCCGGATGGATTCGGGTAAGGGGTGCCTGGTGCGCTGGGGTAAGGGGTGCCTGGTGCGCTGGGGTATGGGGTGCTTGGTGCGCTGGGGTATGGGGTGCCTGGTGCGCTGGGGTATGGGGTGCCCGTGGCGCCTGAGCCGTCCAGCCCGGGCGCGCTGGCGTCCCAGGCCGGCGTGGCCGGGCGGCTCCACGGGTTGGGAGTTGGTTCGTTGCTCATTCTTGCCTCCTGAGTTGTCGATCCAGCCAATCCGTTCCAACTGTGAGTTTGCTGTGGGTCTGCTGCGAGGTTGCTGAGCAACAGGGATGCTCAATCGCCGAAGACCCAATCGGGCCCGTCTGAGTGGGCGTCCGGCCGGTGCAGGATCGCACCAACGATGTCCACCACCAGCCGGTCGCGGTGGACGGCGGCGCTTCCGTCGACGATCAAGCTGTGGCCATGATGCACCAGCGGCGGCCAGACGATCGTGACCCGCGGGTCCTGGCCGGCGTTGTCGATGGCGGAGCGATGCTCACAGGGCACCAGCAGGCGTCCATCGTCGAAGACGGGATCGACGCAGTGCACCTTCACCGCTGGCCCGTCGGCTTGCGGAGGCTTCAACGTGAGCAGATAGCCGGGCCCGAAGCGGCCCAACACCTTGGCAAGCTGGTCGACATCGACCGGGATCGTCATTCCCGTCCTCCATGATCGAAAGATGCGTTGAACCTAGTGAAAACCTGCTTCATCGACCGCATCGAGGCCCCCATGCGTGCCAGTTGCCCCGCCATGGCGGCGTCGGCGACCCACGCCCCACCGATCTCGTCCACCCTGCCACCGTAGACCTCGGGCGCGAACGGGGTGGACGGGCCGACCAGCACGGTCCGAGCATCCGCCGCCAGCTCCAGCAGCCGGGACAGGGTGCGTCCCCGATCAGTGTCGCGGCCGAGTCGAGCACCCGCTGCTCGGTGTTGAACCAGGAGTTCATGGCGGCGACGCCGAGTGCGGCCAGCTCGAAGTCCCACGACTTGGCCAGCGCCGCCACACTGCGCAGGTCCTGTCCGATCACCGACCCGGGGACGCGAGCCGCGCGCCGGCCCGCACGATCTGCCAAGGCCAGACCGTGGCCCCCGGCGCTGGTGGCCACCAGCGCGAAACGGGACACGACGCAGTCGTCCACCACGACGTCTTCGGGCAGGGCGTCAACGAGGTCGTCATACAGCTGCCAAGGATTGCTCATGCCCCGATTCTGGCCTCAGCAGGACGAGCAGATGCCGTAGACCTCGACGAAATGCTCGGGCTCGCGGAAGCCGTGCTCGGCGGCGACCTGTCGGGACCACGCCTCAAGAGGCTCCCCGGCCACCTCGACCGCGCGTCCGCAACGCCGGCAGATCAGGTGGTGATGGTGGACCGGTGAACAACGGCGATAGGTAGTTTCGCCCTCGGAATTGCGGATGCTGTCGACCAGGCCGACGTCCACAAGCCACTGCAGCCCGCGGTAAACGGTGGCCAGCCCGATCGACTCGCCATCGGCTCGCAGCAACCCGTAGACCTGTTGTGCGCTCAGGAACTCGTCGGCCTCGGCCAGCCGGTCGAGGATCAGCTGACGCTGCCGGGTCAGCCGCGGAAGCGGGGGATGGGCCTCAGTGCTCATCGAAGTGGTCCCCATGGGGGGCATGCCGATGCCCATCGTGCAGATAGTCGACATGGTCTCCGTGCAGCACCGCCGGGTGCAAGTGGGCGTCCGACAACGAGTCGTGAGGCTCGGCACGCTCAAAGATGCGCTCCTCGTCGGCCTCGAGCCGGTTGGCTCGTCGATGGCGTTCCAGCACGGAGTTCACCGGAAGTGTCCCGACGAAGACGATGACCCCGAGCACCACGATCGTCGCCCCTGTTGCAGTGTCGAGGTAATAGGACGCCACCACGCCGGCCAGGGCCAGTATCAGGCCGAGCCCCATCGCCGTGGCCAAGCCGCGGCGGAAACCCAACACCAGGTTCTGGCTGGTGGCCACCGGAACTACCATAAGTGCGCTGACCAGAAGCAGTCCAACGGTTCGCATCGAGATCGCCACCGTGACCGCCGCCATGATGACGATGATCAAATTCAGTGCCCGGGTGGGTAACCCCTGAGCGCGGGCGTAGTCCTCGTCGGCGCAGACCGCGAACAGTTGTGGTGACAGGCCGAGCGCGGTGATGAGCACCACGACGGCCATCACCGCCACTGCCGCCAGGTCGGGATTGCTGACCGAGGTGAGGGAGCCGAACAGATACTGGGAGAGGGTGCCGGCGCCTTGCCCGGCCAGCCCGGCCATCAGGACGCCGGAGGCCAGCCCGCCGTAGAACAGGATCGCCAAGCCCACGTCACCGGATGCCCGCCCGGATTGACGGAGCAACTCGATCGCCACCGCCCCGACAACCGTGACCGCAATCGCGATGGGGACGGGCGCCCGGCCGGTCAGCAGCGCCAGCCCGACCCCGGCAATGGCGACGTGCCCCAGGCCATCGCCCAGCAGGCTCAGCCGACGTTGCACGATGTAGGTGCCCACCGCAGGTGCCATCACCCCGGTGAGCGCCCCGGCGATCAGTGCACGAACCATGAAGTCGAGCGCCAGCATGCCCATGTCAGTTCGTCCCCCCGGTGACCTGAGTCAACTGCGGTTCGAGTGTTCTGCCCACATCAGTGCAGTCGGGTGTGTGGCAGCCGTCCAGTGGCGGTCCGGACGCCAATGGCCCGTCGTGGATCACTCGGCCCAATTGCAGCACGACGCTGCGCTCCAACAGCGGTTCCATGGCACCAAGTTCATGCAGGACGACCAAGATGGTCAGGCCCTGCTGATGTAGTCGCCCGAGGAGCCTGGCCAGGCTGGTCTGGGTGCGCACGTCGAGTGCTGCGAAGGGTTCGTCGAGGACGAGCAGGTCGGCCCGGCCGGCCAGCGCGCGAGCGATCAGCGCGCGTTGCTGCTGGCCCCCCGACAGTTGCGACATGGGACGGGGGCCCAGCCCCGTCAGACCCACCCGCTCCACCGCCTCATCGCAGGCGGCGCGGTCGGTGCTGCCGGGCAGTCGGAACAGGCGCCGGCGCGCCAGGCGTCCAAGCATGACCACCTCGTCCACTGTCGCGTTCGCCACCTGTAGCCGGCCACGTTGCGGCACGTAGCCGATCCGCGACCAGTCGCGGAACCGGGCTGCGGGCTGCCCGAACAGTTCGATCTGTCCGGACTGGTGGGGGATCAGGCCCAGCAGTGTCCGCAGCAGGGTGGTCTTGCCCGAGCCGTTGCCCCCGAGCAGCGCCACCACCTCGCCGGTTGCGACATTGAGGTCGACGCCGAAGAGGATCTGCTGGTCACCCAGCCAAGTGTCGACGCCCCGCGCGCTGATCACGGGTTGGTTCACTGGCATCCGTTCGCGTCTCGCAGTGAGGTGAGGTTGGCAGTCATGACCTGAATGTAGTCGTCCCCTCGCGACTCCGAGCTGAGGGTCTCCAGCGGGTCGAGCACGTCGGTCTTCAGGCCGAGGTCGGACGCGATGGTCTGCGCCAGCTTGGGCGAGACCGCCGTCTCGTAGAAGATCGTGGTCAGGTCGTGTTCCCTGGCGATCTGCTGCACCTCCGCGATGCGGGCAGGGCTGGGCTCGGCCTCGGTCGACAGGCCACTGATGCCCACTTGGTGCAGGTGGTAGCGGTCGGCGAGGTAGCCGAAGGCGGCGTGGTTGGTGATGAAGGTGTCGGTGCGGCAGTTGGTGAGGCCGGCGCTGAACTGGTCGTCCAGACCGGTCAGGTCGTCGGTCAGGCGCGCGGCATTCGCTGCGTAGCTGGCGGCGTTGTCGGGGTCGATTTCGGCCAGCACGGCGGCGATCTGCCCGCCGATCTCGGCGAGGTTCATCGGGTTCAGCCAGACATGCGGGTCGTAGGCTCCGTGATCGTGGCCATCTTCTGTTTGTGTGGCTGGGAGCAATTGCAGGAAGTCGGCGGTGTCGAGGACCCTCGCCGGCTGCTGTTGCGTGATCGTCTCGTCGAGGGCCGCCTGATAACCCGATTGGTGGACCACCAGGTCTGCGTTGGTGACCGCTGTGACCTGCTTCGGGGAAAGCTCCAGGTCGTGGCCGTCGCTGCCGGGAGAAAGCAGATTGGTCACCACGGCCAGGTCGCCCGCCACCCGCTCGGCGGCGAACTGGAACGGGTAGGCGCCGACGACGATGGAAGTCCCGTCGCCGGCGCCTGATTCGCCGCTCGGTGTGCAGGCCGTTGTGATGAGGACGGCGGCACCGAGCAGCACGGCTGCGAGGCGTCGGACGGGCCGCTTAGTGCGGGAGGCAATCATGATAATCATTATCGCCTTGGCGTTGGGTGCTGGCAAGTCGTCCGACCTTCGTTGCTCATCTTTCGATCTTGGCCAGCTGGCCAGTTCGCGACCGGCCCCACGGATTCGCGTTTCTGTGGCCAACGGCTAGCCTGTCAAGGAGGAGACGGCTGGGCCCTGATGGGGCACGGCCCGTCGGCCCGATGCCAGCCAGGTACCGGGGAGCCGTCCCCGCGAACTGGGGACCAGAACAGTGGGGCGTTTCATGGCGGAAAGCACTCTCGACAAGGTCATCAATCTCTGCAAGCGGCGGGGCTTCGTCTTCCCGTGCGGCGAGATCTATGGGGGCACCCGGGCTGCCTGGGACTACGGCCCGCTCGGCGTCGAACTCAAGGAGAACATCAAGCGCCAGTGGTGGCGTTACATGGTCACCGGTCGTGACGATGTCGTGGGTCTCGACTCGTCGGTGATCCTGCCGCGAGAGGTCTGGGTGGCGTCCGGCCACGTCTCGGTCTTCAGCGACCCGCTGATCGAGTGCCTGAGTTGCCACAAGCGTTGGCGCGCCGATCAGATCGTCGAGGAGTACGCTCACCGGCACGGTCTGGACGAGGACGCCGTCGCGCTGAACGAAGTGCCGTGCCCCAACTGTGGCAACCGCGGCCAGTACACCGAGCCGCGGGACTTCAACATGATGCTCAAGACCTACCTCGGCCCGATCGAGGACGAGTCGGGGTTACACTATCTGCGTCCCGAAACCGCCCAGGGCATCTTCGTCAACTTCAAGAACGTGCTCAACGCGACCCGCCAGAAGCCGCCGTTCGGCGTGGCGCAGGTCGGCAAGAGCTTCCGCAACGAGATCACCCCAGGCAACTTCATCTTCCGGACGCGTGAGTTCGAGCAGATGGAGATGGAGTTCTTCGTCGAGCCTGGCACCGACGAGCAGTGGCACCAGTACTGGATCGACGCCCGCAAGGATTGGTACGTCGGACTCGGGATCGCGGAGGAGAACCTGCGGTTCTACGAGCACCCCAAGGCGAAGTTGTCGCATTACTCCAAGCGCACGGTCGACATCGAGTACAAGTTCGGCTTCGCCGGCTCCGACTGGGGCGAGCTGGAGGGCATCGCCAACCGCACCGACTTCGACCTGACGACGCACAGCAAGCATTCGGGCACCGCGCTCGAGTACTTCGATCAGGCCAAGGGGCAGCATTACACGCCGTATGTCATTGAGCCGGCGGCCGGCCTGACGCGTTCGCTGATGGCTTTCATGGTGGAGGCCTACACCGAGGACGAGGCGCCGAACACCAAGGGCGGAGTCGATACCCGCGTGGTGCTCAAGCTTGATTCGCGCCTCGCTCCGGTGAAGGCAGCGGTGCTGCCGCTGAGCCGCAACGAGGCGCTGTCGCCGAAGGCACGCGACGTGGCCGCCGAGCTCCGGCAGTACTGGAACGTCGACTTCGACGACGCGCAGGCCATCGGCAAGCGTTACCGCCGTCAGGACGAGATCGGCACCCCGTTCTGCGTCACGGTCGACTTCGACAGCCTGGACGACGACGCGGTGACGATTCGCCATCGCGACACCATGGCCCAAGAGCGCGTGGCGATCTCGCAGGTCCGGCCCTACCTGGCCGAGCGCCTCCCGCGCTGCTGACGGGGCGCCGCGCCCGCGCCCGGCCCCCGCGCTCCCTGCGCCCGGCCTCCGCGCGGCCCGCGCTCCCGCGCGCTCCGCGCCCGGCCCGCGCCCGGCCCGCGCCCGGGCCTCTGCACGTTCCCGCGCCCAAAATCTGAGGTTGCGCCCGATATATCGGGCGCAACCTCAGATTTTGGGCGCAAGAGTGCCGTCTGATCCGCCGGCGCAGGCGGGGTGGGCGGCGGCGTTGTGTTGGGGGGGGGGCGAGATTTGCCTGTGGATAAGTGAACGATTCGCGTTCGACTTACCAATCCTCTTGGGCATGAGCACCACATACCGATTCGCTGACCTCGTCGAGCAGGGTCATGACGAATACTCCATCCGCACGCAGGTCAGATCCGGAGAGCTCAGCAGCGTCCGTCACGGCGGATATGCGCTGGACCTCGATCCGGATTCTCCCGAAGCTCGGCACCGCGCATTGATTCGGACGACGGTGCCGCTTCTCAACGATGACGCCGTACTCAGCCATTGCTCGGCGGCGCTGCTGTGGGGCCTGCCGGTGCCGCGGCGCCTGCTGACCAAGGTCCATGTCACTCACGACCGCCCGGGCGGCGGCCATGTCCGCACCTGGACGCACACTCATTCGTCCGCGCTGCCGAGCCTTGAGATCGCTGAAGTCGAGGGCCTCAGAATCACCAGTCTCGCCCGAACCGCAGTAGACACCGCCCGGCTGTGCAGCAACCAGGAGGCGCTGCAGATCGTCGATGCGGCCTGGCGAATGCTGGATACGCCAACCGATCTGGCGGCGGCGTGCGAGATGGCCGGCCGGTGCCATGGCATTCGCGCTGCTCGGTGGGCGCTGGCACATGCTGACCCGCGAAGCGAGAGCCCGGGGGAGTCACTCAGCCGCTACTGGATGATCATGGGCAAGATCCCGACACCGACGCTCCAACTCGAGATCCTCGACCCCGGTGGCAACTTCGTCGCTCGAGCGGACTTCGCCTGGGAGGAGTATCGCGTCCTCGGGGAGTTCGATGGCCGAATCAAGTACGCCTCGAGCCTCAATGGTCAACCGCTTGCCGAGGTCGTCATGCGCGAGAAGGAACGCGAGAACCGGCTTCGCGCACTCGGATGGTGGGTTTACCGGTGGACCTGGGACGATCTGCGCCACGGCCAGCGGTTCGCCGCCGATCTGCGGCGTTTCCTGGACGAGAGCCCCTTCCGCCGGACCAGATGAAACTCCCGCGCCCGCAACCTCAGATTTGAGGCGCGGGAACGTGACGGGGCCGCCGGAGGGGGGAGGAGGTCGAGTCGGCGGGGCGGGAAGGCAGCGGGCGCCGCCGACGGGCGGGCACCGGGGAGCGCGTGGACGGGACAAGCGGCCCCATGGTAGACATAGGGACATCATGACGTCTCCGGATGGAAGGTGCAGCGGTGGGAAGCGAACCCCTGTATCTGCGTGTCGAACGTGATCTGGCATCGCGAATCAGCGATGGCGCTTGGCAACCGGGCGACTACCTGCCCAGCGAGCAGGCGCTTCAGCAGCGCTACCAGGTGAGCCGCACGACGATCCGCAAGGCGGTCGGCGATCTGGTCATCGACGGATTGCTGGAGATCGATCGCGGCAACGGCACGCGGGTGACGCGCGGGCGTGATCACCAGCCGGATGCCAACATCATGAGTTTCAGTGCGAGCATGCGGGCGATGGGGCGCCGGCCAGGTGTGCGCAATACCCATGCCTGTCTGTGCGAGGCCGAGGCAGCCGAGCAGGCGTCGTCCGAGGTCGTGGACAGCAGCAGACGCCTCGTCCACATCTCGCGTGTGCACACCGCGGACGATGACCCGGTCTCGGCAAGCGAATCCTGGTTACCCGCAAGCGCCTTCGCAGGAGTCGATGTGGAGGGGATCGCCGCACGCGAATCGCTGTACACCGAATTGTCCGCCCTGGATGTCGGCATCACCCGGGTCAGCGATCGTTACGGCATCGCCGAGGCATCGCAGACCGAGGCCGCGTTGCTCGACGTTGCGCCCGGAACGCCGCTGCTGTGCGTCGACCGCATCGGCTACACCGCCAACAACCGTCCCATCGAGACCAGCCGCATCGTCGTTCGCACCGATCTTTATCGTCCGACCATCACTACGAGAAGCAGGTAATGCCCATGAGCAATGTCCAGACCGGTCCCAAGCTCGAGGATCGTCTGCCTGATCAGGCCAATCGCGGACTGTCGGCCCGCAAGCTGGCGATCATGGCGATCTTCATCGCACTCTCGGCCGTCGGTGCCTTGATCAAGATCCCGTCTCCGGTCGGCACAGTCGCACTGGATGCCGCCCCCGGATTCTTCGTGGCCATCGGTTTCGGCGGGTGGCTGGGGGCTGTGGTGGCCGCCATCGGTCACCTGCTCACTGCGGGAATCACTGGCTTTCCGCTGACTCTGCCGGTGCATCTGGCTATCGCGGTCGGGATGGCCGCCTGCGCCTGGGTCTACGGCTGGTTCGGCCGCAAGGGCCCGGTCGGGCTGGTCATCGGGTTCGTGCTCGCTGTGATCATCAATGCTCCGGTGCTCGGCCTGATCATGGTTCCGATCGGAGGGTGGGCTCTGTACGTGGCAGCCCTGCCGTCGCTGGCCATCGGCGCTGTCGTCAATCTCGCGATCGCCACGCTCGCCTACCAGGCGTTGCGTAAGACCCGTCTGCTCAGCTGAGCGTGCCACAAGACCTCACGGTCGACTCGGTCAGCTACCGCTACCCATCCGGCTCCCGGGACGCATTGCACGATGTCAGCGCTGAGTTCGCTGCCGGCAGCTGCACCGCGATCATGGGTGCCACCGAGGCGGGCAAGTCGACCCTATTGCAGGCGCT
Organism: Brooklawnia propionicigenes; assembly: GCF_030297015.1. NCBI lineage: Bacteria > Bacillati > Actinomycetota > Actinomycetes > Propionibacteriales > Propionibacteriaceae > Brooklawnia > Brooklawnia propionicigenes. The sequence continues at coordinate 280,007 of NZ_AP028056.1, read as the reverse complement.
GACCGGTGTGATCGGCGAGCTGGATGGCGGTGTGCTCAGCGGCCGAATCCGGTACGGGGCGGCAGATCTGGCCGACTACCGCGTCCAGACTCTCACCCAATACATCGGGCTGGTCTTGCAGGACCCGGCGAGTCAGATCATCGGACGAACGGTCGGCGAGGACGTCGCCTTCGGCCCGCGCAACCATCTCGTCCCACGCGCCGAGATCAGCCGCCGGGTAGCGCAGATGCTGGAGCTGGTGGGATTGAGTGGCTTCGAGGCCCGCTCGACCGCCGAGCTGTCGGGCGGCGAGTTGCAGCGTCTGGCGATCGCCGGAGTGCTGGCCATGGGCCCGGAGGTGCTCTGCCTGGACGAAGCGACCGCCGAGCTTGATCCGGTCGGGGCAGGCCGGCTGCGCGAGGTGGTCGCGTCGCTGCGGCAGCGCGGCATGACCGTGGTCACCGCCGAGCACGACCCGGCCGCGGTACTCGATCAGGCCTCCGGCATCGTCGTCCTGGACGCCGGCCAGGTGGCTTGGCAGGGCGCGCCCGCGGACTTCTTCGCCGATCCCGATCGCGTCGAGCGACTCGGAATCCGGCCGCTGCCGATGAGCGTGGTGGCCCGCGGGATGCTGCGCGAACGTCCGGAACTGGCGCTCACCTTGCCTGTGGGTCGGCGCCTGCCGCTCACGGTCGCGGAGATGTCGGGGTGGCTACGCGATCTTCTGCCTGCCGAACCGCGCCCCCACCCACCAGCGCCTTCGGCGCAGGGCACCGGCCGGCCAGTGATCGAGATCGACGATCTGCACTTCGGCTACTCACCGAGGGCGGAGGTGCTGCACGGCATCCACCTCACGATCCGCGCCGGGGAGTTCGTCGCTCTGACCGGGCCCAACGGGGCGGGAAAGACGACTGTCGCCAAACACTTGAACGGACTGCTTCGTCCAACCGCCGGACGGGTCCTGATCTGCGGACGCGATGTCTCCGGCCGGCCGACTTGGCAGTTGGCGGGTCAGGTCGGTTACGTCTTCCAGAATCCCGATCATCAGATCTTCTGTCGCTCGGTTGCCGATGAGGTCGGCTTCGCGTTGCGGGTGGCAGGGCGGCCACAAGCAGAGATCTCCGCGAGGACCACCGCCGTGCTGCAGTTCACCGGTCTGACGGATCTGTGCGAAGCCAACCCGCTGACGCTGACCCGCGGACAGCGACAACTGGTCGCGATGGCCTCGACGCTGATCGCCGAGCCCGAGATCCTGGTGATCGACGAGCCCACCACCGGACAGGACTGGCGCGGTGTGCAGGCGATCATGGACCTGGTCGACCGACTCAACCAACAGGGCACCACGATCGTGATGATCAGCCATGATCGCGAACTCATCGCCCATCATGCCCGCCGCGTGGTGACCATCGACGGCGGGCGGGTGGTCGCCGACGGTCCGGTGCAGACCCAGGTCACCACTCAACTCGGCGAATTGTGGCAACAGTGCTTCGGCGGTCGTCCCGACAGCTGCGACGAGATCACCGCCGGACGAAGGCTCGTCCAAAGCTGCGGAGCGCGGACATGAGACTCGGTCTGCCCGCCCGGCTCGCGGTACTGGTGGCTACGACGTTGGCCGTGATGAGTTTCACCCATCCCCTGTGGAACTTCGGGGTGCTGTGCGTGGTGCTGGGGCTGGCGGTCTGGCAGCGCCTTCCGGTGGCAGCCGTCTGGCCACTGATCCGTGCTTCACTCGCGGTCTTTGTCCTGGTCGGCTTTTGCGCGGCCTTCGCCACCTCTGATCGGGTGCTGCACGACCCGGCGCACCTTCAAGTGCTGGCGCAGTGGGGTCCGCTGCGGTTCACCGTGGGTGGAGTGCTGATGGGCGGCACATTCGTGCTGCGGATGCTCGCCATGATCGTGGCCACCTGGACGGCGATCTACCAGATCTCGGTGGACGATGTGCTCGACCTCGCAGCGCGCTGGCGACTGCCCAGCTGGCTGTCGATTCTGATCGGCTCGGCCATGGCTGCGCTGCCGAACCTGGCCCGGCGTCACGAGCAGATCCGTCAGGCGCAGCAAGCCAGGGGACAGCGGCTCGACAGTGGTGGCCCGGTGGAGCGCTGGAAAGCCAACGCGGCGATCGTGGTCCCGCTGATCACCAGTTCGCTGCTCACCGCCGAGAGTCTCGGGGTGGCACTCAGCGTCCGCGGTTACGGCGCGCACCGGACGATGACCGTCATGCACGACGTGGTGCGCCGTCCCCAGGAGGTCGCGCTCAGCATCCTCGTCCTGGCCTTGGGCGTCTGCGCGGTCGCCGGACGACTGGCTTGGGGCTGGGGACGTCTGTGACGCGCTGCGTCCAACGGACCCGGTGCGTTCCGGCCCGCAACCGGAGCGCTTCCCGCGACCGAAATCGGAGCCCGCGCCCGATATATCGGGCGCGTCTTCGGATTCGGGGCGCGGGAACGATGGGGTAGGGACGCGACGGGCGTGACGCGGGGACCCGCGGATCCGGGTGGGGAGGCGTCAGTCCGGCGGTGTGAGGCGTGCGACAGGCTGGGCGGGGCGACCGTCGTCCAGCAGGGCAATGACCTCGTCCGTTGCTTCTGGCGCGCAGGCGAACAGCACACAGCTGGCCGGGCCGGCCGAACGCTTCGGGTCGACAATCCGGCCGCCGGTCCAGCGGGCTTGGAGCCCGGCGATGCGGGCCATCTCGTCGGTTTCGAAACCGACCCCGTGAGAGCCTGCCGGCAACGCATCGTGCACGAGCCCGGACTCCAAGATCCTGCGCACCTCGGCGACGGTGACCTGATCGGGGTGGCCGATGTACAGGGTGAAATCGGGCGCGGCGATCGGCAGACCCGCGCAGATGACCACGTCGCCGGGTTGAGCCTTCGGCAGATCCTGGCTCAGCGCTCCGATCACGGTGATGCCCAGTCCGGTGGCTGAGGTGGGGGCATTCTCCTCGGTACTGCCGGTGACCGCGTCCGCGGGAATCCCCGCCTGCGCTGCGAGGATCTCGATCTCGTCGATCATCTCCTGGCCGGTGGGATCGCGCTCCACGCACAAGGCGTTGACCAAGGCGATCGGCCGTGCTCCGGAGCACAGCACTTCCAACAGGGGCACGCGAACGCCGAAATGCGCGACGGTGCGGGCGTCCACGCTCACCGAATCAGCGGGCTTGGGGCCGATACCTCCGATCGAGTCGCAGGCGAGCACCAACCGGCTGGCAGATTCGAAGACCAGAAGGTCGCGGAACCGTTGCATCATGGTGCTCAGTATCGCAGCCCGGATGGTGTGCTCAAGGTGAGAAGTAGTCCCATATACTCGCCTTGATAGATAGTTATACTCAACTTGAGAATTAGTCCATGACAGGGCAAGACGTCTACCTCGCCTGGCGCGGTCAGATTGCCGGCACACCCACATTGGAGGACGCGATGAACGATCCGCAGCCGGAGGTATTGAATCAGCTGCCGAGCCGAGCGCAACGGCTTGACCGGCTGAAGTTCGGACGCGAGCACGGCAAGCTCCTGGTCGGGTCCGGCGTCGGCTGGGCGCTCGACGCCATGGACGTCGGCCTGATCAGCTATGTGATGACAGCTCTCGCGGTGCACTGGAATCTGTCGAATACCCAACTGAGCTGGATCGGGTCGATCGGCTTCGTGGGCATGATGATCGGCGCCTCGGTCGGCGGGCTGCTCGCCGACAGGCTCGGACGCCGAAACGTCTTCGCGTTGACCCTGCTCATCTACGGAATCGCGACCGGCATGGCGGCGTTCTCCGTCGGGATCGCGATGCTGATGGCCCTGCGATTCGTCGTCGGTCTCGGCTTGGGAGCCGAACTCCCGGTGGCCTCCACTCTGGTCAGCGAGTTTGCCCCGCAACGGATCCGTGGCCGGATGGTCGTCTGGCTGGAGAGCTTCTGGGCGCTCGGCTGGATCATGGCAGCGCTGCTCGGCTACTTCCTGGTTCCTCAAGAGATCGCCGGTTGGCCGGGCTGGCGCTGGGCGCTGCTGGTCGGTCTGGCGCCCGCTGCATACGCGCTGGTGGTGCGGCACGGTCTGCCCGAATCGGTCCGATTCCTGGAATCGAAGGGACGCCTGATCGAGGCGGAGAAGTCGGTACGCGAGTTCGAGATCAACTCCGGCGTCCAACCCGAGGTCGACATCGAGACAGCCGTGAAGCACACGCCGGTCAGCGTCGAGGTCAGCACGCAGCAGCGGGCGAGGCTGTTCTCGCCCGGGATGCGGCGCCGGACGATCGCGCTGTGGGCGGTCTGGTTCTTCGTCAATCTCAGTTACTACGGTGCCTTCACCTGGATGCCCACGTTGCTCTTCCGGCAAGGCCATTCGCTGATCCGCTCTTTCGAGTACACGCTGATCATCACGCTGGCACAGCTGCCCGGTTATGCAATGGCCGCCTGGCTGATCGAGAAGTGGGGACGCCGCCCAACCCTGGCGAGCTTCCTGCTGGGCTCCGGTGTGGCCGCAGTGCTGTTCGGCATCCAGACCTCCCCGGTGGGCATCATCGTGGCCGGTTGCGCACTGAGCTTCTTCAACCTCGGTGCCTGGGGCGCGCTGTATGCGATCGGCCCGGAGATCTACCCGACCGCGATGCGCGGCACCGGCACGGGCGCGGCCTCGGCCGCGGGCCGCGTGGCTGCGATCATCGCGCCACTGTGCGTCCCGCTGCTGCTCAACTCCGGGGGCAACCCGCTGGTCTTCGGCGTTTTCGGGGTGTCGTTCCTGATTGCAGCCGGCAGCGCACTGTTGCTACCGGAGCGCCGCCAGAAGGAGATGGTCGAGTGACCTCTTGCAGGGCCCGTCTAGCCTGGAATCGATGAGCGCGACCCAGACCACACCGACCAGGCTGCTGCCCGAACTGCGGCTGAGTTCGCCGTCCCATCCGGACGCGCTGGTGATCGACACCCCGGTCGTCCTCGCGCCCATGGCAGGAGTGACGAATGCGGCCTATCGGCAGTTGTGCCGCGAGCAGGGCGCGGGGTTGTACGTCTGCGAGATGATCACGTCCCGCGGGTTGGTGGTCGGGGACCCGAAGACCGCCGACATGTTGGCCTTCTGGCCCGAAGAGGACGTGCGCTCGGTGCAAACCTACGGCGTCGACCCCGTCTCGCTGGAGGTCGCCGTCGACATCTTGTGCGACGGTTTCGGGGTCGACCACATCGATCTGAACTTTGGCTGCCCGGTGCCCAAGGTCACCCGCAAAGGCGGCGGCGGAGTGCTGCCCTGGAAGCTCGATCTGGTCCGTCAGATCATCGCCAGCACCGTGCGCACCGCGGACCGCTACGGGGTTCCGGTTACGGTCAAGACCCGCATCGGCATCGACGACCGGCATCTGACCTTCCTCGATATGGGACGACTGGCCGAGGACTGCGGCGCAGCAGCGATCTGCCTGCACGCGCGCACGGTTGCCCAGGCCTACTCGGGACATGCCGATTGGAATGCCATCTCCGAGCTGGTGCAGGTGGTCGACATTCCGGTGCTCGGCAATGGGGACATCTGGGAGGCTGCGGACGCGGTCGCCATGATCGAGCAGACCGGTTGCGCCGGCGTCGAGATCGGACGCGGTTGCCTGGGCCGGCCGTGGCTGTTCCGCGATCTTGCGGCGGCGATCACCGGTGAGCAGGAAACCGTGCTCCCGAGTCTGGGAGAGGTCTGCGCGATCGTCCGCAGGCACGCCGAACTGCTGGCGAGGCTGTGGGGCGAAGAACATGGCATGAAGGATCTCCGCAAGCACATGGCGTGGTACTTCAAGGGCTTTCCGGTGGGAGGCGACACCAGGCACGCCTTGGGCATGGTCTCCAGCCTGGCCGAGCTCGATGCGCTGCTGGCCCAGTTGGATGGCGCTGTGCCGTATCCGACCGCCGAACTCGGGCGTCCGCGGGGACGCCAGGGCAGTCCGCGCTCGAAGGTGACGATGCCCTGGGGCTGGCTGGACGATCGGTGTGGGCTCGAGCTGGATCTCAGCGAGGCCGAGCTCGAGACCTCCGGTGGATAGCGGCTGCCTGTCAGAGGCGTATGTCAGGCTAGGCCTATGACCTCCGATGCGCTGCAGCCCAATGCGCGGGCGATCAGCTGGGCGTCCACCATGACCGGGCACGGCGACGACCTGGTGACCGCGCACCGCGACAGCCACGTGCACATCGCCACCGGGGCGCCCATCGGACGCGAAGCCCGCGAGGCCCGCGAGGCGCAGTGGCTTCGTCCGGGAGCTGCTTTGGCCAGCGGGGCGGGAAACCGGGCCCGCGAGGAACAGCCTGACTCTGAACGCACCTGCTTCGAGCGTGACCGGGACCGGATCGTCCATTCGACGGCCTTCCGAAGGCTCGCCGGCAAGACCCAGGTTGTGGTCTATCCGACCGACCATCAGCGCACCCGCCTCACCCACGCCCTCGAGGTTGCCCAGGTCGCCACCTCGGTCGCCCGCGCCGTCGGGGCGAATGTCCCCCTGACTGAGGCGATCGCGCTCGGTCACGACTGTGGGCACGGTCCGGGCGGGCATGCCTCCGAGGAGGCGTTCGACGCTTTCCTGCCGCACGGATTCGACCATGGACCGTGGGGCGCCGACGTGGCGCTTGCCGAACTCAACCTGTGCGCCGAGACGCTGGACGGCATCCGCAATCACTCGTGGTCGCGTCCCGCACCAGCGACCATCGAGGGTGAGATCGTCAGTTGGGCCGACCGGATCGCCTACTGTGCACACGATCTCGAGGACGCGGCCGCGGCCGGCATCGTCCAACTGGACGAGCTGCCCAGCTCGGTCACCGAGCGGCTCGGGACCGGACGTCGTGAACAACTCAGCGTACTGATCCGCAGCATCAGCCACAGCATCGTCGAGGCCGGACGGGTCGGCATGGATGCGGAAACCGCTGAAGCCCTGGCGCAGCTGCGGCGGTTCAACTATCAGCAGATCTACACCCGCCCCGAATCACTGGAGCAGTCGCAAGCGGTGATAGCAGTCCTGCAAGAACTCGTCGCGTACTACATCGAGCACCCCGCGAGCCTGCCCGACGGGTTCCGGCAGGACGACCGGGTGCTCGCGGCCGTCACCTATGTGGCAGGCATGACCGACAGATTCGCCTTCGATCAGGCCGAGAAGCGGCTGGGCTGGGCGCGGTGGCGGCTTCCGCGCAGTATGGGTCACGGAGTCGGCCCGATGGCGTGAGCTCGGCCCGTCAGATCGAGCGTCTAAACTTGCGGCCATGGCCAGCCGAATCAACGATGAAGACATCGCGTTGGTTCGCGAGCGGGCACGCATCGACGAGGTCGTCGGCGCCTACGTGCAATTGCGCAATGCCGGAGGCGGCTCACTGAAGGGGCTGTGCCCTTTCCATGACGAGAAGACCCCCAGTTTTCAGGTGACGCCATCTCGGGGCTTCTACTACTGCTTCGGCTGCGGCGAGGGTGGCGATGTCATCACCTTTCTCCAGAAGATCGACAATCTGAGTTTCACCGAGGCCGTCCAGGCGCTGGCCGACAAGACCGGCGTCCAACTGCGCATCAGCGACGACGGCCGCCCGGCCACCCAACCGGGCCTGAGGCAGCGGGTGCTGGCCGCCAATCAGGCGGCCTCGGAGTTCTATCAGAGCCAGATCACCAGCGCGGAGGCGGTGATCTTCCGCCAGTTCGTCGACGGCCGCGGTTTCGATCGGGAAGCCGCCCAGCACTTCAGCATGGGATATGCCCCCAAGGATGGCAAAGCCCTGCACGATCATCTGCATCGCGCCGGATTCAGCGATGAGGAGTTGGTCAGGGCCGGGCTGATCCGTGAGTCGGGCTGGGACTACTTCCAGGGCAGGGTGGTCTGGCCGATCAAGGACTCGGCCAAGTCCGTGCTCGGTTTCGGGGCGCGACGAGTTTTCGACGACGACCGGATGCCCGCGAAGTACCTGAACACCCCTGAGACCGTCGTCTACAAGAAGTCGCATGTGCTGTACGGACTCGACCTGGCCCGGCAGCCGATCGGCAAGAAGGCCCAGGCGGTCGTCGTCGAGGGCTACACCGACGTGATGGCGTGCCACCTCTCCGGCATCGACACTGCTGTGGCTTCGTGTGGCACGGCGTTCGGAGCCGATCACGCACGGATGCTCCAGCGGCTGATGGGCAACAACGATGCATTCAATGGCGAGGTGGTCTTCACCTTCGATGGGGACGCGGCCGGTCAGGCTGCTGCGCTGAAGGTGTTCAGTCTCGATCAGACCTTCGTTGCGCAGACCTATGTGGCGGTGGAGCCGAACGGTCTGGATCCGTGCGATCTGCGGCTCAAGTCGGGGGAGCCCGCGGTGCGGGAGCTGGTGGGCCGCCGGGTGCCGCTCTATCGCTTCGTGATGCGCAACGTGGTCGCCCAGTACGATCTCGACCGGGTCGATGGCCGCCTGCAAGCAGTCCGGGCGGCCGCACCACTGCTGTCCAGCATCCGCGACGGGTCGCTGGTGCGCGGCTATCTGCACGATTTGGCCCAGCTGGTCGGCATGGATGTCGAAGAGGTCCGCCAGATCGTCTCCCAGCAGGTACGCAGGGCGATGCCGGCAGCCCACGAACCACCCAAGCAGCGGACACGCCGGCCTGCCGAGGAGCCCGACGGGCCGGTGCTGGACGGATTGTCGCTGCCGTGGCCCGACCCCCGCGATCGCAACCTCGCAGTCGAGCGCGACACGTTGAAGCTCATGCTGCAGTATCCGACACTGTTCGACACGACCTGGAACGGAGTGAGTGCAGATGATTTCACCCACCCCGCCTATCGCGCGGTGTTCGAGGTGATCTTGGCGACCCCGTTTCAGGCGCAGGGTTGGACGGAGCAGTTGCAGGCCGTCACCGTCGACGATGTGGCTCGCCAGTTGCAGGTCGCGCTGCTCGTGGAGGGCATTCACCATGACCCCGACGAGGCATATGCGTCCGCCTATACGGCGAAACTGCAGCTGCTCACGACGCTGCGTCGGCTTGCGGAGCTGAAATCGCGGCTGCAACGCATCAACCCGGTCGAGCATTCGTCCGCCCACAAGCAGGCATTCACCGAGCTCATCGCGCTGGAGACCAGGCGCCGGACTCTCGAGCAGATCAGCGCCGGAGCAGATTAGCGCAGGTTCTGCGGTGTTTTCACAGCACTCGGTGTTGTCCGTTTTCGGTCTGTGCACAACCCGATTCGCCGCTGGTGGGCGTCTCATGCTGGACGCATGTTCTTCGACATCGTTGATACCGCGCTCCTGACGGCCGCCGATGAGATCCGGCTCGCCGTGGCGATCGAGGCGGGCGTGACTGCTGAGCGTGCGCTGATGGATGGCTCGCTGTGCTGCGACGTGGCTGCCGCAGATCTCGAGCTGATCGCCGAGCTGGGGCGCGCTGCCCGTGACGAGTTCTTCATGGGCAACCTGCGGATGGTGGCCAACCTTGCGCTCACCTGGGCCGATCGGGCGGGCGTGTCCGCCGAGGAGCTCTTTCAGGAGGGCTGCGTCGGGCTGGGCAGGGCGATTCAACGCTGGGACTGGCGTCGCGGCTACCGATTCTCCAGCCTGGCCTGGCCGATGGTCGAGGCGGAGATCTCGCATGCTGCGATGCGCCGGTGCGGCGCGATCGAGGCCAGCGTCTTCCGGCTGCGGAGCGCTTTCGAGCTGCGGCGGGCCAGGGAACAGCTGGAGACGCTGCTCGGGCACGAGGTGACGGTGACCGAGCTGGCCGGGTATCTGGGGCGTGATGTGCGCACAGTCGCCGCGACTGTGGAGCTCAGCGCACCCGACCGGCTGTCCGACGATCTGATGGCGCTGCTGCCAGACCCTGCGGGGGAGTGCCCGCCCGACGAGCTGCACGCGGAGGTGCTGCGTGGGCTGGACGAACTGCCCCCACAGGAAGCAGCCCTGCTGCGGTGCTCATTCGGCATCGGTCAACCCGCGATGACCCGGGCAGCGACGGCGGATCGGCTGGGGCTCAGCGTGTCGACCACTCGACGGCTGGAGCTCAAGGCGCTGAGCAGGCTGCGGAGGCTGCTGCTGTCGGCCGAGGCCGCATGAGGACGTCCGTGCGGGTGGGAGAATTGGGCAATGGCCGATCGATCAGCGTACAAATTGACCAAGGACGAGATCGCCGAACTCGCGAAGGTGCTGGGAAGGCGTCCCGATGTGCTCGTGGCTGCGCGCGGACCGGAGGGATTCGTGGCACTGCTACGCGACCGCATGGTGGTGCGCAGGCCGCAGGGCTGGCAACTGGTGGCTTGGACCGACATCCAGCGGGGCGGCTGGGACTCCGACAACCGCCGGCTCTACTGGCAGATGACCGACGGAACTCGCAGCGAGATCGAACTGAATGAGCAGAGCGCGCTGCCGCACGCCTTCGCTGAGCGAGTGCGGGCGTCCATCGTGGCCTGGCGGCAGATTGAGTTGGACGATGACCTGGGCACCGTGCAATTGGTGGGGCGTCGGCGTCCGGGCTCGGACGAGCCGATCAGCTGGCAGGTCGAGGGTCTCGGACGCTGCGATCTGGGCGACCCGAAGGTGCAGTCGATCGTCCTCGGGCTGGTCGAGGAGATGCGGGCCGAATACGAATAGCCCGCTGCCGAACCCTCGCTGTCGCGGAGCATCCCGCGGACGTCGTTGACACGAACCTTGACGAGTCGGACCTTGGCGATACCATGGGCGCTGCGCCGCGAAGCAGCTGCCGTTCGCGCTTCGCGGCCCGCAATCGAGGAGATGCAATGTCTGAAGTCAGTCGCGCACTGTTTGAACCGATCAAGCTACGCGGACTGGAGGTCCGCAACCGCATCTGGGTACCCCCGATGTGCCAATACGTTGTTGACAAGCAGGATGGGGTCCCGGTCGCCTGGCACCTGATGCACTACGGCTCGCTCGCGCGCGGCGGTGCGGGTGGGGTGGTCGTGGAGGCTACCGGCGTGGTGCCGGAAGGCCGGATCAGCCCGCAGGACCTGGGCCTGTGGAATGATCACCAGCGCGATGCGTTCGCGCCCATCGTCGAGCTGGTGCACGCCCAGGGCGCCAAGCTGGGCATCCAGCTCGCCCATGCCGGACGCAAAGGCTCGGTCTATCGCGAGTGGGGCACGGAGGCACCCGGCACCAGCGTGCCGGTCTCCGAGGGCGGCTGGCAGACCGTGGCGCCGTCGGCGGTCGCCTTTCCCGGCCTGGCTGAGCCTGCCGCACTGGACCAGGCAGGCATCGACCGCGTGGCGGCAGCATTCGCCGCGGCCGCTCGCCGCGCCGTGGACGCGGGCTTCGACTTCGTGCAGGTGCATGGCGCTCACGGCTATCTTCTGCACGAATTTCTCTCGCCGCTGAGCAATCATCGAACCGATTCCTACGGCGGCACCCTGGAAAACCGCGCTCGGCTGCTGTTGCAGGTTGTGGACGCGATACGCGCCGAGGTCGGCCAGGCCATGCCTATCGCGGTGCGCCTGTCTGCCACCGAATGGGTGGCTGGCGGCTTCGACATTGATGAGACCGTCACTGTGGTGCGCTGGCTCGGCCAGCACGGCGCCGACTTCGTCGACATCTCTACCGGCGGCAATGTCAAACAGGCGCCCATCCCGGTGGGTCCCGGCTACCAGGTGCCCTACGCCACCGCCGTCAAGAAGGCCACTGGTGTCACCACCTCGACCGTGGGCATGATCGACAGTGCATTCCAAGCCGAGCAGATCGTGGCAACCGGCCTCGCGGACATTGTCATGGTAGGACGCGAGTTCCTGCGCGATCCGAGCTTCGCGCTGCGCGCCGCTGAAACGCTGCAAGTGGCCGTCGGCTACATTCCGGCGCCCTACCGGCGCGCCTACCGCCGCTGACTGCGAAGGGGCCCATTCGGGAAGGCTCTGGTGCTTGACCGCGGTGTTCATCACCGCTGAGTGGGCGAGTCTCCTCGAGTTTGGGGAACCGTCGAGGTTCTGCTAACGTTTGTTCTCGCGTTGAGAGACGCAACCGCCAATCCCTGGTAGCTCAATTGGCAGAGCATCTGACTGTTAATCAGAGGGTTACTGGTTCGAGTCCAGTCCGGGGAGCCCCTTTTGAAGCCGCTTGACAAGGCGATAGGCCAAGTCAGGCGGTTCTTTTCTTCGCAAAGTGCAACATGCGGGCAACTACCGTCCTGACGATGGCAATCGAAGCGATTACCACGACGTCTCCCACCGGGGGCGAAGCGAAGTGGGCCCCTTGTGCGAACCCTAATTCGCTTGTCAGCGTAAGATTGGAGAATGTCTAAGACGGCGAGCAGCGTTGAGGGGTACTGGATCGAGCAGATCGGCTTGATGCGCGAGCTTCCGGCGGCGGTCACCGCCAACGAGCCTGAGTCCATCCACGACTTGAGGGCCGCGGGCCGCCGCCTCAAAGCCACCATCCGGGTCTACCGGCCGCTGCTTCGTCCGCAGCTCGCAGAGGCGCTTCTGGCAGAGCTCGACTGGTACAACTCCGAACTCGGCCGGGCCAGGGATGCCGAGGTCATCCATGAGCACATGGCCGAGCTGTTCGCCGACCGCGCCGACGCCAAGCCGCTGCTGGACGAGCTCGCCGGCGAGCAGGAGAGCCTGCGGCAGGAGGCAATCACGATCTTGGGCGGCGATCGCGCCGCTGCACTGGTGGATCTTGCCGGGGTGATGGTCGCCCAACCGTGGCGCCGATCGAAGGCCCGGAAGGGGAAGGGCCCCACCCGCGAGCAGATCATGCGCCGTGTTGGCTGGGCGGAGCAGCGCGTCGGCAAAGCGTGGCAGGAGGTCGACGCTCACCCCGAGGGACGATGGGCAGGCCTGCACCTGCTTCGCCGCCGGGCAAAGGCTGCCCGCTACGCCTACGAATCGGTGGCTGCCGCGAGATCAGGCGCAGCAGCCACGGCCCGTTACTATGCCGAACTGGCCGACCTGCTCGGCATGGTACAAGATGCGGTGATCGTCGAACGCGTACTGGCCGGGCGTCCCGGAGAGCTCACCGAGTACGCGCTGGACGAGCAACGGCGCAGGTCGCAAGCTGCTGAGAAACGTGTCGCAGATGCTCGAAAAAGTGCAACAGCATCGACTGCCGACTCGGGCAGACTAGCAACTGCACCAGCACAGCCGCCGGTGTGAGCCGCATCTGACTTCGCTAGCCAGACACTGTGCAGCGCGGCCATCCGTCGATGAAGAAGGAGAAGACATGGCCGAATTGACCACTTACCGCAACTACGTCGCGGGAGAGTTCAGAGCCACTGACCAGACCATCCCCGTGGAGAACCCCGCGACCGGCGAGGTTCTGGCGTATGCGCCGCGGGCGACCCCGGCCGACGTGGACGACGCTCTGCAAGCCGCATTCGACGCAAAGAAGAGTTGGGCGTTGACGCCGGCTCCGGAGCGGGCGTCCTACCTGACGAAGCTCGCCCAGGCGATTCGCGCCCATGAGGCGATGTTCACCGACATTCTCGTCAAGGAGCAGTCCAAGACTCCCGAGCTGGCAAATGTCGAGGTCCTGTTCACCGCCGACTACCTCGATTACATGGCCGGCTTCGCGCTGCGCATCGAGGGTTCTGTGATGAACTCCGCGCGTCCGAAGGAATCGATCTTCGTGCTCCGCAAGCCACTGGGTGTGGCGGTCGGCATTCTGCCGTGGAATTTCCCGTTCTTCCTCATCGCTCGCAAGCTGGCCCCGGCCTTGGTCACGGGCAACACATGCGTGATCAAACCAGCATCGGTGACACCGATCAACGCCTTGGAGTTCGCGAAGGTCGCCGCCGAAGTCGGGCTCCCCAGGGGAGTATTCAGCATGCTCGCCGGGTCCGGGGCAATCGGTGAGCAGATGTCGGCCGATCCGCGCGTCGATATCGTCAGCTTCACCGGTTCGGTTCCGGTCGGGTCAGCGATCATGGCCGCTGCCAGCAAGAACGTCACCAAGGTGAACCTCGAACTGGGCGGTAAGGCGCCGGCCATCGTCCTGGACGATGCCGACCTCGATCTCGCCGTCGCCTCGATCAAGGCCTCGCGGGTGATCAACACCGGCCAGGTCTGCAACTGTGCCGAACGCGTGTACGTCACCCGCGGCGTGGCCGACGAGTTCATCAGCAAAATGACCGAGGCCATCGCCTCCACCACCTACGGTGATCCGAGTGTTGACAAGGGTCTTGACATGGGTGCCCTGATCGATGCGAACGCCGCCAGCCGCATCGGTGCCATGGTGGACGCGTCGGTTGCGCAGGGCGCGACCGTGCTCACCGGAGGCAAGGTCGCCGATCGTGGACAGGGCCACCACTTCCAGCCGACAGTACTGACCGACGTCACCCAGGACATGCCGGTGATCCGCGACGAGATCTTCGGGCCGGTGCTGCCGATCATGGTGGTCGATGATTTCGATGAGGCCATCCAGAAGGCCAACGACTCGGAGTACGGCCTGACCAGCTCGCTGTACACGGCCAGCCTCGCCAACGCGATGAAGGGCATGCGGGAGATCGACTTCGGCGAAACCTACATCAACCGGGAGAACTTCGAGGCCATGCAGGGCTTCCATGCCGGTACCCGCAAATCCGGCGTCGGCGGCGCCGATGGTCCGCTCGGAGTGGAGGAGTTCACCCGTACGCAGATGATCTACGTCGAAGCGTAGCGGCCAAGGGGGTGGTCGCAGGTCCGGTCATCGTGGTCGTCATGACCGCGGGACCGGGCCTGCGGTCAGCGCGTCGCCACGACGGTAGGTCCACAGCGCCACCAGGCTGGCGATGCCCGCCGCCATGAACAAGGCGCCGCCAAGTGTCATGTCGCCCAACCCAACCATCCCCGACTGGTCAATCGCGGTGGTCTCAATGCGCATCTGCGCGGTGACCGCCAGGATCAGCACCGCAAGGAGGGTCATCGTCGCGAACGCCAGCACCCGAGAGCTCTGGGGGAGCGCTTTCGAATCTCCGGCCATCAGATCGCCATCGGTCATCACCCGCCACAACAGGCTGATCAACAAGACCGCGGACGCCGAGACGGCACCGAAGATCATGCCAGGCTCCGACAGCGGCTCGCGGAAGCGGAACAACGTGACCAGCAACGCGAGAATCAGCGCCTGGTGCACACCGGCGTCCCCGCGTCCGGTGCACCAGATGAGCGCGCCGATCATTAGCAGCAGCACTCCTGCGGGCTCTATTTCCCACGCGAACCATGCCCATGCGGTGAGTACCGAGAGCGCCGAAATGGCCATGATCGCCGCATAGGCGCCGAGCACGACGGGCGTGACCCGGTCGCCGCGGCGGGCGCGATGCCAACCCCACCACAGGGCCAGTGCGGCTTGGCCGAGGCGCACGAGAAAGACCAGGGTGGTGCTGGACGACAGGTTGGCCAGCCAGTCGGGCTGCGAACCCAAGAAGACATCGGCCAGACCGCCGGCGACGGCGCCGAGGCTGGTGAGCAGCATGAACGCCAGCGTCACCGATGCGAGCCCGAACGCTTGTGATGTCCAGCTGTCTACCAGCGCGTCCGGATCGGCGGGATCACGAGGCGAGGTGCCTCGATCAGGCAGACCCGACCACAGCACCGCGATGATGCCCGCTGCGAGCGCCACCAGCAGTACTGAACCCATCCAGTTCTCGAGTTCCCAGCCGAGGCGCCGCTGGTGGGTCGACCAGATCGCGTACCCTAGGTTGCCGAGCCCGAGCACGGAGATTGCGACCAGCGACAAGTATCGAGGCATCAGTTGGGAAAGCCGCAGGCCCATCCACTGGGAGAACGAGATCCCGACCTGCGCTGCCGCATAGCCGGTCATCATGAGCGCCGGAACGGCCAGCGAGTTCATGAATGCGAGGATCAACAGCACCGTCGATGTGCGGATGTCATAGCCGAAGTTGCCGGTGGAGATCAGCGGCATCATCACGCCCGTGCTCACCAAGATCCAGATCACCGGGAACTCCCAGCCGGCGAAGCTGCCACGCCGCCGGATGAGAAAGAAGATGATGGTTCCGCCGACGCTCGCGACGACTGCGAGCGAACCCGTGCCGAGCGCCAGCTGCGGAGTCAGCGGCAGCAGGAAGACGATGATGCTGATCAGCTTCAGGAGGGGATGAACATGCAGGGCAGCGGTCAGGCCGACCGCCAAGGTGAGGGTGACCAGCCACAGCAGCACAGTCATCGACGCGCTGCCGATCACTTCGGCGCGTTCGATGACGACAGGACGATCGGCGCTGCGCAGCCAGGGAGCGCCGAGCACCAGAACAACCCCGATGAGGTAACCGGCGGCGGCCAGCGCCATCACGGGGGCCAGGCCCGGCTGCCAGTCCTTCGGGCGTGGCCGGCCCGACCGGATCGGATCGACGAAGATCTTGTCGAGGGCATCGACCACCACACGGGCTTGGGTCTTCATGCTGGCCACCATTCGAACTCCCCGATGTCGCTTGTCACGAGCAGGCCGCCGGTCATCGGGACCGCCCAGGTGTTGGAGGCTGTGCGCTCGATCTGCCAGGAGCCGAGTTCGTCACCGGAGGTACTGAGCAGGGTGGTGGTCTGGCGTCCCATGCTCAGGATCTGGCCATCGGCGACGTAGATCGCCAGCGCCGACAGCTCTGCTCGCCAGATGACTCGTCCGGACGCGGGGTCGATGGCAGCGATGGCGTTCGGCAGCCGGCAGACGACCAGCTCGTCGGTCGCCACGAGTTGGCGGCAACTGTCGGGCATCCCGACCCGCCACAGCCGGTCGCCCGCGAGCGTGAAAGCGGTGAGATCGGCGGTCACATCGCTGACGACCACTGCCTGGTGCGTCATGGCCAGCGAGCGGACGTCGTCTCGCACCTCCAGCGTGGTGACCCGATCCTCCGCGTTCAGGATCGCGATCTGCCGTTCGGACGCGGTGGCGATCAGTGCCCCGGAATCGCCTTGGACGACGGCTGGTCCGACCGTCGATCCGGCTGGCATGTCGGTCGTCCGGATGGTGCGCCCGTCACTGACCGCGAAGATCGTCAGCTGACCGTCAAGGGTCAATGCCGCGGCCGCCTCATCGTCCACCCAGAACAGATCGCTGGCAATGTCAGGTAGGTCGGCTTGCCAGACCCATCGTCCGTGCCTGTCATAGGCGACCAGGGCGCGATCGGTGGTGGCTGCGACCACCATCTCCCCGGCGTCGAGTGATGCCGTCATATCGAGCCCCGGACGACGAACCGTGCTGAGCGTCCATTGCCCATTCGCGCCGGGGGAGACAAAATCGAGCTGACCGTTCGTCCGGTTCGCGAAAACGAGCCCGTCGCCGACGGCCACCGGTGGGGTCGTCATGCCAACAGCCATCGCGACTTCTCCGGTGAGGATGGTCGTGGTGATGGGGTCGGAGGCCGGCATGAGGTCGGGATGCGGTCGGAGTCGAAGACCGGATGTGTCGACCGCCGGCGGTTCACCGGCGGCCGCCTGATCGACGGCCACGATGCCGCGCTGCGGGCAGCGGGTCGTCACGGAGGTGGTTTCGGTGTCGCGATAGCGGTCGGTGGTGGTGATCTCGAGGCAGCCTTGCTCGGCAGCGGATCCGATGGATCCGGTCCGGCTCCACGATGTGGAGACCCCATCGGTGTCGGTCGCGGTCGCCTGTGACGTCCAGCTCGCGCCGGGCACCGCATCGGCGGGCAGTTCGACCAGTCCGCTGTCGAAGGCGAGCCGATCTGTGCCGTCGATTGCATACAGCACCAGACCGGCATCATCACTCAGCATGAGCAATCGGGAGGTGATGGCGGAGCGTGTCTGCCAGATCTCGCGTATCCAGTAGCCGGCGGATGCTTGTTCGTAGCTGATCGTGTCGAGAACCTGCTGCATGATCAGGGGTGGGTCGCTGAAGGCGATCGCGCCCGGAAGATGCGAGGTCTCGATGATCGTCGTCTGTGGGCCGTTGCTGAGGAACTCGCGGTGTCCGGACGTGGCCAGGTACTGACCGGCTTCGACGTCCGGCATACCGGTCGGCGGCCTGCTGTGGGAGGCGAGAATCACCGACCACACGAGGGCGATGACCACGCCGATGACACTGACGGTGGCTGTCCGGCGTCGTCGTTGTTCAGGGGTGGGCGCGGGGGATCCGGGCGCCATGGGCTCTGGGATCGGTCCGGCCGGTGGAGGCCACGGACCTGTCGGACCATGCTGGACGCGCTGATTCGGCACGTCCTGAGTGTACGGGCCGGGGGTGCCCGGAAGGACCTGATCGGGGCCGGCTTCCGGGCACCATCAATGCCCTTGTCTAGGCGTCGAACAAGATGACCTGACGCACGGCCTTACCATCGGCCAGCGCATCCATCGCGGAGTTGATCTCGTCCAGGGTAATGATGGACGAGATCAGCGCGTCGACCGGCAGCTTCCCTTCGCGCCACAGCTGCGCGTAGGTCGGAATGTCCCTGGCGGGGACTGCGGAGCCGAGGTAGCTGCCCATGATCGTTCGGGCTTCAGCTGTCAGCCCGAGCGGGCTGATGGTCGCGTCGGCTCCGGGAGCCGGCAGGCCGACGGTGACCGTGATGCCGCCGACATCGGTGAGCTTCACCGCGGTCTCGAAGGCCCGCGGATGGCCTGCCGCCTCGACGACCACAGGTGCCTTCACCCCGGCATCGATGGCCTCCTGGGGCGTGTACACCGCGCTCGCGCCGAGTTCGGTGGCCCGCTTCAGCTTGTCCGGGAGTGCATCGACCCCGATGACGTCACCCTTGCCCAGCGACAGCGCCGTGATGAGGGCGGCCATGCCCACACCACCGAGCCCGACAACAGCGACCGTATCGCCATCGGCGGGAGCCCCGGCATTGATCACCGCACCACCGCCGGTGAGCACTGCGCAGCCGAGGACGGCCGCCACCTGAGGCGGAATGTCGCTCCCGACCGGAACGATGGAGCGGCGGTCGACCACCGCATGGGTCGCGAATCCAGACACCCCGAGGTGGTGGAACACTTTCTGGCCGTTGCGATGCAGGCGTTCTCCGCCGGTGAGCAGCCGACCGGCGGTGTTCGCGGCGGTTCCGGGGATACATGGCAGTTTGCCGTCGGTGAGGCAGTTCTTGCACTTGCCGCAGCGCGGCAGGAAAGCCATCACGACCCGCTGGCCGACCTCGATGTCGTCGACGCCGTCGCCGAGTTGCTCGACGATGCCGGCTGCCTCATGACCCAGCAGCATCGGGACCGGGCGTGGCCGGTTCCCGTTGACGACCGACAGATCCGAATGGCAGATGCCGGCCGCCTCCATACGGACGAGCACCTCACCGGGGCCGGGCGGATCGAGTTCGAGCTCACAGACGGTGATCGGCTTCGATTCCGCGTACGGACGCGGACGCCCGATTTCTTCGAGTACTGCTCCTGTGATCTTCATTGTTGCTGTTTGTCCTTATGAGTGTCTGATTGCGTGGGTGAGGATGCGTCACGAACGGCGGCCGCGATGTCGTCTCCAGCACGAAGGGGCTTGCGTGCGAAGATGCCCTCGTGGGCCAGAATCGGGCGCCGGTCGCCGGCCAGCTCGGGATGTCTCTCCTCGAGCTTCTCGCGTTTGGCGGCGACTTCGTGCCAGTGCCGGATGGTCTCGCGGTCACCTGCGCCGGTCTGCGTCCATGACCGTGGCATCTGGTCGCGGGAAACCCCGGTATCGGCGCGTCCACCGATGTTCAGCCTTGCCAGGCGCCGTCTGGACGGCGCCTGGCAGACCGGGCAGGACGGGGCATCGTCCGACATCGAGGCGATCAAGGCCTCGAAGTCATGCCCGTCCGTGCAGACGAAGTCGTAGAGAATCATCGCTGGTCTATGAGTAGTACCCGGCGGGCGCGAATCTCAGTGTCTTCTTCTGCTCGGCGTCGTGGCCGAAGATCATCTCGGCGCCAGTGGCATCGGCGATGCCGCGCAGTTTGTCCACCGACTCCAGCCAGGCGAGGTTGTTCCAGACGATCGCGGCACCGACCGCAGGCGGGCCCCAGCTGTCGGACAGGTAGACCGCATCCGAGGTGAAGATCTTCGTCCCGTCGTTCTCGAGATCGAGCTTGAGCGACATCGTTCCCCAGGTATGGCCGGGGGTTTGGATCACACTGATGCCCGGCAGGATCTCGTCATCGCCGGCGATTCCATCGATCGCCAGACCGTCGTAGTCGGAGACGATGTGCGCGCCCTGGCTGTATCCGGTGATCGACTTCACGCCCTCCAACTCGGCCGTGCTGGCAAGGATCTTCGTCTTGGCCGGGTTGAATAGTTTCGCGTTGGCCGCGTGGTCGAAGTGCAGATGCGACAGCACCAGAATGTCGATGTCGTCGAAGCCGAGGTCGAGATCGGCCAGTGCGGTGTCGAGGTAGCCGGGCCCGTCGACCGGTTCACGGACGGGGAAGAAATCCTGGAAACCGGTCGGCTCCCAGCGAGTCTCCCAATCCCGTGGCACGCCGGTGTCCCACAGCACACGTCCTTCTGGATGTTCGATCAGCACTGCATGCGTGGGGCAGTCGCCCCAGACCACCGGATCGTTCTTGTGATACCGGTCGCGGATGGTCTTTCCGCCCTTGAGAAGGAGCCAGGTCAGATCAGTCTCCATGACTCCGGTGGACAGGACATGCACTTTCATTTCTGTCATCGCAACCTCCTGTTGTGATTAGGGTTTTCAGAAGACCCGAATTGCGATCTCTGCGGGTGCGCTCAGTAGTTCTTTGATCTCGTCGTCGAGTTTCACCAAGGTGATGGATGCTCCGGCCATCTCGAGCGAAGTGCAGTACTCACCGACGTAGCTGCGCCAGACCTTGATCCCGCGCTCGGCGAGCTTGCGGTGGGCGATGCCGTAGAGCAGGTAGAGCTCCGAGATGGGAGTACCGCCGAGGCCGTTGACCATCAATGCGACTTCGTCGCCCTCGTTGTAGGGCAGATCGGGGACGATGGCTTCGAGCAACTCGTCGACGATCTCGTCGGCGCTGCCCAGCTTGTCGCGGCGTCGCCCGGGCTCGCCGTGAATACCGACGCCGACTTCCATCTCGTCGTCGGCCAGGTGGAACAGTGGTTCGCCTTTGGCCGGGGGAGTGCACGGGGTGAGTGCGATGCCCATGGATCGGGTTACCGAGTTCACCTTCTCGCCCACCCGGACGACTTCTTCGAGATCGGCGCCCTGCTCGGCTTTCGCGCCGCAGGCCTTCATCACAAAGAAGTTACCGGCGACCCCCCGGCGTCCGACGGTGAATGTCGAATCCTTCACTGCGACATCGTCGTTGATGAACAGGGTGGCAACCTTGTAGCCCTCGGATTCGAGCATTTCGGCGGCCATCTCGAAGGCCATCTTGTCACCGGTGTAATTGTTGACCAGCAAGAGAATTCCCTTGTCGGAGGCGAGCAGCTTGCCCGATTCGTAGACATAATCCATGGGCGGAGCAGCGAAAACATCGCCCGGACAAGCCCCGTCGAGCATTCCAGGGCCAACCACCATGACATGCGCGGGCTCATGGCCCGAACCGGATCCCTGAATAATGGTGACCTTGTCATTGTTCGGGGCATCCGCACGCATGATGAGGTTATATTCGGGCACATACTTCAGTGTGCCCGGATTCGCCAGGGCGATGCCGGTGAGCATTTCCGGAACGTACTGCTTGGGATCGTTGACGAACTTCTTCATTGGAGATCCTCTCGCTATGGAATTAGTGATGGAAGTGGACGATCAGCGTCCCGGCCAGTTCTTGGCAACGGCCGTGGCGAGCACTCCGACCGCGGTCGCTCCCGCGTCGACCGATCCGATTGAACGTTCGCCGGTGTAGGCCGCGCGCCCACGTTTGGCTTCGAGCTTGCTGGTCGCTTCGGCCGCTTCGACCGCGCTCGCGGCGGTAGCGTCCAGCACATCACCGAGTGGAGCTCCGTCGTTGAGCTCCCGCTCGAGGGTGTCGGTCATCGGAACCAGCGCATCAAGCAGGGTCTTTTCACCCAGGGATGCCCCGCCGCGCGCCATGATGCCCTCGGCGGCCGAGCGCAGCATCGCGACTACCGTGGCTCCGTCGAAGGTCTCGGCTTTGCGAGCCACCATGGACGCCCGCAGGAACGCGGTGCCCCAGATCGGGCCCGAGGTGCCCCCGACTCTGCTGGTGACCACCATCGCGACCTTCTGCAAGAACGTGGCCACGCTGCTGCGGTCGAATTCGTCCCACTGTTCCAGGACTTTCTCGAAGCCACGTGCCAGGGAATACCCGAAATCTCCGTCGCCGACGACCGAATCCAAGTCGCAAAAGTACTTCTCATTGTCGATTGCGGTTTCGGCGATGGTGCGCACAACGTACTCGGTGATAGCCACAGGCTCCGACATCCGTCACTCCTTCGTGCTCCTGCCAACTGTTTCAAGCGTATCCACCCGTGCTGACAAAAAATGCTGAAGTGATCAAAGACTCAGTCAAGACATCGTGTGCAACTCGCGGAGGGCCTGCTCGAAGGCGCGATACAGATGTTCGTTGAACAACCAGAAACGGACTTCGATGACCTGTGGATGCTCGGCCATCGCCTTCGCGACGGTGGACACGGCGATGCGCGCGGCCTCATCGGCGGGATAGCCATAGACCCCTGCTGAGATGGCCGGAAAGGCAACGCGGGCGCAGCCGTTCTCGGCCGCCACTTCGATGCTTCGGCGGTAGGCGCTGGCCAGCAACGCAGGCTCGCCGTGGCGCCCGTCGCGGTAGATGGGGCCGACGGTGTGAATCACGTGCGCGGCGGGCAAGCGATAACCCTTGGTGATCTTGGCGTCACCCGTGCGGCAACCGTGCAGGGTCCGGCACTCGGCGAGGAGCTCGGGACCAGCGGCACGGTGGATCGCGCCGTCGACACCGCCGCCTCCGAGCAGTGACGTGTTGGCGGCATTGACGATCGCGTCGGCTTCGGCGTCGGTGGTGATGTCGCCCTTGTGCAGTGTGATCTGAGCGTTCATGTATCGACTCTAGGTGGATGCATTTGGCGGTGTTGGATGCCGGCTCGATCGGGCGGAGTGGGCATTGTCGTACTCGGTGTCCGAAAACTGTCAGTGGTCGCGGCAAGCATGAAGCTCCCACCGAAAAGGTGGGCACGAATCGTGAAGACGAAGTCAAGGACGTAGTACCCGGGGTGACTCCTCGACTTCCACGCATGATCCAGAACCAATGTGAGGAGAAGTCATCATGTCGCAGTTTCCCCCTAATCAGCCTCCGCAGCAGCCCTACTACCAGGGACAGCCGCCCCAGCAGCCCGCGGGACAGCAGCCGCCGCCGTACGGTCAGCCGGCTTTCCAGCCCGCCAGCGCGCCGAAGAAGCCCTGGTACAAGCGGGCTTGGGCAATCGTGGGGTTCGTCATTCTCGGATTCTTTATCCTGAGTCGGCTTGTCGGAGGCGGTTCCGCCGATGACCAGACCCAGGATGCTGCGGCTCAGCCGAGCGTGACCATCGCCGCCGAAACGACCGCAGCGCCGGCGCCGGAGCCCACCACTGCGGCTCCGCCGGCCGAGACCGAGCCTGCGGTGCCCACCGAGTACAAGTCCGCGCTGAAAAAGGCCCAGAGCTACATCAAGACCATGAACTTCAGCCAGGCCCGTCTCTACGATCAGCTCACGTCGGAGTACGGAGAGAAGTTCTCGCCCGAGGCCGCCCAGTACGCCATCGACAACGTGGACGCCGACTGGAATGCCGAG
Source organism: Brooklawnia propionicigenes (assembly GCF_030297015.1). Classification (NCBI taxonomy): domain Bacteria; kingdom Bacillati; phylum Actinomycetota; class Actinomycetes; order Propionibacteriales; family Propionibacteriaceae; genus Brooklawnia; species Brooklawnia propionicigenes. The sequence goes on along the minus strand of NZ_AP028056.1, from coordinate 256,509 downwards.
GCGCTGGCAGCCGCGATCAGCTACCAGAACACCATGGCCATGTCACCGTCTGCGATCTGGGATCAGCTGGTTTCCGAGTACGGCGAGAAATTCACTCCCGAGCAAGCCGACTATGCGATCGCAAATCTGCCGCCCTGAGAATTCCGCGGGTTTGGGTGATGCGTCTGCCCCGGAAGCGAGCAGACGCATCACCTGTTCGGTGGCGGATCTGGGCGGCAAGAGTCGTGCCTCGCGGCACTGCATCCGATCTTCGTTCGATGGTCAGCAGCTGTGGCGGTAGACGCCGTCACGTGCGGCCGTGAAGGTTCCCAGAACAGGGATTCCCAGTCCCGTCAATCCCGCCACGGCATCGTCCAACCAGGCGCGATGCTGTGCGGGTTGGCCGTCTCCGGGATGAGAGGTGGAGATGAGCAGGGGACCTTCGGAAGCGTTGGCAAGATGTCCCCACATACCCAGCAACGGCTGGACATCGTTCTCGTTCCAAGGGACGTCCTCGATGATCATTAGGGGAAGAAGCGGAACATGGGCCTGCGTGCGAGGCAGTAGCAGGAGGGAATTCCGTGCTCGATCGCGAAAACCGAGCAACAGATCCACCACGTCGGCGCAGCGAACGGGATCATCAAGGGGAAGCTCTGTCCAGTTCGCCGGAAGGTCTCTGTAAGCCATGTAGCAAGTCTTGAGGACAGAAATGGCTCCGCTGAGTTATCCACCGTCGCATCTGGGCCAAAGCCAGATGCTGTGGATAGCCAACACCGTGCCACTTCGTGTGATAGCGGGCAACAGACGATGCGTCCTGGAACGATGAACGGAGCCGGCACCGTGGGTGATCGCATCCAGCAACAGGCCATCCGCATGCTGGTGGTCTCCCCGGACCACGGTTCGATGAATCGGCGGCCTTCAATGGGGGAGTTGATCTCGGCATGCGCCGATCATCTTCCGTCGGCCGGTCGTCCGAGTAAGACGGCCTAGGTAGCGGCTTCAGACCAACAGACGAACAAAGCGGGTAAACCCAAGAAAACAAACGACTTTTCGGTCGTTTGTTCGAATAAGATCATTGTGGCTCCCAATATAGACAGACATCCGAACAATTGCGAGCTACTGGAACCAACTCTCCAACAACTGAAATGGCTGGCGGCGCAGTCTGTCGAGATCTTGGCTGTGGTGGCGCCTGAGAGCCCAACGCGCTCAGAGAAGCCTCGGCGTCTGCGCCGGCGCTTCTCCTCAGAGGAGGTCAAAGAGATGGCTCAGCAGTACCGGGACGGTGTCAGTACGCCTCAGCTGTGTGCGGAGCACGGGATCTCGAAGACGGGGATCTTGAGGTTGCTTCGCGAGGAGGGCGTGGAGGTGCGGCGTCAGACCGCGACCGACGGTGTGGTTGCAGAAGCGGCACAGCTTTACGAAGCAGGTATGCCGGTTACCCGTATCGCTGAGCAGTTGAGTGTGTCTGGGAGCGCGCTGCGGCGCAGCATGCTGAAAGCTGGCGTAGATATGCGACCGAGGGGTGGGTACCGCCGCGCTCCGCTTGCCTGACAAGGAGGTGATCGAGACTCCAGTGGACTTGCGCTCAGCGACCGTTCCGCCGCGAGGAAGTGAGCGTGGCACACTTCGATGCCGATCAGAGGATCATGACCGGGTTGTTGCACATGGCCGTCTGTGCTCCGCCGGAGATGTTGTCGCGTGGTTCTGTAAGTGACACGCACGATCCGACGTGTTAGGTCTGTACGCGCCTCGGGACGACCGCCAGACCAAGGTTGACCAAGCTGGCCGGGACCTTCAGGAAGACTCGGGCCTGTATGAACTCTCGCGATTAGCACATGGTCTGTGCGATGTAGTCGACGATCAGTGTGAAACATCGTCTCTAGTTGATGCGCCGACCAGACCTGGTAGCACGGCGAATTAGGCGCTGAAGTTTCCTGAATTCCTCAAGTGAGATCTGACCGCAGGTCGGACGAACGTCCGCTGGGTCATACTTCGACAGCGCCGTCGCCGCGCGTTGGAGGCCGAGCTTGCGCCAGCTTGTCTTGCGCAATGCCCTCAATGTCATCATCTAGGCTGGTTGAGTGATGCTCTAGGAGCCCAAACACAATAATGATCTACAGCGTGGTGAGATGCCGTCGACAAATCACTGCTGACGGCATCTCACTAGAGGAGATATCTCTAATAAAGAGTGAGCACTCCGACTATATCGTATCCGGGGATATATGGGTTGGCCGTAGGAACGACTTCAAAGACTTGCGACGTTTCTGAGTCCTCGCTGGACGCATCGGAAACCTCGATGAATTCGATCTGGGTCGAGTTGATATCAAGAGTGCTATCTTGTGGATCCATGCTCGCCGCCTTTGCGTTCTGGTCGATCTTGAAACGAAATGCCCATGCGACAACCATGTTTCCGTAGCTGGTTCCCGTGTATGCGTTATATCGGCAATTTCCTTCCAGCTTATATTCTGTGTTATAAGACAACGCGGGAATTGATGAGTGCCACAAGTAGCTAGCTGGGATGTTGGGATGGTAGTCGCTGTATGGGCTTCCGAGTCTTCCGTTGAGGGTGGCCTTGCAGTCCATTGGGCTTACCGCCATGGCGCTCATCGCTGAGGACAGCTGAAAATACCAACGTAGTGTATTGGAACTACTACCGACATCAACTGACGCTCCGAACTTTCCCATAGCGTGAGTCGCGTTCATTTCGGGCTTGCTCGCGGTGAAGACCCACGTGCCTTGTGGTGCCGGAGTCGGTGTGGGCGGCGCTGCAGAAGCCTGTGTGATCCCAGCGCATAGGACAATAACAAGCGTTATGAGGCTTGCCAGTGCTTTGGGCAGGTGTCTAATCATAAGAGTCATCCTTGGTTCTATCTATCGGATAAACATCGGCTGTGATCCACGCGAATCCGGGAGCCTCTGTGTTCTTCGCCAGACCTGACTTCCACAGGTTTAGTGCTCGGGAATCCCGAGGGTGTTGAGGATTTCTCGGGTGTTGTCGGAGATGGCGGGTTGGGCTTCGATCGGGTGACCGTTGATGGTGATGGTGATGGTGACGTGGCGTAGCGGTTGGAGGGTTTGGATGATGCGTTTGATGCTCCAGCCGGTGCGGGCCTGTAGGTCGCGGGCGATCGCGAGCGCGGTGAACACGATGGTCAGGTGGGCTTCGATCGCGTCGCGGGTGTGGTGGAAGATCGGTCTGGCAGCGAGGTCGTTTTGGACATCCGGAAGGATTGCTCGACGTGCCACAGTTCGTGGTAGGCCGAGATCACCTGGTCGGCGGGCATGGTGTCGACGGTGATGTTGGTGACGTAGCCTTTCAGGCCGGTGAGTCGGCGTGCCCGGTCCAGGCTGGTGTGATCAAGGGTGAGCGTGGCCCCGCTGGTCTTCAAGAATCTGGCCTTACGGGGCGGGTGGAGGCCATCGATGATCGCTTGGGCCCGGTTCTGCTGCGCGGTCAGGGTGTGTTGATCCCGGACGGCCCGTTTGCGGGAGTATTGCCACACCGCCCGCCACGCTAGCGGATGGTCTTGGGGGTTCCACACCGGCTCGTCGCAGGTGTCGAGCCTGGCCGGGTCGGGTTTGGTGCGGCGCATCGTGATCGTGTCGATGATCTGGGCGTCGGTGAAGTGGTCACCGTGCCAGCAGAAATGCTTGGCCAGATCGTGGGGTGCTTTCGTGACCCGGGACCCGACGATGAACCGGAGCCCGGCATCGTCGAGGGCTTGCAGGTTGGTCGCGGACAACATGCCGGCGTCGGCGACCACGACCATGTCGGTGATCTGGTGACGGTCTTGGAACGCTTTGACGATCGGGATGATCGTGGCAGTCTCGGCCTTGTTACCCTCATAGCAGGCGATCTCTAACGGGAACCCGCTCCGGTCAACGAGCAGCCCGACGACGATCTGCGGATCGACACGACGCTCTTTACTGAAGCCGACTTTGCGAAGATCGTCTTCGTTCTCGGCCTCGAAATACAGCGTGGTGACGTCGTAGAGCAGCAAGGAGATGTCCCCGCCAGCGTCGGTCCACACGTGGGTGAAGCAGGCCTTCGCGATCTGTTCGCGGTAGTCACCAGCCATGCAACGACGCAGCGCGGCGTAGTAGGTGTTCTCGTGGAACGCGTGCATGCCGAGTTGGTTGATCACCCGGATGCTGTCGCGTTTCGAGGTCGGCTCGACGAGCCGGGCTGCGACCAGCTGGAAGAACGCCTCGTCATCGATCACGGTGAACCCGAGCCGGCCCCAGGAGGCCCGGATCGCATCCATCAGGAGTTTCGATCGTGTCCCGGCGACTACCGCGACCGCACCCACCGGCGCACCGTGGGGATCGATACCCAACTCCAAGGCGGGCTGGCCGGCGTGAAGCTTGTCGTGGCCGGCCCGCATCAACGCCGCGAGCTCGGCGTCGGTATGGGCCGACCCCAGATGCTCCACGATCACTCGCTGGCCGTGCTTGGTCTCCACGATCTGCACCGCGGTCGCACCCGACCGGGTCTTCACTTTCCGCAGATACGGGCTCACAAGCCCGATTCTAACCGCCCGTTAGTGCCCGAAAAGCACCAACCGCGAGCCCCTGACAAGCACAAACAATCACGAAACACGCCCACCTGTGGAAGTCAGGAGTGCTTTGGGCAGGTGTCTAATCATAAGAGTCATCCTTGGTTCTATCTATCGGATAAACATCGGCTGTGATCCACGCGAATCCGGGAGCCTCTGTGTTCTTCGCCAGAGGATCCCGTGATATTAGGGTCATAGCGACCTGTTCCCCGGGGGTAAGGTTGGCGAATCCGGTTACACCGCGAATGGTTGAATAGTGAGACCAGACTGGAATATTACCGTCCATCATGATCACGCCACATCCGCGATCTGAATCCCATGACTCGACGGTTCCCGTGACGAGTTTTGGCACAAAAATGTCCTTTCCGTTCGCTACGTTGCTTACGACCTGGGGAGGTGACTTTAACGTAGCACCGCCGGCAAGACTTGTCTAGCGAACTGTCAAAATCTTAATGATTCGCCGTCGGCTTGTGTATGGCAGGATGTGCGAGTTAGTCAACCCGTCTGTGCAGAAACGTTGTGACTGCCATCGCGACACGCCCAAGCAGCTAGAGTGCAGATAGGCGCGGACGTTAAGTCGATCTGTTGATTGAAGGTCTATGCCTACTGTGCCGGGTCATCGACTAAGAGAACGGGAGCAACCATATGAACGGCGCGGAACTCTGCACGGTACGAGAGGGTCTAGGCCTATCCAAAGCGTGGCTCGCTCGCCGGTGGCAAGTGCCGTCCGAGGCGATTGATCGCTGGGAACAAATCTCCACGACAGAAGTGCCGCTGGAGTATGTAGCCGATCTCTCCTTCATAGAGGCGCTCGCCGACGCGCGGGCCAGTGATCTACTCGGCCAGTTCTCGCGTGATCTCGGTGTGGATGACCTTAAAGATGTCATCCTTGATGCTGCAGACCCTTCTACTTGGCCAAGTACCACAGTGCCGGGTACAGACGATGAGTGCGAAATGTCCGGCTTACCAGCGGGATTCTTCCGTGCGTGTGCCTATCGGGCCCGGCAAGCGCTAGCCGGGAGACTGACGATCGAATACGCTCAAGCTGAGCAGGACGAGTACATACTGGCTGCCGCGGCGTCGGGCATCGTGACGTTGAGCAGCAATGCGAATGGCGGACGGTTGATCGCCAGGCTAGGACCCATAAGCGATGCGCTGGATATGAAGTCAATGGATGTGAAGCACCTAGTTACCAAGATCCTAGACATCGACCAGTGTCAGATTTCGGCAAGACGAATTCGGTCAAGCGGTACATACGTACTTTGGGTAATACGCATCAGATGATTTAGTTCCCCGAGGTCTCCAGATTGCGGAGGAGCAAGGACTCCACCATTGTGCGGAGTATGGCCTGACTTTCACAGGTTCAGTGCCCCGAGACGAAGGGCCGCCTGGTCAAACGGATACGGCTCAGAGCGTCGATTTCAAGGCGTCCTCGGCCCACTTCTACCGCCACAAGATCGACATCTCTCTGAAGTCGACGATCGGCGGTGAGTACCAGCGGGCATTCCTCGGCGCAACCGAGCAGACCCGCCGGGGCATCGTGTGGCTCGTCGCCTTGGCCGTTGGCATGAGGCGCGGCGAGCTGTGCGCGGGCTCACTTGGGCCCACGTCGACCCGAGGCCGGTCTGATCACCGTGGAGCGCTCAGCCACCCAGTTCGGGCAGCAGATCGTGACGACTGACACCAAGAACCATGAGAACCGGACTGTTGCACTCGACCCGAAGACGGCGGCAGCGCTGAAGGCATGGCGCCAGCAGCAGGCCTCCGAGCGGCTCGAATGGGGGCCGGCCTATGAAGACACCGACGGGTTGGTCTTCGCCTGGGAGAATGGGGCCCGAGTGTTCCCCGATTACTTCGCCAAGGCGTTCCTGGCAGCCCAGAAGGGCACGAGTCTGCCTCGGATGACGTTGCACGGGACTCGGCACACCCACGCGACCACACTGCTGCGTGAAGGCATCCCTGTCCACATCGTCAGCAAGCGCCAGGGTCACAAGGACCCGAGCGTCACTTTGAACGTCTACGCCGACGCGATCCCCAAGGACGATGACCGTGCAGTCGAGGTGTTCGCCAAGGCGGTCTGGGGAGCCTGACCGGGCGTCAAATCGGCAGCATCCGGCTGGCCGTTGGCAAATCGTTAGCAAAACCAACCATCACAGAGGAAGGAGGGAAGCAGATAAGCATCATCTGACTACCCGCTTCACTGGTAGGGCGTGCGGGGCTCGAACCCGCGACCCAAGGATTATGAGTCCTCTGCTCTAACCTGCTGAGCTAACGCCCCTTGCCTGCGGCGGCCAGTCTAGCGGGAAACATCCCAGAGACGCTTCTTCGAGCGCCGCCACCCGCGGATAACGGCCCGCGCGGGCCGTAGGAATCTACTTTAGTTGACAAGTTATCCACAGATCGGGAAAAAGCCTTGACGCCCCATGAAGCGGTGACTGAAACTGACAGTGCTAGTCATTCCGCTGCTCAGTCCCCCAGGAGCGCAGCTGAGGCACCGCCGCTAGCGCCCGCCCCCGAGGCGTCGGCGGCGGTGCTGGCTGTCGCAGAGGCGATGACTGCGCACCTCCCAGGCGCGACCGCGATCCCCGAATGAAGCGCTACATGTCGCGCCAGGCATCGAGCTATCCCCAGATCGCGGCGGTTGGATCGGTGTCAGCTCGCGGCTGCTTCAATCGCCTCGCGCTGAATCGCGACCTTGTCCTCGAGCTTGCTGAACAGCCACGATGCGATCGTCCCGACAATGAACATGACGATGGCGAAGATGAGCGCCACCGGCAGGCTCAGGTTGGCCTCCGCCAACCCGGATGCCGTGAACGTGGGGAAGACCACGGTCGGGAAAATCGCCAGCGATGATCCGATGACCATGCCGAGAATGAAGTGGTACATGCCCGCGTAGTAGTGATCGAATGCCCACGCGGCAGCCTTGGCGAAGACCAGAACGCAGACAATCAACCCCAGCGTCAGGGGAACGATGACAGCGAAGTCGAAGTCCTTGATGCCGGCGGCCATCTTGTCGTAGAGGCCGAAGTAGATCAGGAAGTTCGACGGGCTCATGCCCGGCACGATGACACCCAGGCCGATCAGCGCTCCCGACCCCAGCCAGACCAGCCAGTTCGGGGTGACATTGATCATCGACTGACCGCCGATCAGCATGATCGCGAAGATCACGACGGCAGCGACTGCCAGGATGATCCAGTGTGTGGTCGTCCGGCCCTGCCTGCCGGCCGTGCGATAGAGCGACGGGAAGGTCCCCACCACGAAGCCGATGAACAAGCAGATGAACTGCGCCGCGAAACGGCCGAACGCGGCGTCCACGACAACCGAGAAGAGCACAATGCCGATGACCGCGCCGATGCCGATCGGGATGAAGTAGAGCACGTTCTTGCCGAAGCGATGGAACGGCTTGGCCAAGAATCGGATGATCGGGTCGTACACGCGGAAGATGACCGCCAGCACGCCGCCGGATAACCCGGGCAGGATGAAGCCGATCCCCACCAGGATGCCTTTGACCAGTCGGATCAGCCAGGCGCTGATGCTCTCCGGTTCATTCAGATAGCCGTCCGCGGGAGGCTTTTGCACGCTCGTCGGGTTACTGCTGATCGGTTCGCTCATGTACTTCCTTCGTCGGGGTCCCGCACGATACTACCTGCCGTGCTTGTGGCTCCCTCAGGCGAGGACGAAAGGTGCCTCGGCCCACACGCCTGGCTCGGGAAGCACAGCCGAGGCGAGTTGCACGCGCTCAGCACGGATTTCGGCGACGCAAACCAGGAGTGACATCGTCGGATACCCGTGTGGATGATTGTCACGAATGATCGCCCGATCGTCGAAGGGCCCCAGCGCCGAGCTTGCGGACAGCACCGCGACCCACTGGTGAGCCCACTGCTCGAAGGCCATCTCGGGACCCTGCCGCTGGGTGATCTCGCGGTAGTCAGGCAGCCAGCGGACAATGCGGGCCGTGCGGGGATCGTCCACCTCGTCGTGCGAGATCATGTGGACGCCCGGCTCAAGCTGCTGGCGGCGCAGCCGCAGCCCATCCCAGATGGTGACCCACGCCCGCGGTCCCGCCACTTCGACCAGGTTGAAGCCGGCGGTGCGGGGACGCTGCGGCAGCGATTCTCCCGAGACCGAGGCAAGGACGATGCCACCCCTCGACTCGAGGGATCCGTCGGGCACCGACAGCACATCGCGGTTGAGAATGACGGCCAGCCGACCGGCGGGGGAATCCTCGGCCAGCCAGGCTCCGTTCGCCCGGCGGTCCCGGACTCCGATCACCTCGGGATACTCGTCCGGCCACCAGGGCCCGGGTGCATCCCACGGACGGGTCGGATCTTCGTCGCGCACGGCAAGCATCCGAGTCGCATGTTCGGCGCATTCGGGAACATGGATGATGACCGTACACATGGGTGTGCAGTCTAGACGCTCGGCCGGATGGGAGGATGGAGGCCATGAACATCGTGCTGGGAGTGTCCGGTGGAATCGCCGCATACAAAGCAGTCATGGTTGCGCGCCTGCTCGTCGAGGCAGGACACGACGTGCAGGTGGTGCCCACCGAGGATGCGCTGCACTTCGTGGGGAAGCCGACCTGGGAGGCCATCAGTCGTCATCCGGTGACCGCGTCGGTTCATGAGAATGTGGCCGAGGTGCGGCATGTCGCGCTGGGCCAGCACGCCGATTTGATCATAGTGGCGCCCGCAACGGCCAATACCCTGGCGCGAATGGCCGCTGGCATCGCGGACAACCTGCTCGGCACCACACTGCTGGCCACCGAGGCACCCGTGCTGGTAGCGCCGGCGATGCACACCCAGATGTGGCTGCACCCGGCAACTCAGGCCAACATCGCGACCCTGCGTACCCGCGGTATCGAGTTCGTCGGTCCCAACGACGGACGACTCACCGGCACCGACTCCGGGCCGGGCCGCATGAGCGAGCCGGACGAGATCGTCACCCGCGCATTCGAGATTCTCGCACGGACGAGCCTCACCAGCGGCGATCTGGCGGGAGTGAAGCTGCTTGTCAGCGCCGGTGGCACACGTGAGCCGATCGATCCGGTCCGGTTCATCGGCAACCGCTCCAGTGGACGCCAAGGTGTCGCCCTGGCCGCCGCCGCTGCGGCTCGGGGCGCCGATGTCGTCCTGCTCGCCGCCAACATCGAAGACGCAATCCTGTCCGAGGTCTCCGACTGTGCCAACGTGCGAATCGATCGCACCGGAACCGCCACCGAGATGGACGCGGCTGCGAACCGCGAGGCCGACGACGCGGATGTCATCGTGATGGCCGCTGCGGTGTCGGACTATCGCGTCGCCGGCGTGCGCGACACGAAGATGCGCAAGGAGGACACCGGCACTCAGGTGACCCTCACCCTGACGGAGAACCCCGACATTCTCGCCGGCCTGGTGCACCGCCGCCGGCCCGGCCAACTCGTGGTGGGATTCGCCGCAGAAACCGCCGAGAACCAGCAGGCACTACTCGCGCTCGGCCGCCAGAAGCTCGCCCGCAAGGGCGCAGACCTGCTCGCGGTGAACGCAGTGGGTTGGTCCGAGGGTTTCGAGACGACCGAGAACACGCTGTATGTGCTGGCGGTCGGCGGCGAACTGGTGGCCACGGCGAGTGGGTCGAAACGCGAGGCAGCCGATGGGCTGCTTGACGCGATCGTCGCCGCGCGTCAGGCCCGCAGCTGAGCCCTCGCCCGGGTCGCCGAGCACCCAGGGCCCGAGTCCAAGCGGCTGAGTCAGTAGAGCTGAGTCAGTAGATCCGAGTCAGTAGAGCTGGGTCAGGCGTCCGCTGTCGACGTCGTAATCGAAGCCACCGACCTCGGCGAACCGCCCGATGAGCTCGTGATTGCGCAGTGTCTCGACGTCTTCAGCCAACCGGCCGAGCCGATCGGCGTCCGCACCGAACACGATGTCGATGTCCTTGATGCCGCTGGAGGCCGAGATGCGATCGCGCAGGTCCGACTCCGACCCGGCCATCGCACAGCGAGTGTGTGCGATGATCATGATCCGATTGACGCCCAGGGCATGCACCGCCAGCACACAACCGGCCAACATCTCCGGCCCCAGATGACCGCCCGGACTGCGCAGAACCTTCGCGTCCCCGACCTGCAGCCCGACCATGGGCAGTGGATCAAGCCGACAATCCATGCAGGTCAGCAGGCACAGACCGGCGCGGGGCCTGCCGTCCAGATCGCGATGTTCGAATCCCTCGGCATAGGCGGCATTGGCCGTCAGTAGATCAGCAAATGGCACGCGGCCATCCTACGAGCTACGAACCAAGAACCCGGCTGGCTACGGCAGCGATCGGCTGGGACGCGGGAGTCCCGGACCCATCACGGCGTCCGGTGGCCGGGGGCAGATCGACCGGCGATCCCGATCCGGCCGCCGCAATCGCGGGAGCCGCCCCTGCCCAACCCAGCAGAAGGGTGTCCTCACCCTTCAAGAACCGGTGGCAGCGCACACCGCCGGTCGCGCGGCCCTTCGGTGGGTATTCGGCGAACGGGGTCACCTTCACGCTGCCGGTCTCGGTTCCCGGTAGCGACGACGAACTGCCCGAGACCGTCACCACGACCGCTGCGCCGGCACGCACTGCCCCGAACCAGATGGCCTGGGCGTCGGCCCCCAGCTTGATGCCGGTCATGCCGGAGCCTGCCCGGCCTTGCGGGCGGACGAGCGAGGCAGCGAAGTGCAGCAGTTGGGCGTCCGAGGTGATGAAGACCAGTTCATCGTCGGCGCTGTGCAGTTCGAGCGCGCCGACCACCTCGTCGCCGTCAGCGAGATTGATGACCGTCCAGTCATCCTTGCTGGCCAGTATCTCGGGGTTTACCCGTTTGACCACGCCCGATCTGGTACCCAGCGCCAATCCCAGCGACGAATCGCTCAACGAGGTCAGCCCGAGCACCCGCTCGTCCTTGTCGAGGTGCACCAGATCGGAGATGCGCGTGCCGCCCTGCAGATTCGGCGAGGTTGCGGTCGGGGGCACCGAAGGCAACTCGATCGCCTTCGCCTTGATCAACCGGCCGTGTGAGGTCAGCACTCCGTATTCGGCATGCGTGGTCGCCTGGATTGCCGCCACCACGCAATCGTGGCGGGTACGGGGACCTTCGGGCCTCGCCGGGGCCTCCGCCACGTCGAGTCGCGCCACCAGTCCGGCCGAGCTCAGCATCACCCAGCAGGGATCATCGGGGATTTCCAGTGGTGCCGCAGCACTGCTCGCCGCCACACCGGAATCGGCCAGCAGCACGGTGCGACGCGGTGTCCCGAACTTCTTCACAACGTCATCGAGCTCTCCGCTGACCAGCCCGTGCAGCACTGATTCGTTGTCGAGGATCTCATTCAGCCGGGCGATCTCGGCCGTCAACTCGTCGCGCTCGGATTCAAGTTCGATCCGGCTCAGCTTGGTCAGCCTGCGAAGCTGCAGATCGAGGATGTAATTCGCCTGGACCTCTGTCAGCTCGAAGGCCTCCATCAGCCGGGTGCGGGCTTCCGCCACATCTTCCGAGCTCCGGATGATCGCGATCACATCGTCGATGTCGAGCAGGGCGAGCAGCATGCCCTCGACCAGATGCAGCCGGTCGGTGGCTTTGCCGAGCCGATGCCGGGTCCGTCGCAGGACCACCTCGATTCGGTGATCCAGATAGACCTGCAGCATCTCGATCAGCGACATCGTCCGAGGTTGCCCATCGACCAGAGCCACCGCGTTGATGGCGAAGGTGTCTTCGAGCTTGGTCAGCTTGTACAGCTGCGCGAGCAGCGCATCCGGGTTGATGCCGTTCTTGATCTCGATGACCAGCCGGGTGCCATGCTTCAGATCAGTGAGATCCTTGACGTCGGCGATGCCGGAGAGCTTCTTGCGGGTGACCAGATCCTTGATCTGTTCCATGATCTTTTCCGGGCCGACCCCATAAGGCAGCGACGTGACCACGATGCCTTTGCGGCGGGGACTGACCTGGTCGATCCGGCAGGCCGCACGCAACTTGAACGAGCCGCGTCCCGACGCATAGGCGTCGCGCACCCCGTCCAGTCCGATGATGGTCCCGCCGGTCGGGAAGTCCGGCCCCGGAATGTAACGCATCAGTGCGTCCAGATCGGCATCGGGGTGAGCCAGCAGATGCTTCAGCGCGCCGACGACCTCGATCAGATTGTGCGGGGCCAGGTTGGTGGCCATCCCGACCGCGATGCCGGATGCGCCGTTGACCAGCAGATTCGGGAAGGCGGCCGGCAAGACGGACGGTTCGAGTTCTTTGCCGTCGTAGTTCGGCCGGAAATCCACGGTGTCGGATTCGATATCGGAGACCATCGCCATGGCAGCGGGTGCCAGACGGCATTCGGTGTACCGGTAGGCCGCCGGGCCGGCGTCCAGCGAACCGAAGTTGCCGTGCCCGTCGATCGTCGGCAGCCGCATCGACCAGTCCTGGCCGAGCCGCACCAAGGCATCGTAGATCGCCGTGTCGCCGTGCGGATGGAGCAGACCCATGACCTGGCCGACAACCCGCGCACACTTGACATGTGGCTTGTCCGGACGCAGCCCCATGTCATACATGGTGTAAAGAATGCGGCGCTGAACCGGCTTCAGGCCGTCCCGGGCGTCCGGGAGCGCCCGGGCATAGATGACCGAATAGGCATACTCGAGGTAGCTGGTCTCCATCTCGGATGAGACATCGATGTCGATGATGCGCTCTTCGAATTCTTCGACATCGTCCGGGGTCTTGGTTGCCATGTAGCGACGACTTCTCCTGCTAGCTTTCCCTGTGCGACATGCACACCCTAGTCGGACTGGTCGGATTCGATCGCCCGCCACACCTGCGGAGCGAGATCGTCTCCGTCGACCCCGGAGACCTGCGTGACCGCGGAGGGCTCCCATTCGAGGTCAGCCGAATCGCGCAGCACCGTCGCGGTGCCGTGCGCCAGGATCTGCTCGGTGGACGAAAGCCGCCGGATCGCGATCAACTCCACATGCTCGGGCCGCAGCTCCGCGAACTCGCGGTAGATCGCCGGATCGTGCTGGCCGTCATCGCCGACCAGCACCCACTTGATGTGCGGGAAATCCCGAGCCAGCTCGGCAAGCGCACGGCGCTTGTGGTTGGCACCGTTGCGAAACCAGCCCGTCTGAGTCGGACCGAAATCTGTCAGCAGCATCGGACCATCGGGAAACCCATGCCGCTTCATGAACCGGCTGAGGAACGGCATGGTGTTCCACGCCCCCGTCGACACGTAGACGATCGGAGCTCCCGGATGCTCGGCGAGCAGCTTCTGGTACATGCGGGCCATGCCCGGCACCGCCTGGCGGTTGCCTTCGGTGAGCACGAACGAGTTCCACGCGGCCAGCAGCGCACGCGGTAGCCAGGTCGACAAGATGGTGTCGTCGATGTCGCTGATCAGCCCGAACTGCTGAGCTGAATCAACGACCTGCACCGGAGCGGTGGCGTCCGGCGCCTCCGCGGTACTGAGCGTGACCTCCTGCCAGCCACCCTCAAGCGCTGAGCCCTTGACCGTCACGTCGATGTAGCCGCTGCGGTCGGTCACCAGCTCGAGGTCCTCGTCGCCGACCTTGACGGTCACCGGCCGGCGCGGCACCGGGGCGCTGATGAAGTTGCGCCAGCCGCGCTGGTGCAGGAACGCCTCGGCGTACATCCCGAAGTAGCTGCGGGCTCTGACCGGACGCAGCACCAGGCGTCCCAGCACGCGCACATGATCGGCGCTGCCGTAGCCGGTGAACGGGATGATCGCCTCCCGCCATCCGCGCTTGCGCAGGAAGCGGGCGACCCTGTCGGTGATGAAGTCGTCGATTCGTGTACCGACGAACTGTTGCGACTCCATGGGCTCCAGCGTAGCGACCACGGACGGTCGCGTGGGACCTCCAGCGTGCGGATGGCCGTCTAGTGGCAAGATGATGGGGTGAGGCGAGAAGTGAAGACCAGCCCCGGCCAGCTCCCGGAACCGCTGCAGACCCAGATCAACGACTGCGGGTTCTTTCCCCAGCTGGTCGCGGATTCGGTTGCACTGGCCCTCGGCAGGGAGCCCGTGGATGTCTTTCTCGTCCACCATGAGGCCACCTTCGCTCCCGAGGGAATCGGCCGTCATCTGTCGGTGCTCGTGCTGACCGCGACCAGGTTGATCGTCTGTCACACCGATGAACACACCGATGATCCGGCCAACGCCACCGCCATCAGTTCCACCGAGTCCGTACCGCTGCGGCTGCTCGGCGCGGTCGCGCTCACCCGGGTCATCTCGCAGCCCGAGCACTTCGGCAGCGCGGGCGCCCAGACCGTGGAGACCTGGTTGACGCTCAGTTGGAGCACCGTTCGCAGGATCGATCTGGAGCCGGCAACCTGCGGCGACCCATCGTGCACGGCCGATCACGGTTTCCAGGGATCGGATGTGGCCGAGGACATGGTGATCCGGATGAGCCCGGTCTCCGATGGCGCCGAGAACGTTCAGCGACTGGTCGAGTTCGGCACGGCCCTGCAGCAGCGGGTGCACTGACGGTGGCGCGCATTCAGCTTCCCGACTACGGCAGATCCACTCTGACGGAGGTCTTGCCGGCCGTCGCGTCACATCTCCTCGCGGGGCTGCCGGGGCTACCGGGCAATGCCGAGGACTGCCGTGACGTGCTCGGCATACCGCAGGCCCGGCGTTACGTCATGGTCATGGTCGACGGGCTGGGCCACGATCTGCTGATCCGGCAGCGGTTTCGGGCCCCCTATCTGGGCAGTCTGCTCGAGGGAGCTATCGGGCTGACCAGCGGCGTACCGTCCACGACCGCCACCTCGCTGAGCTCGATCGGTACCGGGACGGTTCCCGGACGCCACGGCATCGTCGGCTACTCGTTTCGTGCGCTGGGCGAGATCATCAACGCTCTCACCTGGGACGACCGGCTCGATCCACTCACTTTTCAGCCGCAACCCACCTGGTTCGAGAAGCTGGAGGCTCATCCGCAGATAGCCGTCAGCACGGTGTCGTTGGCCAAGTTCGAGGACTCGGGTCTGACACAGGCCGCGCTGCGGGGCTCTCGCTTCATTGGTTTGATCGACGAGAACGACACCAGCCTGCGCATCGAACAGATCGTGGCGGCCTCGAGGGTGGGAGAACGGTCGTTCGTCTATGCCTATGAGCGCCGGCTCGATCATGCTGGTCACGGCATGGGGTGCCTGTCGGAGGCATGGAATCAGACCCTCGATGAGATCGATGCCTGGATCGAGCAGCTGCGCAGCGCGCTCGATCCCCAGACCTGCCTGATCGTCACCGGTGATCACGGCATGGTCGATGTGCCGAGCAACCACCAGATCGTCATCGAGGACACGCCGGTGTTAACCAACGGACTGGACCTGATCGGGGGAGAGGGACGGTTGCGCCAGCTCTACTGCGATCGTCCGGACGAAGTCGCCACGCGATGGCGACGCTGGCTGGGGGAGCGGGCCATCGTCCGCACCCGTGACGAAGCAATCGACGAGGGCTGGTTCGGGACCGTCGATGACCGCATGCGGGACCGTATCGGGGACGTTCTGGTGGCGTTGCTGGGGGACTGGGCAATCATGACGCTGACCCGGCCCGGCGAGCTGACACTGGTGGGCCAGCACGGTTCACTCACACCCGAGGAAATGCGCGTCCCACTGCTGATCGATCAGCTCACCGCCGACTGAGGCCGCCGTCCGGGTCAGGGGCGGACGGCGCCTCCGCAGGTCGGCGGTCAGTTGGACGGATCCGATGGCGGCGGAGCGCCGAACATGATCTCGTCCCAGGTGGGCACTGACGCGCGCTTGCGTCGCTTGCGCGGTTTGGGAGTTGTCTGCTCCTCGGGGCCGCTCACCAAGGCGTCCTGTTCGGGCTCGGCCGATGCCTGCTCGGCATGTGCGGCCGCCTGGGCCGGCTTCGGTCTCGGCGTGGCCGGCTTGTGGGTCGCCTTGGCCCGCGGCGTTGCCGCTTTGGGGTGGGCGCCGGCCCGGGAATCCGGTGCGGCTGCCGACTCCGGCGGGGTGGCTGCGGACTGAGCCGTCTCGGCATCGGTGGGTTGCTTGTCAGGTTCGGCCGGCTGATCGGCGGCTGGGGCGACCTCGATGGGCTCACCCGCCACGGAGGCAGTCCGGCCACGTCGCCGGGATCGGGGATCGCTCGGCCTCGGCCGCTGGGCTGAGCGCGGCTGCGCCTCGGGCTCAGGGTCGGGCGGCGGGCTCACCGGCTGGGTGAGTCCGGTATAGATCCGCACGGAGTCCTCATTGAAGCCCGACAGCATGTCATAGAGCACGTCCATATCCGAACGCGGATTCGACACGATGTCGTAGACGCCGTCGAACTGCTCCAGTTCGGGATCGACGTAGTCGTCGGGCTCGTCGTCGATGTTGTCCTGGTCGCGTCCGGGAAGCTTGATGATGCGTGCCGCCGGGACATCCGGCAACACGGCCGGGGGTTCGGCGTTGTCTTGAACAACCCGCACGATCGCCAATTCGTCGTGCAGATCAACGGTCGGCTCGGCGTCGGGATTGGGGGTTCCGGGACGCTTCGCCTGGGGCGGACGCTCACCGATGAGTTTCTTGGCGCCGGCATCTTTCGCCGTCGAGTAGCGACCGCGCTGATCGAAATCGAAGTCGGCGTGTTGCTGCTCGCCATTGCTCGGCCAGCTCACCTGGACCGTCCAGCGGCGGTTCTCGTCGCGCCAGGAATCCCAGCGGATCTCCTCCGGGGCGACCCCCTCGGCGGCCAATGCGTCGGCCACGACTTCGCCGAGCAACCGCTGAACACCCGATTCGCGGTGCCTGCGCACCTGCGAAGTACGTGCCAAGGTGGCAGCATGTTCCCGTTCGGCGAGCACCGGGCCCGCATAGGCATCGATCTGCTCGACGGAAACGCCCGCAGCCTGCGCGACCTCCTCGAGAGATTCCCCGCCTCGAATCCGGGCCTGAATCTCGCGCGGCGTCAGTGCGCTTTCCATTCGCCGGTCTCCCTGATGTCGAGCTGCTTGTTGGACGCGCGAACGCGCCCTATCCTTGCCAGGTAAACCTACCCCTCAAGCCCAATGCACGTGCGTCTGCCGCGCCGCCTTGGATGTCTGGGGATTGGGGGCAGGTTCGGTAATTTGTGCCGGTATGGTACAACATGCATCGACAGCCACATGGCTGGCCGTGCAGGACAAGTAAGAATGCATCACATTCCGGAAGGGCACAATGGCTACTGACTACGACGCTCCTCGTAAGTCCGATGAGGAGATGAGTGAGGACTCACTCGAAGAGCTCAAGAGCCGCCGCAATGACAAACAGTCCGGCCAGGTCGACGAGGACGAGGTGGAGGCTGCTGAAGCCTTCGAGTTGCCCGGCGCCGACCTTTCCCATGAGGAACTAACCGTCCGCGTACTGCCGCGTCAGGCCGATGAGTTCACCTGCGCGTCGTGCTTCCTGGTGAAGCATCGCAGTCAGCTTGCCGAGACCCGCGGCGGGCTCGACTACTGCGTCGACTGCGTCTAGTTCTCTCCACCTCTATTCGACCTATTCAACGCGGTCGGACCGGCCGCGCTCTGAAAAAGCCGAACTGCCCGGCCGGTCAACTTCACGGTTGACGGGTCGGGCAGTTCGGCTTCTGACGATCGAAACCTGGCGTTCAGTGCCCGAGGCTGCGGTACCGCTTGGCGGCGAACCGTCGGGTGACTACCTGGGCGACCGAAACACCGACCGCGCTCGCAGCCACCCAGGCGATGGCTGCCACAGCTGAGGCGTCGGGGTCGTTGGGGTCAGGCGGCTCCTGGCCGGTGATCTGCTTCCAACCGCTCCGAATGAGCTTCTGGACGGCGAACGTCGCGACGGCACCCAAAGCCCCCGCGATGATCTTGAACTCAATGCCCGAGGTCGGGTTGCTCTTATCTGCTGCATCGCTCACATCTGACATCCTAGGCCACCGCTGGGCTCGGCACCGTGAACTAACCTTGCACAGGTGAGCGGAGCTGAGCTGGTAGTCCCAATCCGGATGATCGACGATGGGCTGCCTTTGCCCGCCTACGCCCGCGCCGGCGATGCAGGAGCGGATCTGGCCACCGCGGTCGACGTGGTGATCGAGCCGGGGCAGCGCGTCCTGGTGCCGACCGGCGTCTCGATCGCATTGCCGGACGGCTACGCGGGTTTCGTGCATCCTCGCTCGGGACTTGCTGCTCGCAGCGGGTTGACGATCGTCAATGCGCCGGGCACCGTAGACGCCGGCTACCGCGGGGAGATCAAGGTCTGCCTGCTCAACACCGACCAGAGAACACCGATCGAACTGCACCGCGGAGACCTGATCGCTCAGCTGGTCGTCCAGCAGGTGCTGCGCGTCCACTTCGAACCGGTCGACGAATTGCCGACCAGCGAGCGCGGTGCCGATGGCCATGGCTCGACCGGCGGAGTCACGGCCTGGCGGGACGATTCAGGTTCGGCGCCCGCAGCCGGTTAGTCTTGAACCGATTTCTAAAAGGGGACATAACGTGATCTTTGGCCGCAAGAAGCGTAACGACGCTGACCAGGACGACGAGTCGGCTGTCGATGAGGAGACTCTCGACGAGCTCGAGGACGACGCTGAGGCGCACGACGACGCAGCCGCCGAGGAATCGGAGGCCGGCGCGTCCGCTGCCGACGGCGATGAGTCCGATGACGCCGAGGAAGAAATCGACGAGTGGGCGGCACTCGATGCCAGCCGTGACTGGCGTGAGGACGGGCCCTTCGATCTCACCGAGGTCGATCTGGATGCCGACGATATCGAGCGCCTCGATTTCGGTTGTGTGGTGCTGACCCCTTTCGAGGGCATGCAGATGCAGCTGCAGGTCGATCAGCGCACCAAGAAGGTGCAGGCAGCGCTGGTGATGGCCGGCGCATCGGCAATCGAGGTCGCCCTGTTCGCTGCACCGGCCCACACGTCGATGGTGGGAGACATCCGCAATGAGATGATCGCTGCCACTGAGAAGGCGGGCGGCAAGGCAACCCTCGCCGAGGGGCCCTTCGGCACCGAGGTGCGGCGGGTCATCCCCATGACCGACCCCAAGGGCAACAGGGTGGTGCACATCTCGCGCACCTGGTTTGCCGAGGGTCCGCGCTGGATGCTGCGCGGAGTGGTGATGGGAGAGGCCGGCCGGGCGTCGGGTATCGAGGGTGTCTCGGAACTGGTCTATGAGTTCTTCAGTAACGCGGTGGTCCGCCGCGATTCGGAGCCGCGGGTGCCAGGCGACCTGATCCCGATGACGCTGCCAAGCTCGGTGGCCACCAAGGATGCCGGGGCGGAGAAGGCCTCCCGGGCCGAGGGCTGATCCCTGACGCCGATTCATGGTGGATGCCACCGGCCGGCTCAGCCTCTCGTCCGCTGGGTCGGAGCAGTGAGGTGAACACTCAGACCCGAGAAGATGCCATGGCGGACTATCCCTGCGTCGAGTTGGGCCCGATAGCCCACGGCGGTCACTGCGTCGCTCGGCTCGACGGGCGCGTGGTGTTCGTCCGGTACGGCATTCCGGGTGAGCGGGTGCGGGTGCGCATCACCGACGATTCCAAGCCGCGCATGTGGTGGGGCGAGGTCGCCGAGGTCATTGAGGCGAGTCCCGACCGGGTGATCCCACCGTGCCCGGTAGCCGGCCGCTGCGGGGGCTGCGACTTTCAGCATGTTGCGGTGCCTCGGCAACGCGAGCTGAAGGCGCAGGTACTGGCCGAACAGCTGCGCCGGCTGGCTGGACTGGATATCGACGTGACTGTGGAGCCGGTGCCCGGTGATGCCGACGGCCTCGGCTGGCGGACCAGGATGCGCTATCTGGTTCGCGATCATCGGGTGGGCTTGCGAGCCTGGCGTTCGGACGAACTGGTGGAGCTGCCCGTGGGCGGCTGCCGGATTGCGCACCCGGGCGGGCCTGCCGATCTCGGCCGGTTTGCTGGACACGACGGCGAGCTGCAGGTCGTGATATCGGACGACGGCTGCACGGTGCTCGGCCCAGGTGGCGAGCTACTGACCGGCAGCCAGATCGTTACTCAACATGTCGGTGGCCGTGCCTACCGGGTGCGGGCCGACGGGTTCTGGCAGGTGCATCCGGGCGCGGCCGAAACCTTGACCGCTGCTGTGCTCGATGGCTTGAACCCGAAGGCGGGGGAGCAGGTCGCCGATCTGTACTGCGGCTGCGGGCTGTTCGCCGGCGCGCTGGTGGACGCAGGCTGTCGGGTGACCGGTATCGAGGCCAGCCGTTCGGCCATCGAACTGGCCAAGCTCAACGTTCCGCAGGCGCGCTTCCATGCGATGCGGGTGGACAAGGCCGGCTCTCGGCTTGCCAAGAAGACGGACCTGATCGTCCTGGATCCTCCACGTACCGGCGCTGGTGCCGGTGTGGTGAGGCAGCTGGCGGGGCTGGAACCCACAGGGATCGCCTATGTGGCCTGCGATCCGGCTGCGTTGGCGCGCGATCTGGCCACCTTCGCCACCTGCGGCTACCGGCTGGAATCGTTGCGCGCATTCGATTTGTTCCCGATGACCCATCACATGGAGTGCGTGGCAGTCCTTCGTCCGCACTGAGCTGGCGTGGCCTGCCATCGCCCGGATCGAGCAGCAGTGTGCACCGGCAGCTGCCGACGGGACGATGTCTCCCGCGCGAGTCTGCCGGCTGTTCCGAGGCGGGCTGCCTGTCCCTGAGAACGCCCTTAACAGCGCTGTCGGTTGTATCCTGCGGTTAAGCAGTAGCAGCGAAGTTGCTGAGCTCTCGCAGGAACGGCATGTGTCGTCGTGAAGCCGGCCGATCAGCGTCCTGGACAGGTGTCTCCACCAAAGGCGGGAGCAATCTCGTCAATGCCCTGATCGGTGAGATGTCCGGGGGCATTCGACGGTATCTGGACCACGATGCCCGAACGGATCGTAGCGGTCTTGATGGCAGCCGACTGGCAGGAGCGGTTCGTGGCACCTGCCCGCCGTCCGTTTTCAAGCTCCCCGTCGAAACCCCAGGGCCTCGGCTATCGACGTTCATTCGAGCAAAGGAGCTAGCGTGTCCCCACTCAAATCAAGACCTGAGCGATTGAGCCCACCCGAGCTGATAGCTACCGCTGATGATCGGTGGGCCACCAGTGCGCCCCCCAACGCTCCTGAGGAGGTGGTCACCTGGGTTGCTGCCGTCGCCGACCTCACCCAGCCTGACGAGATCCACTGGTGCGACGGGTCCCAGACCGAACGGGACATGCTCTACGACGAGATGGTGGCGTCGGGTGAACTCGTCCGCCTCAACCCCCAGTTGCGGCCGGGCAGCTATCTCGCGCGATCGACACCATCGGACGTTGCCCGGGTCGAGCGCCGCACCTTTATCTGCTCGGAGCGGGAATCCGACGCGGGTCCCACCAATAACTGGGCCGAACCCGCCGCCATGAGAAGAACCCTTGCGGAGGTGTTCGACGGCTCGATGCGCGGACGCACCATGTATGTGATCCCGTTCTCGATGGGCCCCATCGGCGGCGATATCAGCCGGCTTGGCGTGGAGATCACCGACTCACCCTACGTCGTGACGAGCATGCGGATCATGACCTATATGGGCACCGAGGCGCTCGACGCGATCGCATCCGGCGCGGACTGGGTGCCTGCGGTGCACTCGGTCGGCTATCCGCTGGTGGACGCTGATGGCAGGCGCATTCCGGACGTGGCCTGGCCGTGCAACGAGCAGAAGTACATCTGCCATTTCCCCGAGACCCGGGAAATCTGGTCCTATGGTTCCGGTTACGGCGGTAACGCGCTGCTGGGCAAGAAATGCTATGCGTTGCGAATCGCCAGTGTGCTGGCCCGGGATGAGGGCTGGATGGCCGAGCACATGCTGATCTTGAAGATCACTTCGCCCCAGGGACAGGTGTTTCACCTTGCGGCCGCATTCCCGTCGGCATGCGGCAAGACCAACCTGGCGATGCTGCGGCCGACGATCCCCGGCTGGAAAGTCGAGACCGTGGGCGACGACATCGCCTGGATGCGTCCGGGTCCGGACGGACGGCTGTATGCAATCAATCCCGAGTGTGGCTTCTTCGGAGTCGCCCCCGGCACCTCGGAGCGGACGAATCCGACGTGCCTGCACGCCCTGTCCCGCAACGTGATCTTCACCAACGTTGCGCTGACAGACGATGGCGACGTCTGGTGGGAGGGCATGACCCCCGAGCCTCCGGCCCACCTGATCGACTGGCAGGGCAATGACTGGACGCCCGGGAGCGGCCGCACGGCAGCCCATCCCAATGGCCGGTTCACCGTGCATGCCTCGCAAGCCGAGTCGATCTCGGACGACTGGGACGACCCGGCAGGCGTACCGATCGATGTCATCTTGTTCGGCGGCCGGCGGGCTCACACCGTCCCGCTCATCAGCGAGTCCTACGACTGGGCCCACGGTGTCTTGATGGGCGCCATGGTCTCCAGTGAGCAGACCGCCGCAGCCGAGGGCAAGGTCGGCTTCCTACGCCATGACCCGTTCGCGATGCTGCCGTTCTGCGGCTACAACATGGCCGACTACTGGGCACACTGGCTGAGGATGGGCGAGGTGCTGGGTGACAAGGCGCCCCGGATCTTCCAGGTCAACTGGTTCCGGAAGGACGCCACGGGCCGATGGTTGTGGCCGGGGTTCGGCGAGAACAGTCGTCCTATCGAGTGGGCCCTGCAGCGGGTGATGGGCAACGCACAAGGTGCCGAGGCGATCAGCGGACGCATCCCCGCCCCTGGCGAGCTCAACCTCGATGGCCTCGACATCAGCGAGCAGCAGGTTGAGGCACTGTTCGAACTCGATCCGGCGGAATGGTCGGCCGAGGCCGACTCGGCCGAAGAGTACTTCGCGCAGTTCGGCGCCAAGGTACCCAGCGAACTCGAACGCCAACTCAGCAGCCTTCGCGCGCGAATCGACCAGGTCCGCGAGTCGTCCGCACAGTCATAACAGGGACGGACCAACAAGGGAAAGACAAAGCTGTGCCGCGCCCGCAGATCGAGCCGGGCGCGGCACAGCTTTCAATACTGTCGGATCACAAGGGCAGCGCGTAGTACTTGGTCTCGAGGTATTCCTCGATACCCAACTCGGAGCCCTCGCGTCCCAGTCCGGACATCTTGACGCCGCCGAAGGGGGCGGCCGCATCGGAGACGACACCGGTGTTGATGCCGACCATGCCGGTCTCGATGCCATCGCCCACGCGCATCGCGGTGCGCAGGTCGTTGGAGAAGACGTACGCGGCCAAGCCGAAGTCGGTGCCGTTGGCGATGTCGATGGCCTCCTGCTCGGTGGAGAACGTGATGATCGGAGCGAACGGGCCGAAGATCTCCTCCGTCAATACCCGAGCGCCGGGCTGGATGTCGCTGACCACGGTCGGCTGCATGAAGTAGCCGGGACGATCGAGCCGGTTGCCACCGGTGGTGATCTTTCCACCCTTGTCGACGGCATCCTGAATGAGTTCCAGCACCTTGCTGCGCTGGTCGTTGTCGATCAGCGGACCAACGTTGGTGGCAGGATCGAGCCCGTAGCCGACGGTCTGCGCCGCCATCCGCTCGGTGAAGCGCTTCGTGAACTCGTCGGCGATCGACTCATGGACGATGAACCGGTTGCCGGCGGTGCACGCCTCACCCAGATTGCGCATCTTGGCATCCATGGCGCCCTGGACCGCGACGTCCAGATCGGCGTCGGCCAGCACCACGACCGGCGCATTGCCGCCAAGCTCCATGGACGTGCGTAGCACCCGGCCGGCGGCCTGACGCAGCAATCCGACGCCCACTTCTGTCGAGCCGGTGAAGGTGATCTTGCGCATCCGCGGATCGGAGATCAGCGGGCCGGTGGTCGCGCCGGAACGATTCGTTGTGATGATGTTCACCACACCGGCGGGCAATCCGGCCTCCTGCAGGATCTTGCCGAAGAGCAGGGTCGTGAGCGGAGTCAGCTTGGCGGGCTTGACGACGACGGTGCACCCGGCCGCCAGCGCCGGCGCGATCTTGCGGGTGGCCATCGCCAGCGGGAAGTTCCACGGCGTGATCGCCAGCACCGGACCGACCGGAACCTTCTCGGTCAGGATTCGCTTGCCCGAGGCAGGAGCGATGGAGTTGTAGCCCGCGATGCGGCAGGTCTGTTCACTGAACCAGCGCACGTACTCGTTGCCATAGGCCACTTCGCCCAGCGCCTCGTTGAAAGTCTTGCCCATCTCCATGGTCATCAGGGCCGCGAAGATATCCTTGCGCTCATTGATCAGGTCAAAGACGCGGCGCAGCAGCTCGGCACGCTCACGAGGCTTGGTGGCGGCCCAGCTTGCGGCGGCATCGCAGGCGGCGTCCAATGCCAGAACGGCCTGCTCGGGAGTGGCATCGGCGATTTCGGCGAACGGTGCGCCCTTGGCGGGGTTCTCGACCGGGATGGTGCTGGATGTTTCGATCCACTCACCACCGATGAACAGGCCCTTCGGGAGGGCCTCGAGAACCTGCTGCTCGAGTTGTGCGATACGGTCTGACATCTGTTGGTCTCCTGGTAGTCGATCCGGAACTTGACTGCTGACTTTGGTGAATGGCTAACCAGCCATGTAATGACCGCCATTGATGGGGACGACTGCTCCGTTGACGAAGCTTGCGGCGTCCGAACACAAGAACGCGATCACGGAGGCGACTTCTTCGGGACGGCCATTGCGTCCGAGTGGGGTCTCCTCGGCAAGCACGTCACCTTTCACGGCGAAGGTCTCGGCGTTCATGCGGGTGTCGATGAAGCCCGGAGCGACGATATTGACGCGGATCTGGCGGCGACCCACCTCACCCACGATGCTGCGAGCCAGCCCGATGATGGCTGCCTTCGAGGTCGCGTAGGCGGCCTTGCCGGGGCTGCCGCGGCGCCCCGCGTCGGAGGAGAAGAGCACCACCGAACCACCATCGGCCATCAGCGGGAGCAGTTCCCTGTTCAGCTGGAAGACCGCGCGCACATTGATGTTCATGATGCGGTCCCAATGCTCGTCGGGCATCTCGACGATCGGCTCGCGTCCGATGATGCCGGCCGCCGGAATCAGCAGATCGAGGCCGTCCATGGTGGACGTCACGAACTCTCCGAGTCGATGCACCGCGTCGCCGTCGGTCAGGTCGGCGGCGAACGTCTCGACCTGCTCGGCTCCGGACTTGCGGCACTGTTCCGCCGTGATCGCCAGTTTGTCCGCGTCCAGATCGACGAGTACCAGCCGGGCGCCGTCGGACGCCAATAGATGCGCCGTGGCGCGGGCGATGCCGTTGGCGGCGCCCGTGATCACAGCACGTCGATGTTCCAGGTCCCACTTCATCTTCTTGAAGGCCTCCTTGCCCCGCTGGATCCAGCCTAGCCCCGGTTGGAAGAACCTGACCAGACCCCGTTGCCAAGATTCAACTCGATTGGATACAATTCCATCATCTAGTCGGGATGCGCGCAAGTGGCGGGCGCAACCACTCAGACAAACCGGAGAGGTCCATGACACACGAAGAAGTGCTCGTTCCATCCGCACCGTGGAAGCAGGTCAGCACTACCCAGGCCGACTGGGACGCGGCAGATCCGCAGCTACTACGGGCGATGCTCGTCCAAATGCAGATCATCCGCTCATTCGAGGAGATCGCGCTGAAGCTGGCCGGCGAAGGCGCCCTGCACGGCCCGGCGCATTCGAGCATCGGTCAGGAGGGAGGAGCAGTTGGATCCATCATCGGTCTGCGACCCACTGACGGCATCAACGGAACCCACCGCGGCCATCACCAGTTCCTGGCCAAAGGCCTGAACTATCTGCGCGGCACCGACTTCGATCCGGCTCATCCCATCGACGACGAAATACATGCCTTCGTCAAGAAGACCCTCGCCGAGATCCTCGGGCTCGATCAGGGCTTCAGCCATGGTCGTGGTGGCTCCATGCACCTGCAGTGGCGCGAAGCTGGCAATCTGGGCACCAATGCCATCGTCGGCGGCGGCGTGCCGCTGGCCAACGGCTCGGCCTTCTGCCAGAAGTATGCGCAGGCCGATGCCCCCCAAGAGGGCGGATCCGATGTCACCGTCACCTTTTTCGGAGATGGCGCGTCCAATATCGGTTCGACGCTGGAGACGATGAACCTGGCTTCGGCCTGGCATCTGCCGCTGTGCTTCTTCATCGAGAACAACATGTACGCAGTCTCCACAACAGTCTTCGAGGCCACCAACGAGCCGCGACTGTCGGCCCGCGCGTCCGGCTTCGGGATGCCGGCCTGGCGGGTGGACGGCATGGATCCGCTCGCGGTCTACCTGACGATGCAGCAGGCAACCGAGCACCTGCGCCAGGGCAAGGGTGCCGTGGTGGTGGAGGCCGAGGTCTACCGCTACTTCCATCAGAACGGCCCGTTCCCGGGCAGCGCCTTCGGCTACCGCTCCAAGGAGGAGGAGAAGCAATGGCGTGAGCGTGATGCCATCCAGCGCGTCGCCCGCGAACTGATCGCGCGTGGCAACCTCACCCAGGACGTCTTCGACCAGATGGTCGCGACGATCGATGGCGTGATGGCCGGCCTGATGGACGAATTCACCGAGGCCGATCCCGAATCCAAGCGTCCGGCCAAGCGCATTCGTCCCGAGCTGTGGCCCGACCCGTCGTTCGTCGACTACGGCATCCGCGGCGATGCCTCCGAGCTCGAAGCCTGGCAGGTGCTCGAGGACGATCAGGTCACGGCATGGCGTGAGGTGAAGTTTGCCGACGCCGCAGCCGATGTGATGGAACGCCGGATGCACACAGATCCGCGCTACGTCACCATGGGTGAAGACGTACACAAGCTGAAGGGTGGTACCAACGGGGTCACTCGTGGCCTCAAGGCCGAATTTGGCGATCGCATCATGGGCACCCCGATCAGCGAGAACGGCTTCGCGGGGCTCGCCGGCGGCATCGCGATGGACGGACGTTACCGTCCGGTCATCGAGTTCATGTACTCCGACTTCATGTGGGTGGCCGCCGATCAGGTCTTCAACCAGATCGGCAAGGCCCGACACATGTTCGGCGGCGACCACGGCGTGCCACTGGTATTGCGCTCCAAGTGCGCGATGGGTGCCGGCTACGGCTCGCAACATTCCATGGATCCGGCCGGTGTCTATGCCGCGCATCCGGGCTGGCGTATCGCGGCTCCGTCGAATGCCTTCGACTATGTGGGCCTGATGAACGCCGCCCTGGCGCTGGAGGACCCCGTCATGGTGATCGAGCATGTCGACCTCTACGAGAAGATGGATCGGGTTCCCGAGGGCGATCTCGACTACATCATCCCTCCGGGTGTCGCGAAGATCCGCCGCCCCGGCGAGGAGCTCACAATTCTCGCCTATCTCAACATGGTCGACCTGTCGCTCAAGGCCGTGGAGGCTACGGGCATCGACGCCGAGGTGATCGATCTGCGCTGGCTCGACACGGCGTCCATGGACTGGGAGACGATCGGCGAATCGATCAAGAAGACCAACAACGTGCTGCTCGTCGAGCAGGGTTCCCCCGGCCCCGGCTACACCAGCCGCATCGCCACCGAGATCACCGAGCGCTTCTTCGACTACCTCGATCAGCCCGTGCAGCGGGTCTACGGCTCGCAGTCGACCCCGACGATCTCGAAGGTGCTCGAGCGTGCCGCGCTCGCTTACGAACCCGAGATCGAGGCTGGCATCGCCCGCGTCCGCCGCAACCTGGGCCAGCAGGCCTGAACGGAGATCGCTGAACTATGGCTACCGTTGTTCTCATGCCGGCCGTCGTGGCCGACGCCGAAGACGCCGTACTGACGGCCTGGTTGGTCGCCGAGGGCGATCAGGTCACCAAGGGCCAAGAACTCGCCGAGATCGAGACCGACAAGGCGAACGTCGAAGTCGAGGCCGAAACCGCGGGCTCGGTTGGACGATTGCTCGGGTCCCCGGGCGAGCGCATCGCTGTCGGAGCGCCGATCGCAGTGCTGCTGGCCGCCGGTGAGGATGCCTCGGCGATCGCCGAGGCGCTCGGCGAGGAGGCGCCCTCCGCCCCGCCGTCTGGCAACGATTCCGCGCAGCCCCCGGTCCGCCGGCCCGGCGAACGGGTCTTCGCCTCTCCGCTGGCCCGCCGGATCGCCGCCGAACACGGTTTGGACATCGCGCAGATTTCTGGACGCGGACCCCGCGGCCGGGTGGTACGCGCCGATGTCGAGGCTGTCATCGCGGCTCAGGCGCCGGCTCCGACTCCCACCACGGACGCGATCACCGCGGCGACCCCGGTTGTGCAGCCAGCGCCGGCAGCTGTGGCACCACACCACGCCGAAGCCGCGCCGAGTGAGGCCGCACCCGAAGCCGGCGGCGCCTACGAGGACATCCCGCTGACCGGCATGCGCCGGGCCATCGCCCGCCGCCTGACCGAGTCGAAGACGACGGTTCCGCACTGGTACGTCACCGTCGATGCGCGGCTGGATGCGCTGCTGGCCTACCGCAAGCAGCTCAATCAGATCAGCCCGGTCAAGATCAGCGTCAACGACCTGCTGATCAAGGCCATCGCGGCCGCACTGCAGGCGGTGCCTGCGGCCAATGCCGTGTGGAACGGCGAGTCGATCCGTAGGTACTCGACCGTCGACATCTCGGTTGCGGTCTCCACTCCGGTGGGCCTGGTCACTCCGGTCGTCCGGGGTGTGGAGAAGCTGGGCATGAGCGCGCTGGCAACCACCACCAAGGAACTGATCGAGCGCGCCCGTGACGGCAAGCTCAAGCAGAAGGAGATCGAGGGCGGTTCGTTCTCGATCAGCAATCTGGGCATGTATGGCGTGCGTGACTTCTGCGCGATCATCAACCCGCCACAGTCGGCGATCCTGGCAGTCGGGGCCGCCGAGCAGCGGCCGGTGGTGACCGACGATGGTGCGTTGGACGTCGCCACCGTGATGACGATGACACTGTCGAGCGACCATCGGGTGATCGACGGTTCACTGGCAGCCGAGTTCATGCAGGCGCTCAAGACCCGCCTCGAGAACCCCGTGCTGCTTGCGCTCTAGGGAGGGAACGGCCATGAAGGCGGTTGTGAAATATGCCGCCGGCGCCGAGCATGTGGAGCTCCGGGAAGTCCCGGAGCCCATGCCGGGGCCGGGGCAGGCGTTGCTCGAGGTGATCTACACCGGTGTCTGTGGTACCGATCTGCACGTCATGCGCGACGAATACAAGGTGCATCCGCCGGTCGTGATGGGCCACGAGGTACTCGGACGGGTCGTCGGGGTCGGCTCAGGGGCGGATGCGGATGCCTGGATGGGAAAACGCGTGGTCACCGAGACCTTCTTCCGCTGCTGCGAGCGTTGCGAGATGTGCCGGGCAGGCCGCCGCAATATGTGCGAGCAGCGGGAGTCGATCGGATCGTTCCGTGATGGTGGATTCGCCGAGAGGCTGGTGGTGCCGGTGCTGAACCTGCACGAGGTGCCGGCCGGGATCCCCGACGAAATCGCTGCCCTGGCGGAGCCGCTCGCCTGCACCTGTCACGCGTTGCTGCTGCGCAGCACCATCAAGGCAGGCCACAAGGTGCTGGTCACCGGCCCCGGGCCGATGGGCTTTCTCGCGGCGCAGGTCGCCAGGGCCAGCGGTGCTCAGGTGACATTGGCAGGCATCCCCTCCGATGCCGAGAAGCTGACCCGACTCGCATCGAAGGGCATCACCACGACCACGCAGACTCCCGCGGAGCTGAGCTTCGATGTCGGAATCGACTGCTCAGGGGTGGCTGCCGGTGCGTCCAACGCGATGAGAGCGGTCAAACGTGGCGGTGCCTACATTCAGGTGGGCATCTTCGGCCATGAGGTCACGGTGCCGCTGGACGTGCTGATCCTGCACGAACTGACGATGACGGCGGGCTTCTCGCATTCGCCGAGGGCATGGGACCTGGCGCTGGATCTGATGGGGCAAGATGTCGTCGATCTGGCACCGTGCGTCGGCCCGATCTTCCCGATCGAACAGTGGGCCGACGCGCTGGCTGCCATCAGTGACGGCAAGACGATGAAGGTACTGATCGACTCGAGGAGCCGGTGATGGCCATTCCTGGAATCCGGGGCCTGGACCACGTGGGGTTCACGGTTCCCGACCTCGAGCAGGCGCACGAGTTCTTCGTCGACGTGCTCGGCTGCGAGTTCTTCTTCGAGCTCGGGCCCTTCGAGTCAAAGGGCGGCACCTGGTTGTCGGAGCATGTCAATGTCGATGACCGTGCGCGATTCCGTAACCGGCACTACCGGCTGGGCAATGGCTCCAACTTCGAGATCTTCGAGTACGAGCTCGATGGACGCAACGAGCAGCAGCCACTCAACAGCGACGTCGGCGGGTTCCACCTGGCGTTCTATGTGGACGATCTCGACGAGGCCGTCGACTACCTGAAGTCGCGAGGCGTCAAGGTCTTGGGGGAGCCGACCGTCAGCGGTGGCGCGAACGAGGGCCAACGGTGGGTGTACTTCCTGGCACCGTGGGGGCTGCAATTCGAGATGGTGAGTTACCCGGACGGTAAGGCCTACGAGGCGGGACGCGAGCGGCTCTTGTGGAGCCCGGTCCATCCTCAGGATTGAGTCGATCATGACCGAATTGGC
This sequence comes from Brooklawnia propionicigenes, assembly GCF_030297015.1. NCBI lineage: Bacteria > Bacillati > Actinomycetota > Actinomycetes > Propionibacteriales > Propionibacteriaceae > Brooklawnia > Brooklawnia propionicigenes. The sequence continues at coordinate 225,524 of NZ_AP028056.1, read as the reverse complement.
CAAGGCGCGCACAGTCCAAGCGTCGCGGATCGTCGATGAACTGCGCGAACAGATCCTGCACGGCGACCGAGAACCGGGTTCGCGTCTGGGCCAGGAGCTGCTGGCGGCCGAATTCGGTGCCTCCCGGATGCCCGTCCGAGAAGCCCTCCGAGCGCTGGAGGCCGAAGGCCTGGTGAAGATCAAGGCCCATTCCGGCGCCTGGGTATCGGGACTCGATCAGGAGGAGTTCGAGCAGTGCTACAAGCTGCGCGAGGTCGTCGAGCCGATGGTGATCGGTGAATCGGTACCGCTACTGAACACCGTGCAGCTCGACCGGATCGCCGAACTGGCCGACCTGATCGACGCCACCGGCGGTGCCAGAGGATTGCGTTCCTTCCTCCAACTCGACCGGGAATTCCACCTGCTCAGCTACGCCGGAGCGGCCTATCCATTCTTGACCGAGTTGGTGACCCGGCTGTGGAACACCACCCAGCCCTACCGGCGTGAGCTGGTGCGTTACATGCCCGACGAGTCCTTCCACTCGACCTGCGCCGAGCACCACCTGATCGTGGACGCGGTGCGCAGCCGCGACACCGAGGCGGCCCAAAGCCTGGTGCGCCTGCACATTCGCCGTACCCGCATGACATTGCGGAACTATGGCGAAGTGCTGTGGACCAAGGACGACGATTGAGCCTCAGTTGGTCACCCAGGAGGCTTTCAGTAGTGCGGTGATGTCGGCCAGGGTCGCCTCTGCCCGTGCCAGCTGCGCCTGGTCCCAGACCAGATCCGGATCCGGTTCGAGGTACGACAGAACCAGGCCGGTCAGGGCGAACGCCGGGACCGTCCAGTCCCGCTCGTCCACCCCGTAGGCGGCGAGCCGGAAGGTCGCGGTAAGCAGCTGCGGCCGGGCGCCGAGCTGTACCAAGAACCCGGTCATGAGCGCGCCGGCCGCCTCGGACATCGAGCGGAAACCATTCGCGCCGCTCAGTGGAGGCACCAGCCGGTAGCCGAGCAGCGGGGGAAGCCGGGCATAGACGGCGCTGCGATGATCGATGAACACCTCTTGCATCTCGGCAAGAGCGGTCGCCACCTCCTCGCGCAGCGAGCTGTCCGCCAGGCCGCGGCAGGTCGCATTGAGGGACAGATAGGTAGCCCACTGCGGTGAGGAGGCGATGCGCTCGAAGTCGGCCTGGATACTGATCCGCAGCCCTTCGACGATGACATCTCTGCGCACCTGCGCATCGGTCGCGAAGCTGGGGTTGGCATCCAGCAAAGCGGTCAGTTGAGCTACCTCGGCCTGCGAGTCGACCTCCAGCCGGGTGGCCCGCACTGCCGACACGAGGACGTCGGCCAAGAACCGCTGTTTGTTGGGCCAGATCCGATAGGCGGATGCGCGTGACACACCGGAGGCGCGGATGATCTCCTCGAGCGACAGATGCTCCAGGCTCACGGTCATGCCGTGCTCGGTGATCTGGCTCAGGGCCGTGTTCAGGACGCGTTCGCGCGGAGTGACCCCGCCCTGTTGACTGGCGCTACTCATGAGACATAGTGTTTCACATGAAACACGATGTCTCAACCGCGAGAAGGGTAATGCCATGCGTATCGGAATCGTTGTCGAGTCATATTGGGGAAATACCGCGCAGGTCGCGGAGGCCATCGCTGCCGGTGCGCGCCAGACGGGTGCGCAGACGGTGGTCTGGAGTGCCGCGCAGGCCCCCGCCCAGATCGCTGACGTGGATCTGCTGCTGGTCGGGGCGCCCACTCATAACTTGAAGCTGCCGAGCTCGTCCTCACGACGCATCGCCGCTCGCCGCGGCATCGACGTGGACAGCTCCGGTGTGCGGGAGTGGATCGCGTCCGCCGACCTCTCGGGTGTGCCCACGGTCTTCACCTTCGACACTCGGGTATCGCTTCATTCGGGCTCGGCGGCCAAGGACGCAGCCAAGAAACTCAAGCGCAGGGGTGCTCACGTCGAACAGGGTGAAGGATTCTTCATCACTGGTGATACCCCCGTGCTGCAGGCGGGCGAGATCGAGCGCGCGAAAGAATGGGGATCGCGGCTGGCCTGCTAGGTTTCAAGTCACAAGTCGTCTGAGTCTCGTCGGCAAGGGGAGCGTCAATGGCCGAGTCGGTACTGGATCTGTTCAAGCTGGACGGTCGTCGTGCGATCGTCACCGGTGGTGGGCGCGGGATCGGGCAGGCCATTGCCCAAGCTCTGGGCGAGGCCGGCGCGCAGGTAGCGCTCGTTTCCCGCACCGCGCAGCAGCTCAAGGCCGCGACCGAGAAGGTGCCGAACTCGGTGGCGGTGGCCGCCGACGTGATGACCGTCAATGCTGCTGCTCTGCTGGATGACTGCGAGGACGGCCTTGACGGTCCGATCGACATCATCGTGCACGCGGCCGGCTTCCAGCATCGCGAAGCCGCGGTCGATTTTCCCCGCGAACAGTGGGAGCGACTGCTCCAGGTGCATCTGACGGCGCCCTTCGTAATCAGCCAGGAGCTCGGCCGCCGGCAGCTGGAGGCCGGGCGGCCAGGCAGCCACATCTTCATCGGTTCGCTCAACAACTACCAGTCGGTGGTGCCCGATATCGTCGCCTACGCGGCCGCCAAGTCCGGAGTCGGGGGAGTGATGCGGGCGCTCAGCAAGGAATGGTCGGGCAAGGGCATCCGCTGCAACGGCATCGCTCCCGGATGGGTGCATACCGAACTCACCGAGACACTGTTCTCCGATTGGTCGAGAGCCAAGTCGATCATCGCGCGCATCCCCATGGGACGACTCGCCGAGCCCAGCGAGCTCGGCTCGGTCGCGCTCTTCCTGGCCAGCGATGCATCCAGCTACATCACCGGCCAGATGCTGGTCGTCGATGGCGGTTGGACGACGTCCTAGCCCTCATCCTGCGGCCTGCGGGGCGCCAGGCTGACCAGCGTGAATCCCCAGCCCAGCGTCTCGCCCCGCATGCCCCCCAGCCCCGCCGCAGCGAACAGCGACGCATACTCGCCGTGGTCACGAGATCCACCACCGAACAGGCCGAAATCAATGAGGTCCTCGGCGTAGTCGTGCGGATAGGCCCGCTGCGCATCGAAGACCTCGGTCAGGACGAGAATTCGTCCGCCCGGATTCAGCCCGTCTGCGATCGCGCGCAGGTGCCGGGCAGCATCCGCGTCGGATGAACCGTTGAGTACGTTGACGAGCAGGACCGCATCGGTCGGCTCCGGCGCATCGCCGGCGTCTGCCGGAGCGCACCTGACCCGTTCGTGTGCTGGCGCGGATGCTCGCAGCACCTCGATCTCGGCCGGGGTCGCAAGCACGGTGACCTGCAAGCGATCGTGCTCACGCACGAGCACGGACGCGATGACCGCCGCCCCCAATCCCATCACCGCGAGCGAACCCAGACCCCGCAACTCGGGTGAGTGGGCCAGTGGACCGGCCAGGTAGCCGGCCTTGGTGGCCTCATCTGCGATCCGTTCGGCCACCACTGCGGGCTCGGTTAGCACGGTCTCGGGGGCTGCATCGCTGAACCAGGCGGACCCGCCGTGGCGCCCCGATTCAACGGCGTCGGTCAAGCAGAGCAGGCCGGCCAACTCGCGGAGCGCATGATCGGCAGCGAAGTCCAACTCCCCGGCAAGATGGTCATTGTTCAGCTCGGCGCCGAAGTCGGTGAGTCCGTAGCGTCCGTCCGCGGTGCGGGAGACAAGTCCCAGACTCGCCAGATAGCGCAGCAGCTTGGCGATTCCTGTCTCGGGCGCGGCTGTCTGCGCGGCGATCTGGCCCGAGGTGCGCGGTCCTGATTCCAGTGCGGCTGCCAGTCCCATCGTGATGGCGGTGCGGATGGCGAATCCCGGTACGATGTCGGCCAGTTTCTGCAGTTTCAGAGTGTGGGTCGCGGTGCTGCCCAGGACATCCAGGCCGCCGGTGTCCTCGGCGTGCGGCTGGCGGCGCCAGTAGCCTGTCACGTCCAGCTGCGCCTTCGGCAGCTGCTTCTCGTGGCGCAGCCAGCGGCGGATCGGCGCCAACGTGAGGGATTCGCCGGCCAGCCAGACGAAGACCCTGCCCTCCCACCACGGCGCAGCCCGGACAGCGTCGTGAAGGAGGCTGGTCGTGCCGGCCGGTGCCCCGTCGCGGACCAACCAGGTCAGCTGGACGCCGTCGGGCTGGGTGAGTTGCTGCCTGTGCGATTGTTCGGCGACCTCGATAAAGATCTGCCCGGGCACGCCGTGTGGCCAGTTCTCGAGCCACCGTCCGATCGCGGGCAGAGCTGTCTCGTCACCGGCGGCCAGTATCCAGTCAGCGCCCTCGGGCTGGCCACTGGAGGCCTTTGGTCCGGCGATCTGTACCTGCTCGCCCGGCTCGACCGTCTGCGCCCACCGGCCGGCAGGTCCCGAATCGTGCCTGACGACATCGACGTCGATCTCGCCGGCCGCGGGATCCCATCGGCGAACGGTGTAGGTCCGTGCCACCAGCAGGGGATTGTCCATCGGCCAGTTGAGCACCCCGTCGGCCTGAGTGGGTGCGACCACGACGTCGGCGTCCGGGTGCTTGAGAATGATCTTGAATTCGTCGTCGAAGCCATCGGAGCGAAACGCCTGCACCGGATAGCCGGTATCGGCAGTGTGGGCCGCCAGACCCGGCCCCCCGAGAGTGACTCTGCGCATACCAGGGGTGACATCACTGACGCGCAATACGTCGAGTACTCGGGTGGTGATCGGGAAAACATCGATCGGGCGCAGACTGGAACTCACGTAATCCTCGTTTCTGACGGCGGAGCCCCAGCCTATTGGATACAGCGATGTTGCGAAAAGGCTGCGCGGTTGCCATGCCGAGTTGAGGATCGCGGCGTTCGGACGCACAGTTGAATCGATGACCACTTCGCGAATAAGCACGCCGCGCTGTCCGCTTCGTCCGGACGACCCGTGCAGCCTGTGTCAGCCCGGCGCCAACGGGCCGCAGGACTGCGGACTGGTCTATCTGGTGATGGACGACCCGGAGTTGCGCGAGGTCTATGCCGCCCAACTCAAGCAGCGTCGGGCAGCCCGCCAGCAGTCATCGATTCGGCACTGATCGAACGCATCACGCAGCAACGGGGTGATCAGCGTTGCGGGTCGTCGGTGCGGACGACCTCGACGCGGACCTTGGCCAGCCCTGCCCCGATCGCGGCGATGATCGACAGTACGGGAGCCATCACCAGTGCGATGGCTCCGCCGGCGACACCGACGGCCAGCGGCACGGTCATGAGCTTCCTGCCATCGGGATGGCGGATGATGATGCTCCGGACGGTGGTGTCCTTCCAGAGCTTCTTGATCGCGTCGGTGAGTTGATTGCCGGCGACCTCGAAGTTGTCGTTGGAATCAGCATTGAACTTGTCTTGTGTCATGTTTCGACGTTATCCGCGGCCTGCGCTCAACCGAACCTGTGCGGGCGCATTTAGGGTGTCAATAGGGGTTGCCGCTGTGGGTCTCGGCATGGGCGCGCTGAGCGAGAGGCCGGGACCCGACATCAGGTTAGTGCGGGCTTGCCTTGTCCGGGGGGTCGATGTGGGCTGTTCCGGCCTGAGTCCACCCTCACGATGGGAGGATTTATCTGAAATACCACGAGAGTGGTATCTTGACATCAAGATAAATTGCAGATGGGGAGCAGCATGAGTATTGACAGCTTCGGCGCCAAGGACTCGCTTGAAGTCAACGGCACGACATACGCCTACTACCGGCTCGACAAGGTTCCTGGCCAGGAGCGGCTGCCATACAGCTTGAAGGTGCTGCTCGAGAACCTGCTGCGCACCGAGGACGGCGCGAACATCACGCACGACGACATCGCGTTCCTGGGGGAGTGGGACGCTGATTCGGAGCCGGATCACGAGATTCAGTTCACTCCGGCACGCGTGATCATGCAGGACTTCACCGGCGTGCCGTGCATCGTGGATCTGGCCACGATGCGTGAGGCGATGGCTGATCTGGGTGGCGATCCCTCGAAGATCAATCCGCTGTCACCGGCGGAGATGGTGATCGATCACTCCGTGATCGCCGACGTCTTCGGGTCCCCTCAGGCGCTACGGGTGAACACCGATCTCGAGTACGAGCGCAACCGCGAGCGTTACCAATTCCTGCGCTGGGGACAGACCGCATTCGATGACTTCAAGGTGGTGCCGCCGGGCACCGGCATCGTCCACCAGGTCAACATCGAGCATCTGGCCAGGGTGGTGTTCCCGCGCGAGGTCAATGGCGAGCTGGTGGCCTATCCGGACACCTGTGTGGGCACCGATTCACACACCACCATGGTGAATGGGCTGGGCGTGGTCGGTTGGGGAGTCGGCGGTATCGAGGCCGAGGCGGCCATGCTGGGTCAGCCTGTCTCGATGTTGATCCCACGGGTCGTCGGGTTCAAACTCACCGGGAAGCTGCCCGAGGGCGCCACCGCGACAGACCTGGTGCTCACCATCACCGACCGGCTTCGCAAGCACGGGGTGGTCGGCAAGTTCGTCGAGTTCTACGGGCCGGGCGTGGCGCAGGTGCCGCTGGCCAATCGCGCGACGATCGGCAACATGAGCCCCGAATACGGCTCCACTATTGCCATCTTCCCGATCGATCAGATCACTTTGGAGTATCTCCGGCTGACCGGCCGCAGCGAGGATCAGATCGCGCTGGTGGAGGCCTATGCGAAGGCCCAGGGTCTGTGGTTCGACCCCGAGGTGACTGCCGAATACTCCGAATACCTCGAGCTCGACCTGTCGACAGTGGTGCCGTCGATCGCCGGGCCCAAGCGTCCGCAAGACCGGATCGCCTTGGCCGACGCCCGGCAGGCCTTTGCTACAGCGCTGCCGAACTACGCCAGCGATCTGACCAAGTCGGTGGACGCGGCCATCGGTGAACAGCCGGTCACCCTGTCGAACGGCCTGGTGGGTATCGCCGCGATCACCTCGTGCACGAACACGTCGAATCCGAGCGTGATGGTGGCCGCCGGCCTGGTCGCCAAGAAGGCGGCTGAGAAGGGTCTGCAACGCAAGCCGTGGGTGAAGACCACGCTCGCCCCAGGGTCACAGGTGGTCACCAGCTACCTGGAGCGTGCCGGGCTCACCCCTTATCTGGACCAGCTGGGTTTTGACGTGGTCGGCTACGGCTGCACCACATGCATCGGCAATTCGGGTCCGTTGATTCCGGCGGTGAGCAAGGCCGTGAACAGTGACGATGTGGTGGTCGTGTCGGTGCTGTCGGGCAACCGCAACTTCGAGGGACGCATCAACCCCGACGTGAAGATGAACTACCTGGCCAGCCCACCGCTGGTGGTCGCCTATGCGCTCGCCGGGTCCATGGATCTCGATCTGACCACGGAGCCGATCGGGCAGGACGATCAAGGTAACAGTGTCTTCCTGCGTGATATCTGGCCAACCCCGACCGAGATCGAGGACGTGATCGCCTCAGCGATCGATCCGCAGATGTACACGACCTCGTATGCCGACGTCTTCGCTGGTGACGAGCGTTGGCAAACGCTGCCGACACCCGAGGGCAAGGTCTTCGAGTGGGACGCCACCTCGACCTATGTGCGCAAACCCCCCTACTTCGATGACATGCCTGCCAAGCCGGCTCCGGTCCGTGACATTTGCGGGGCTCGGGTGCTGCTGAAGCTGGGGGACTCGGTCACCACCGACCACATCAGCCCGGCGGGCGCGATCAAGGTGGACTCCCCGGCCGGCCAGTATCTGACCAGTCACGGCGTCGAGCGCAAGGACTTCAACTCCTACGGCTCGCGGCGTGGCAACCACGAAGTGATGATCCGTGGCACGTTCGCCAATATCCGGTTGCGCAACCAGATTGCGCCGGGCACCGAAGGCGGCTTCACCCGCGATTTCACTCAGCCCGATGGGCCGGTGACCACCGTTTACGATGCGTCCGTGAACTACCAGGCTCGTGGCATTCCGCTGGTCGTGCTGGCAGGCAAGGAATACGGGTCGGGCAGCTCACGGGACTGGGCGGCCAAGGGCACCATGCTGTTGGGCGTGAGGGCCGTCATCGCGGAGAGCTACGAACGCATCCACCGCTCGAATCTGATCGGCATGGGCGTGCTCCCACTGCAGTTCCCGGCCGGAACCAGCGCCGCCTCGCTCGGGCTGACCGGGGAGGAAGCGTTCTCGATCTCCGGAGTCACCGACCTCAACGCCGGAATCACTCCCAAGACCGTCGAGGTCACCGCAACCGCGCCGGATGGCAAGACAACCCGCTTCGACGCCATCGTGCGCATCGACACGCCAGGAGAACGCCACTACTACCTCCACGGCGGCATCATGCAGTACGTGCTGCGGGCTCTGAAGGGCTGATCGTCAGTCGTTGACAACAGGATCTGCGGTCGGGGACATCTGGGTGATGTCGTCGGCCGCAGATCTGTGTTCGTCCTCCACCGCCTCTTCGGGTGCCGTCCGGAACGGGTTCCCGATCGTCGTGGAGGTCTCGGTGGCGTTTCCCGTCTGATCACGCAAGACCATGAATCCGGAATCCAGATCGAGCTTGCCGGGACCCGAGCCGCCTTGTTTCGAATCGACGTACAGCGACTTCTCGGCGCGCTTCACCTCGTCCCAATGGCGGGCGCCGGGCATGAAGATGTTGGCGAGTTCACTCAAGGCTTTGCTCCTGCCAGTTCGGCGCGTAGTTGCTCGGCCACAGCATGCAGCTGGTCGGCTGATGGCCTGCTGCGCGGCCAGAAGAATCCCTTCAGTCCGTCGCCCTTGCTACGTGGCACGACGTGCAAGTGGAAATGCGGGACCGACTGGCTGATGACGTTGTTGGCGGCGATGAAGGTGCCCTGAGCGCCCAGTGCCGCCTTCTGGGCGAGTGCGATGGTGCGGGCAGCAGCGAGGATCTCGGTGTAGTAGTCCTCGGGAAGTTCGTACAGGGTTTCATAGTGTTCGACCGGGCAGACCAGCGTGTGTCCCGCGAACAGCGGCCGGGCATCCAGAAAGGCGATCAAACGCTCGGTGCGCCAGATGACCTCCGCGGGCAGTTGCCCCGCGATGATCTGGTCGAAGACGTCCATGCCCCCATTCTGCGCTCCACAGCGAACTCTTACGAAAATCGCAGCTCGAGTTATCGCCACGCCTGGGTGTTTCGCCTGTGGTGCTGGTTTTCGTCATAGGTGCAGTGCATACTTGAACCAATCGAACAAATGTTCGAGATCGGCTTTCCGAGTATGAGGAGGACGAGATGACCACCATCGCCCATCGACTCGCCGACGAGCTGTCCGTCCAGAACTTCGTTCCGCGGGGTTGGCCGGAGACCGTCCTGCCTCCGGGCGTCCCAGATTGGGAGCAGTCGGCAGCAGACTGGTTACTGGGCTGCTGCCCGCCCGACTATCGGGGCTATGCAGTGCTGCGTCGTCACCCGAGCGTCTTGGCCCGGTTCGCCGGCGATTTCATCGAGGGACGAATTCGGGCGAACCGCGAGATGCGTTTGGACGACCAACCGAGCCTGCTGGACGACGAGGCCGAAGAGCTGCACCTGCTGGCGACGCGCCGCGCGATCGCACTGGTCGAGGAGGCCCTGCGAGGCAAGATCTTCCTTCGCACTGCCTGACGGATCGCCAGGCCCGCACCGGGTCAGGACGACGATCCTGCGGTCAACCGAGGAAATGGCCGTGAGGCGTAGTGGACAACCTGTGCGGTGCCGGTATCGTCGAACCATGTCCTTGTTGGAGTCGATTCATCAGCCCAGCGACCTGCGCGCGTTGCAGCGTCCACAGCTGGATGAGCTGGCAGCCGAGATCAGGCAGTTCCTGATCTCGAACGTGAGCCGCACCGGCGGTCACCTGGGTCCCAACCTGGGGGTTGTCGAGCTGACCTTGGCGTTGCATCTCACTTTCGATTCGCCGCACGATCCGATCATCTTCGACACGGGGCACCAAAGCTATGTGCACAAAATGCTGACCGGACGCGGTGGGGAGTTCGCAAGCCTGCGGCAGAAGGACGGCTTGTCGGGCTACCCCTGCGTGGCGGAGTCCGAGCATGACTGGGTTGAGAACTCGCATGCGTCCACGGCGCTGAGCTGGGCGGAGGGTCTGGCACACGGCTTCCAGCTGCGCGGCGAAACCGATCGCACGGTGGTGGCTGTCATCGGTGACGGAGCACTGACCGGCGGCATGGCCTGGGAGGCGCTGAACAACATCGCGATCGCCGACGATCTCCCGCTGGTGATCGTGGTCAACGACAACGGACGCTCCTATGCCCCGACGGTGGGCGGGCTGTCACGACAACTGGGGGCGATCCGCACCGATCCCCGCTACGAGCAAACGCTGGAGACGATCAAGACCCAGATGCGGCGGGCGCGTTTCGGACGCACCGCCTATGACGTGCTGCACGGCATGAAATCGGGTCTCAAGGACATCCTGGCTCCGCAGGAGATGTTCAGCGACCTGGGCCTGAAGTACCTCGGACCGATCGACGGCCATGACCTCGACGCCTTGACCGAGGCTCTCGAGCTGGCCAAGGGCTTCGGGGGGCCGGTCATCGTGCACGCCATCACCAAGAAGGGCCATGGTTTCCGGGCCGCCGAACTCAACAAGGCCGATCACTTTCACACGGTCGGACGCATCGACGCCACGACCGGAGAGCCCCTCAGCGCAGCCGTGCAGGCCACCTGGACCGATGCCTTTGCGCAGCAGATGATGGAGATCGCGGACGACCATCCCGATGTGGTGGCGCTCACCGCGGCGATGCTGCATCCGGTGGGGTTGACCCGGTTCGCGGCGGCCTACCCGGAGCGGACCTTCGATGTCGGCATCGCCGAACAGCACGCGATGACGATGGCTGCCGGCTTGGCGCGCGCGGGTCTGCACCCGGTCTTCGCCGTGTACTCGACATTCCTCAACCGGGCCTTCGATCAACTGCTGCTAGACGTGGGTCTGCACAAGCTCGGAGTGACTGTCGTGCTGGACCGGGCGGGAATCACCGGACCCGACGGTGCCAGCCACAACGGCATCTGGGATGTCTCCCTCGCTGGCATAGTGCCCGGTCTGATGCTGGCCAGTCCTCGTGATCAGCCACGGCTGGCCGAAGTTCTCACGCAAGCTGTCGAGACCAGTGATGCCCCCACGCTGATTCGCTACAGCAAGGAGAAGCTGCCGGACCCGATGCCCGCGGTCGTCCGGCGCGACGGTCTCGACGTGCTGTCGGCCGACGAGGACGCCGACGTGTTGCTGGTGGCTTGGGGCGCGATGTGCGCCCGGGCATTGAAGGTGGCCGACCTGCTCCGGGCGCAGGGCATCACCGTGAGCGTGGTTGATCCGGTGTGGGGACTGCCGATCAGCCCCGCGCTGGTCGAGATGACCCGGCACCACCGGCTGATCGTCACCATCGAGGACAACCTGATCGTCGGAGGTTTGGGATCGCACCTCGAGCTGGAGATGGACGCTGCCGGGATCGAGGTGCCCACCCGCCAGTTCGGCGTCCCGCAGCGGTACCTGCAGCCGGCGACCCGCAACGAGATCTTCGCCGAGATCGGGCTGACACCGCAGGCGATCGCCCGCGAGGTGACGGAGACGATGACCGCCTTCATCGAAGCCCCCACGGTGGACGCCGAGAGGTTTCGCCAGTGACCCATGGCGAACCGGCGGCGGAGGTGGGGTCAGAAGCGACCGGAGTCAGCTGAGCCGCTCCACCACCAGCGGAGCGATCAGGTCCTGCTGCCAGCGGCGGGCGTCGCGGGCAGCGAGCTGATCGGAGACCGACTCGACGCTCAGTGGCAGCTCGATCTCCCACAGAAGATGCTTGAGCGCATCGGGGGAGATGAGATTCTCCACCGGCAGATTGAGCTCCTCGGCACGCTTCACGACCACCGGACGCACAGCCTCCCAGCGCCGCCAGGCCTGCGGATTGACGCGCTCCCAGTTGCGTGGAGCGGGAATCCCATTGGTTGCGGTGCGCACCGGCGGCAGCTCGCTCGTGGGCAGGTTCGCTACCCGATCGAGCGCAGCGAGCCATTCGGCCTGATAGGCACGAGCTTGGCGGCGCTTGAACCCATCGATGGAACGCAGCTCCTGCACCGTGGGGACGCCGGGGTGGCTGCGGGTGATCAGTGCGGCCAGTTCACTGATGGCCTTGTCAGGCAGGATCTTCGAGGGTGTCTTGTCGTTCTGGTGGGCGATGTCATCGCGAACCGTCCACAGTTCGCGAACCACGGCCTGGCCGCGTGGCGTACGGACGAGATGCGAACCCGACGTGCGGCGCCACCGGTCGGGGTGCTCGGCGGCCGGATGCACTGCCCATCGGCACAGCCACTCGAACTCTTGAGCGGCCCATTCCTGCTTGTCGGTTGCGGCCAACTCGGCGCTCAACTGTTCGCGCAACTCGTGCAGGAGCTCGACGTCGAGTGCGGCGTAAGCCAGCCAGTCATCGGGAATAGGCCGTCGTGACCAATCGGCGGCGGAATGCTCCTTGAGAAGCCGGACGCCGCAGTACCTGCCGACCAGCGCGGCCAGACCCACCTTTGGCAGTCCGAGCAGGCGTGCGGCCAGTTCGGTGTCGAAGAGCTGCACCGGGCGCAACCCCAGCTGCACCAGATTGGGCAGGTCCTGGGTGGCCGCGTGGATGATCCACTCCTGGTCGCCGATCAGCTGCTGCAAGGCTGCCAGCTGCGCGACCTCGGCCTCATCGGTCTGGAATGCAGTCGGATCGATCAATATGATGCCCGAACCGGGACGCTTGAGCTGCAGCAGGTAGGCCTTGGACGAGTACCGGAAGCTCTGCGCGCGTTCAACATCGATGGCGATTGGACCATGACCGGCCCGCAGGGCTTCGAGTGCCGCGCTCCGGCTTGGCGAATCGTCGACCACTGAGGGAACTCCGCTGGCGGGCTCGGCCAGCACCGGCAGTTCGGCCAGATCGAGTTCGGGAGGTTCGCTCATTGTTGTTCCAGCCGGGTGGTGAGTTGAATGATGCCGTCGGCCAATGGAGGTAGACCGGCGGTGGTGCACAGCAGTGACTGCCAGGCCGCCAGGTGAGGCACGATGTCGGGCAGTTCACCCAGCTCGGGAGTCCACGACGCGCGGATCTCGATCTCCGCACGGTCGGCCTCGCCGGCGAGTTCGCCGAAACTGCGGCTGGACACCGCCGTCACGGTTCCGGAGGCGTCGTGATAGCTGGCGTTGTTCGCTTCCAGCGCCTCGGTCAGCCAGGTCCAGCCGACCTCGGCGAGCAGAGGGTCGGTGACCATCTCCAGATCGACATCAGCGCGGGCGTAGCTGACGCACCGGTAGTTGCCGTTCCAGGCCTGGTTGCCGTTCGGATCGTGGAGAACGATCAGGCGTCCGGTGCCGACCTCGTCGTCCGCGGTGGTCAGCACGCTTGCCTCGACGGCATAGGCGTGTGGCGCGATGCGCTGGGGTGCCGGAATCTGCTCGACCTGCACCCGGGGATGCCAACCGAATGCCTCGATGGCGTCGGTGATGCGGCCGAAGGATGAGTCCCCGCTCATCAGTGTCCGGACCTCATTCTTCACAGTCCCGACAATAGGCGGCAGTACAGCTGTGCTCCGGCAGACGCGCCGTCAAGGCGCTAGGCACCAGTCCGCGCACCCGGTTCGGGATCATCGGCGGGCTCGAAAGTCAGGCTGATCGAGTTGATGCAGTAGCGCAGATCGGTGGGAGTGTCGTAGCCCTCGCCCTCGAAGACATGTCCCAGATGCGAATCGCAGTTGGCGCAGCGCACCTCGACCCGCGGCCGCCCGGGCATCGAGCGGTCCTCGATATAGCGGACGCGGTCCTCAGCGAGGGGAGAGAAGAAGCTCGGCCAGCCGCAGTGCGAACCGAATTTGGTGGTCGAGCGGAAGAGTTCAGCGCCGCAGGCTCGGCAGCGGTAAGTACCCTCGGCTTCAAGATTGGTGTATTCGCCGATGAACGGCGCCTCGGTGCCGGCCTCGCGCAGGACGTGGAACTCCTTGGGATTCAGCTTGACCCGCCATTGGTCATCGGTAAGCCTGAAGACGCCATCTCCTGGCAGTGAACGGTTCACGGTCGGCTCCTCTCGGGCAGTCTCCAGCGTAACCAGCTGCTTCAATCCTCAACCGTGCCCCGGCACCTCATAGGCTGGATCCATGGCGACACCTGCGATGCAGCTGGACGTACAGGGGATCGAGGTGCGGTTATCCAGCCCCGACAAGATCTACTTCGAGGACCTGGGTATCAGCAAGCTCGATCTGGCGAACTACGCGATGAGTGTGGGGGACGGGTTCCTTGCGGGGCTGCGACGGCGTCCGACCACGCTCGAACGCTGGCCCGGTGGAGTCCGCGAGGGCATGAAGCTGACCACCCGTGCTGATGGCAAGGGCGATGCCTTCTACCAGAAGCGGGCTCCCGAGAAGCGTCCCGACTGGGTGGATGTGGCCGAGATCACGTTTCCGTCGGGTCGTACCGCAACCGCGATCACCCCATCGAATCTGGCCACCATCGTCTGGGCGGTGAACCTTGGCACGTTGCGCTTCCATCCGTGGCCTGTGACTGCCCCCAGGGTCGACCTGGTCGACCAGTTGCGGATAGACCTGGATCCGCAACCGGGCACCGATTTCGGGGACGCCGTCGGAGCCGCGCTCGAGTTGCGCCAGGTGATGGGTGAATTGGGATTGGAGAGCTACCCGAAGACGAGCGGCGGACGCGGGGTTCACGTCTTCTGCATGATCGAGCCCGTGCCCTTCGTGGTCGCGCGGCATGCCGTGATAGCGATCGGTCGCGAACTCGCTCACCGGATGCCGGAGAAGGTCACGGTGGAGTGGTGGAAGGAGCTACGCGGTCAGCGCATCTTCGTCGACTTCAACCAGATGGCGCGTGACCGGTTGATGGCCAGTCCGTATTCGGTGCGTCCGGTGCCCCAGGCCAGGGTGTCGGCGCCGCTGACCTGGGACGAACTGCCGGATGTGCGCCCGGACGATTTCACCGTGGTCACCATGCCGCAGCGTTACCGCGAGCATGGCGACGTCTGGGCCCCGCTGTACGCGTCCAAACCCCAAAGCATCGATCCGGCGCTTCGGCTCTACGAACTGGGGCTGGAACAGGGCCTGACGGACATGCCCTATCCGCCCGAATACCCGAAGATGCCGGGCGAACCGCCGCGGGTGCAGCCGAGCAGGCAACGCAAGATTGACTAGGCAATTTAGTTATTGATAGGCGCATGTGGCGAGTAGCACAACGCTTACTCACCTGATAACCTAGCATCATGGCTGCCCGATTGGAAGACTTGCGCAAGAGTTTCGACCGCGCGTTGCGCGCCGCCGACAAGTCACCGCAGACCGTCCGCCTGTACGACCAGGCAGTCATCTTCTTCGGCCGATGGCTTGCCGAGCAGGGCAGACCGGAGACGCTGGACGAACTCACTCGCCCCGCCATCCGTGAATGGCTGGCAAGTCTGCGCGACGCGGGACTATCCGCAAACACCCGCAAGATGCGCTACCGCGGCCTACACCGATTTTGTCAATGGCTCGCCGACGAGGACGAGCTCGCCACGAACCCCATGGCGAAACTGGAGGCTCCCGCGGTGACCGACGAGCCCGCCGTCCCCATCGTCTCGGATGCCGATCTGACCAAGCTGCTGAGCACATGCCGAGGGAAATCGTTCGCAGACCGTCGCGATCAGGCGATCTTCCGCGTCCTGCTCGACACCGGCATTCGGGTGGGGGAGTTGGCCGGGATGACGACCGACCCGAGTCGACTCGACCTCGACACCGCCATCGCGCTGGTGACCGGAAAGACGGGAACGCGGTTCGTCTACTTCGGCGATCGCACGGTCCAAGCAGTCGACCGGTACCTACGCGTCCGGTCCGATCACCGCTGGGCACACCTGCCGAAGCTGTGGTTGGGGGAGCGGGGCGGGCTCACAGAGGACGGAATCAGGGCCCGGTTCGAGGTCCGCTGCGATGAGGCCGGCTTGCCGCGAATTCACCCGCATCAGCTTCGGCATACGTGGGCGAACGACTTCCTCGCCAACGGCGGCCAAGAGCGCGACGCCATGCGGTTGGCGGGCTGGAAGTCGGACGCGATGCTAGGCCGATATGGTTCCGTCGCGGCCGACGAGCGCGCGAAGGCTGCTGCTCAACGACTCCGCAGGGGCGATCGAATATGAGCGAGGCGGTGTTGCGGGCGTTCTGCCCGATCTGTGGTGGGTTCGTCGGCGCGGTTGAACGCGAGGATGATGGTGCTCTGTTGTGGCGCGCGACGGTGTGGACTACATCCGAGTATGAACTTGCGGTCAATGGACGGCGCGTTCACCGAAGAGTGGACTTCCCACCGAACTACTTGGGCCGCCCCGGTGTCGACTACTACCCGGACGATGAGGTGTTCGCCACCTGCCGCGAAGAGCACAAGATGGTCGCCGACCTGAACGAGCTCTATCTGCAGGTGCAGGCGGGCAAGAAGAAGACTACGCTGCCCCTGCTCTATCACGGCGAAGATCCCGTAGCTGCCGCCGTGCAGAAACTTGGCGAACAGCGTAAAGATGAGGTAGCATTTCCCACGGAAAGCTGAATACGAGCCTGGCGCCAGCGCGGAATCAAGTTACCTAATTGGGCAGAGGTACGTGTCAAGGGGACACGTATGTCTACACCCGATTCCGAGCGTCGGCTGCTCGCCTCGATCGCCGCCAATGAGTCTTGGGCGCAAACCACCGACCGCACTGCCCGCACCGCGAAGGCGCGCGCCGCCCTCCAAGCCAAGTTCCTTGCCCAGGCCGATGGTGACCCCATCCGCGCCGAGCATCTCCGCCGCGCCTACTATCAGCGGTTGGCACTGAAGTCTGCACAGTCGCGTCGTAAAGCCCGCGAAGCCATTGCGGACGCCAAGGCCGCTGAGTCCGAGCTCGCTGCACTCGGCGGTGATGACGCGGCATGATCGCAAAAAAGGAGAACCGCCCCAGGGAGGAGAACCCTGGGACGGCCACCACGCACTCAATCCGCGAATCCAGCATATCAGGTCCTAGCCTATTCAGCCCGCAAGCCCAGGTGCGCCGCGCCCTGGCCGGCCTCGACCTCGGCGCCCATCGCGATGACCTGGTTGCCGACGCGATCAGCAGCGTCTTGCCAGCCCAGTGGGAGCAGCGCGGCCGGATCTTCGAGGACTGCCGGCCACGACCCGGCGACTATCTCGGCACCGATCCGACCGCTGCCCAGCGCATCGACCGCCGGTGTGCGGTGAGCGCTGCTCAATGCAGATTGCACGCCGCAGTCTTGCGCGGTGACGACATCCTCGACCCCGAGCACGCCGCCGATCTTGCCCTGATCGGGGCGATCGTATGAGTGAGTGGCTCAAGACTCCTGCGCTGGACGATGCGGTGGTCTGGCTGAAGAGGTACGTGATCACCACCGCCGTCGAGGACATCTGGGTGATGGCGCTATGGGCTCAGCACACATGGCTGCTCGGCTACGTGCCGGTGACGCCTCGGCTGCTGATCGACAGCATCATGCCGGGCAGTGGCAAGACCACCGCGTTGGAGCACCTGCAGCGGATCTGTCTGGACCCTGCGCAGATGTCCCAGGTCACCAGCTCTGCGCTGCTGGTCCGGCTGGTCGCCGAGCGGCCCAGGACGTTGCTGCTCGATGAGGTCGACCGATCGTTGGACCCGAAGAAGGAGACGACTTCGGATCTGCTGTCGATCTTGAACTCCGGGTACAAGCGCGGCGCGACCCGTCCGGTGCTGACCCCGACCAAGGGCGGTGACTGGATCCCGAAAGAGATGGCCACCTACTGCGCGGTCGCGATGGCCGGGAACAGCCCGCGCATCCCCGACGACACCAGATCGCGGGCGCTGCGGATCTTCCTGCTGCCCGATGTCAACGATCAGGCCGAAGAGACCGACTGGCTCGATGAGGACTTCGAGCTGCAGGCGCTGACGGTAGGCGACGGTCTACGCCAGTGGGCCGAAACCCATGCCGGGCAGGTCAAAGAAGCGCGTCCAACGTTCCCCGACGGCTGCAAGGGTCGGCTGAAGGAACGTTGGGTTGCCTTCGTGCGGGTCGCCGCAGTGGTGGGTGGTCCCTGGCCGCAACGAGTATCTGCGCTGATCGAGCGCGACATGGAAGAAGAAAGGCGAGACCGGGAGGACGGCATGCGCAGCATTCCACCAACCATGCAGGCGATTCTGGACGTGGCCGAGATCGTGAAAGATCGCCAGTTCGTGCCGACCAGCGAGATCGTGGCCAAGATGATCGCGGATCGGCCCGACCAGTGGAGCAAGGAATCGCCCTATGGCCGAGATCTCACTGCTCACCGCCTCGCCAAGATGCTCGTTGGTGCCGGCGTCCGCCCCAGGCAGGAACCGGACGGTGAGAGGCGCCGTGGCTACGCCGAGGTAGATATTGCGGCCGTCGCCAGCAGGTTGCACACGAACAGTGTGAACGGCTCGAACGATACGAACGATTCGAACGGCAGGTATCCGAACAGTTCGGAGGGGTCTCAATCAAACCGTTCCAACCGTTCCACACGTTCCGATCGTTCCGACGAACCCGACCATCCGGGCGAAGGCGCGGATCACAGTCGGGCCAGCCACGATGTCCATCTCTCAGAAAGTGGCCCAATTGGCCCAACTGGGTATGACAAGCCAATACAGCGTGGCCCAACTGGGGAACAATCACAGTCGGGCCACGCTCAAACAGACAGCCGCACGACTGGCCCAATTGGCGAGGCGACCGACCCGTGCCCGGACTGTGGCATGTCCCTGACCCTCAGGGCTGGCACCCAGAAGTGCACCTGGCGCCACAAGCTCGCCCAGAAGGGCGGCCTGTCGTGAAGATCAATCCTCAACTGCCCATGCTCGACTCTCCAGCCCATCTGGCGCTCACCGCCGCCCTGGCCACCGCGGCCGACCACGGCCAGTTCATCGCCTGCGCATCCTGGGGCGACGAGAACAACCCATGGCTGAGTGATTCCGCCGACGATCGCGACTGGGCAGCCGACCGCTGCCGACACTGCCCAGTGCAGAGCGAGTGCGCTGATGCCGGTGCTTCCGAATCCTTCGGAGTCTGGGGCGCTATTGATCAAGCCACTCGAAGGGGTCAGAAGTGAGCGCCGAGACGAGGCGGCTGATAGATGCCTGCTGGGAGGTATACCGGCTCGAGAACTACGAGAAACAGGGCATGCTGCTCGACTACCCCCGGCCCAGGGCCCCGGAAAGGTCTTGTTTCAGCTTGTGAGGGCGCATGTGATGGCTCTTTCGGGGTTGCGGGCGTGGTGGCGTAGGGCGGTGGCGATGTTGTCCCAGCCGGTGAGTCGCAGGATCGAGATCGCGGTGTTGCGCAGGCTGGCCATGACATGGGCGGCGTGGCCGGTGCGGACGTGGGAGCGGTCTTCGT
This sequence comes from Brooklawnia propionicigenes, assembly GCF_030297015.1. NCBI lineage: Bacteria > Bacillati > Actinomycetota > Actinomycetes > Propionibacteriales > Propionibacteriaceae > Brooklawnia > Brooklawnia propionicigenes. Next base: position 206,240 of record NZ_AP028056.1, on the reverse strand, counting down.
CGTAGGTGACGTCGCGGACCCAGTGCAGGGCGTTCTCGATCGACCAGTGCCCTTGGACCCAGGCGGCCAGGGTCGCCGGTGGCGCGTCGTGATGGTCGGCGGAGGTGATCAGGTACACCACCTCGACGGTCTTCTTCCCGTTCTTGGTGACTGTGCGGCGTAGCTGGGCGACCTGGGCCGCGCCGGTGAACTCCGGCCAGCCGGGCAGGGTGGGCGTCTCAATGACCTTGATGGTTCGCGTGGCGCGCCTGCCGTGGCCGTGCTGGGTCGAGGTCGATCCGACGGGCACCTTGTTCCAGGGCAGCGCTTTGAGCGCTGCCAGCAGGGTGGGGCGGTTGGCCTTGACGGTGAACACATAGTCCGCGCCGGCAGCGATGATGGCCTTGGCGGTGTCGTCTTGGGTGTGCATCGCATCGGCTGTGATCACGCATCCGGCCAAGTCAGCCGGGTCAAAGCCGGCGAGCAGATCCCGCACCGCAGGGATCTCATTGCTCTTCGCCTCGACCGCGTGCTGGCCGAGCACGACGCCTGTGGCGTGGTCGAGTGCGGCAATCAGATGCGGTGCGCTGCCCGCTTTGGAGCGTGCACCCCGCACCGTCTTGCCGTCGATCGCGACAACCCGACGGCCTGCGATGTGGCGGACCCGGCACCAGGCGAACACCGCCAGCGCAGCATCCAGAGCGGCCGCGTCGATCCGGGCGAACAGTTTGCGCAGTGTGGACTCCACCGGCGCGCGTTCCAAGTCGAGCCGGTCCAGGTGCCCAGCGTCGAGATCCAGCGCCCAGTCCCCGATCGCTGCGAACGAGCGCGCTCCGGCGAGCACCGCACACACTGCGACGGCGAGCATCCCGGCCAGCGGGTAGCGGACCCCGCGTGGGTCTCGGGGATCGGGAACATGGTTCAAGGCGGTCATCAGGTCACCGGCGCGTTCGATCCTGCTCGCGCCGACTGTCGGGGAAGATGGCATCGGCGGGTGTGGTCCTGGGTCGGGGAAGGTTGTATGGCAACTCCCATCCCAGCCCCACAGGCCACACCCGTCCCACACGCCACGCCGGTCACACCCCCACGTTCTCCCAAGTCACAGGCCCATCAACCGACCTTTCCGGGGCCCTGACCCCCGGCCGCTGGCGTTCGAGGTCGAAGCCGAAGTAGACGGCCGATGGGGCATCGATCTCTGGTGGCTGGAGGACTACCCGTTTAGTTTTCCGATCACCCTCTACCGCGGTACGCACATTGACGCTGCTCGGCACTCGTTCTGGACAACCAGCCTCCCGTACGCCCGAGCATACGCAGGCAATTTCACGTTTTTTGTGCCCGAAAACCTGCAGCTGAAGACGCCTGGCATGACCTACATGAAATGCCTGGCTCACCTGATGGGCGTGTCGAACAGCCGGGCAATGGGTTGGTTTCACGCGAGGGATGAGATCCGTGGATTTCAGCAGAAGCTCGCTGGCACGGGAGGCGTGTTTCGTACCACGATGGACGCCGAAACCGTCACGCGCGCGGGCCTCCAGCTGTTCGTTCGAGCACAGAACCCGCAAAGCGAGAAGTACAGGTCTATGCCCGGATTGTCGCTACTAGATCGGGTGTGCGCAGAATCCTACGTTGACGAGTTCGCGTTCATCCGGCCAGACGCTCTGAACCCGATCGAGGCTATCGAGCTGTGGGATGACCGCGGGCGCCTGACGCCCGTCGACCGCAGAACCAAGCTGTACAAGTCGGCCGCGAAGACCCTCGCAACCCCAACCAAGACCACCGCGACATCACCGGCGCGGGACAAATAAAAAGGAGAAGACAATGTGCACCACCGATATCTCGATGACGATCTGGCATCTGACGAACAACCTGCAAAGGCTGTCCGGCCGGCTGTGCGAATTCAACGACGCCGAATTGTCGGCGATCCACCACAGCCTCCAGCAGCTCGATCACGGCGTCAACGAGCTCGCCAACATCGGCGCCCGGCGGATTGTCGCCGACGTGGAAGCCAAGTCCAAGGAGACCGCTCATGAGTGAACAACCCGCCGAAACCCCAGCGGTCGCCACCACTCCAGACGACGGTGGCCAGCTCGCGAAAGCCCGTAAGGAAGCCGCCGGATACCGTGAACGGCTCCGCGCCGCCGAAGCCGAGCGTGACCAGATCGTCCAAGAACGCGACCAGATTGCGGGCAGACTCGCAGGATTCCAACGCGCCCAGATCGACCAACTGGCGGTCGAGGCACGGCTGAAACCAGCCGCACTGTGGGCCACCGGGGTCACCCTCGCCGACCTGCTCACCGATGACGGAACCGTCGACACGACAGCCGTCACCCAGGCCATCGACGAAACCCGAACCACCTTCGGGATCACCCAGGGTGCCCAAGCCACCAACCCGACCGGTGTGGCCGGGAACAACGGGACACCCATCCGCGGCGAAGACACGGAAACCAGCTGGTCGGCCGCACTGAAACACCGCTGACAAGCGGACTGTCCGGGCCCGGTGCTACACTAGAACCGCTAGTGGAAGCCGGGCCCGGTTGCCCGCCCACCAAGCAGTGGAGACCCCCGGAGGGCCACTCGACAGGACGCCAGGCGCGGCCGTCTAACCCATCAATCCCCTCACCGCGCTGACCCGCGCACAATCCACTGGAGTTCAAACAATGTTGACCACCGACGCCAATACCGCCTTCCTGCCCGAGCAGATCGGCGACCTCATCGTCAAACCCACCCTCGCCACGTCCGTCGCCGCCCAAGCCGCCCACGTCGTCAACACCGGTGATGTCGCCGCCTACAGGGTGCCGATCGTCGCCGCCGATCCGTCCGCGGCCTGGACGGCCGAAGGCGAGCAGATCACCACCTCCGCCCCCGTGCTCGATGAGATCGCCTCCCCCTTCTACAAGCTCGCCGGACTGACCTCCCTCTCCCGGGAGCTCGCCGACGACACCACCCCCGAGGCTGCCGAACTGGTAGGAGAGGGCCTAGCCCGGGACATCGCCCGCCAGCTGGACGCCGCCTTCTTCGGCACCCGAGGGGCCAGCACGATCCAGCCGGCCGGCCTCAAGGATCTGACCGGTGTCGGCACGATCAGCGCAGGCTCAGCCTGGAAGGACACCGACCCCTTCGTGTCTGCCATCTTCGCCGCCGCGAACATTGGCGCCACGATCACCGCGTTCGTCGCGAACCCGGCCGACGCCGAGCTCATGGCGAAAGTGAAGAAGGCTGCTGGCTCAAACGAACCGCTGCTCGGGAACGACCCGACCCAGCCGACGCGCCGCCAGATCGCCGGCGTTCCACTGCTGACGTCGCCCGCAGTTGACGCAGGAACCGTGTGGTCGATCCCGCAAGACCGCGTCATCCTCGCAGTCCGCGAAGGCACCACGCTCGAAGTCGACCGCTCCGTCTACTTCGGCTCCGACCGGATCGCCGTCCGCGCCATCATGCGCGTGACGTTCCTCTTCCCACACCCGTCCGCGATCCAGAAGATCGAACTGGCCTGACCACTTCGACCCCAACTCGACCGAGGGGGGACCCCTCCACCCGGGTCCAAGCCCTACCGTAAAGGTGCTGGCGCTCCGGCTGCGTACAGGTCTGGGGGATCGCTCCCGGACATGGGGCTCAGGCGGGTGAGGCTCGATCCTGCGGTGGTTATGGCTGCTGGCCGGCGTTCAGATCGGCATTGGTCAGCAGCCCGCTAGGCTTCCGCAGCACCACAGAGTTTCGTGACATTCAAGCAAGTCAGACAGCAAAGGAGTTCCTACCATGACGACACCAGATTCGTTCGAACGGCAGGTCCGTCGCCGAGCCGAGGCGATCGGTCTGAAGCTGAAGAAGTCCCGCAAGAACATCAGGCGGCCGTGGTCGTTCACACTGGCCGAGAGTTGGCCATCGAAACCCGCGAAGCGCCTTTGGTGCGGAAAAGTGATCTGGTCTCAACTCTTCGCCACTCTGGAGGACGCGTCCGATCGACTGACCGAGTTCGAAGCCGAGGTCGAGGCCGAGGCTGGCGCCTAAGACTGGTGGCCTGGCGACTGACCCGCGTACCCGTGATTGCGCGGCGCCGGCCACCTTGGCGGGAATGGGTGAACCCGCCAGGGGGACTGCCCCTACACCGTTTCGGCTCCTTCCCGGTGTAGGGGCAGTCCCTCAACCCTTATTGAGTTCAGGAGGAAACCATGACCCAGCTGCGCACGGTCAATGTGCCGTACCTCGGCGAAGACGGCCGCCTGTCCGAGCAGCACACGCCAGCGGTCGTTGAGCAGCGCCTTGCCGCCCTCGAATCCGCCGTGGCCGACCTTGCTGCCCGCGTCGCCGCGCTGGAATCCCCGGCCGGCTGAGGCCCCCGGTTTCTCGTGAAACGGGGGCTATTGGCAGATCTGCCAATTAGGCACCCGCGACGATCCAGGGCACTGGTCCCTGGACCATCGTGGATGTCTAGGACAATTCGGCTAGTTCCAGCCACACCCGGGCCGCGAGAGCCCCGTCCATGCCCTGGTCTTGGAGTGCTTGCATGGCCTGATCGATACCCAGCGGCGAGCCCTTCACCAGCTGCGCCAGGCCCTTGAGGTTGACGTACTCGACCGGCTCACTGTCGGTGACGAACACGTCCCAGTTCTCCGGGTCGACAATGCGAAACAAGTCGCTCATCACGCCACCTCAGCCCGCTGGGCCGCCGCCCACTTGTCGGCCAGGTCCCGCACCTTGTTACGGATCGTCATCTCCGGCCTCTCTTCGGCCGCGAACCGCCATTCAGCCTCATCAAGTACGCGCCAGGTCGACCGCGAGAAGTTGACGCTGATGTAATCGCCCGGCAGCTGCTCGGCCACCACAACCGCAAGGAACACCCCCACGGCCTTCTGCCGCTGATCAGAGTGGAAGTGGACGATGATCCGAGGACGGCCGTCCTCGACGGCGGCACGGTACGCCTTGTAGGGATACGTCTGAACAGTGAACCCTGCCAGCTCGAGCGTCTCACTCACCACGCACTTCATGTAGTAATCCGGCGTCGAGTTCACATCCATCAGGACCTCGACAGCGGCCTGCTTCTTATCGGCTGCCACGATCATCGCCGCCCATCGAGCAGGTCAGCGGCCTGCATCAGCGCCTCCGCGACCTGGCGTGCTGTGGCCGCGGTCACCGGGCCGAGACGATCCGGGGTCGTGATCGACACCTCGCTGAACTGCCCGGTCGTCGGGTCTTCGACCGCGTCCAGGTCGACGGTGGCCGGCCCGACCGTGACGTGATGCGCGTGCTGAATGCACTCGTCTTGCAGCTCCTCGCTGTCGGGAATCGTATTGGCGTGCTCGGAGCACCACGCCGGGCACGACGGGCCGCGCCGAGTCACAAACAAGGTGCTGTAGTGCCACACCCAGTGCCCGAACCAGTGCGCCTGCACGTACTGAACGACTTCAGCGCCATGATGCTCACCGATGAGCCGGCACTGCCAGAGCTTCCCGGCGTTCCGGGTTTCCCAATCGGTGATGCGCGTCGCCCACGACGACACGGGGACAGGCGGCTGGTGTGTCTCAACAGCTTGAGTTGCGATTACGGAGTTCATGGTGATTGGCCCCATTCTGGGCGAATACTCGCCCGGTATCTTGGGCCACAGCGCTTCTCGGTGTGCCGCTGAGTTACCTAGTCGGCACAACGTTGCGCGGGTAGATATCCCGAAGATGCCGGGCGAACCGCCGCGGGTGCAGCCGAGCAGGCAGAAGCGGGAAGACAGCGAGTACTCGTCACCGCCCACCGAGGGATCCGGCTGATCCCGGAGCGGTCAGAGGGCCTGGCTGGCCGAGGCTTCGAGGTCGGCCTCGTCGGTCTGCGAAATGGTCACGTCGTCCAGCAGTTCCATCGCGGCGAATGAGTAGCGAGCCATCGCCAACTCGCCGAGCAGGGGATCGGCGCCCAGCGGAGCACTGACAGCGAGCGCGCCCGAGGCGAGCGCGAGTTCGGCCTGCTGCCGGTACAACTCGGTGGGGGAGATGAACAACGAGCCGACCGCGATGTTACGTCGCCCGATGTGGCGCAGGCTGGCGATCGCGGCAGCCACATCCGGGCCTGAGCCGTCACTGTGCGCCACCAGGACCGGTAGCTTGTGGTGGGTTGCCCACTGACGAGCACGACGTGCGATCAGGCCGGCACCACGGGTGTCGCCCCAGGTGGGAGTGAGCAGTACCAGTCCGTCGAGCTCGGTGGCGTGCACCGTCGAGAGCGCATTGCGCAGCCGCAGGTCGAGCACATTGAGCAGCTCGATGGCCGGGCCGATAGGCCTTGCCATGGCAGATTTCACGTCTGGGCGGTGGTGCCGGACGGCGGTCAGTACACCGGCCATCGTGTCGGTCGGACCGCACACCCGGGACAGATCGAGCGGGACGAGAACGACCTCGTCGACCCCCCGGTTCGCGAGAGCCCCGATCACCTGCGGGCCCGTTGGGGGGCAGCTGTCGGCGAACGCGAGGTGGATGGAAATGGTTGGCCGCTGTGATTGCAGCTCGTGGCGCAGGGTGTGATACACCTGTTCGACGCGAGAATCTGTCGTGCCCTGCGCAAGGAGAACTAACGCCGGAGCGCTCATCAGCTACCTGCCCTTCCTCATCATCTGCTGAAGGCCCGGCGCCCTTGCCGCGTCACGTAGCTACAAGATGCGACGTGAGACATCCTCAAGGCAAATTGAGTCTCATTATTTGAGACGGCATGGCAATAAAAACTGCCGGGGTTGCCACTGACTCATCGATTGAGGGTGTGGGTCTGGGCAGAAGATCTTTCGGTTTCCGGCCTTCCTGTGGGATGTCCATCACCCACTCGCCGCCAGTGAGTCTGCTCGCGTCGCGGCAGCAGAAGTGAACCGCTTTGCGGTGCGTGGACTGCACGGCAAGGAGCTATGCCGGCGATCAGGCGGCGCGTACTCACCGGCACACGATGGAGATGTCGGTAGGCCAGCAGATGCGGCGCCGCTAGAACCCATCTTGCATGAAGGCTGCACGGGAAAAGGTTTCGGCCGCTCGATCTGGGTTTATCACCTAGTCAAACGGCCTTTAAATAGGGTGGGCGATACTGGGTTCGAACCAGTGACCTCTTCGGTGTGAACGAAGCGCGCTACCACTGCGCCAATCGCCCCTGCGGACGCCTACCTTATCTCAACCGCGGCGGGTACGCCAATTCGCGGGTCCCGCAATTCTCGGCCTGGAGGGCGAGCCAATCGCCGCTCATGGGTCGCGGCGGGTCTCGCGTGTGCGGAAATGGTAGCTGCTGGTTGGCGTCGTCCCCGCCAGCAGACCGACCGCCAAAAGGCGTGCGGCTACTTGTTTTGCATCGCACGGGGGAGTGGGCTATGGTTTTCCATGCGCCTGAACGAGGCAGAGACAGTCTCGAGACGATGCGAGAAACAGAATATGCGGACGTGGCTCAGTTGGTAGAGCATCACCTTGCCAAGGTGAGGGTCGCGGGTTCGAATCCCGTCGTCCGCTCGGAGAGGGTCTCACGGAAGGCCACGGCTCTCACGGGACCGGCTCTCGCGTGGTGGGTTGGCCGAGAGGCGAGGCAACGGACTGCAAATCCGTGTACACCGGTTCAAATCCGGTACCCACCTCGAGTAGGACAACTCCATATGGGCGGTTGGCGCAGTGGTAGCGCGCTTCCTTGACACGGAAGAGGTCACTGGTTCAAACCCAGTATCGCCCACCAGTAGTGATGAACCGCTCTGACCAGGTTGTTTGCCGGTCGGAGCGGTTCTCTGCTTTCGGGGACCAGCCACCTGGGACAGCGTCGATCAGGCGCGTCGGCCCCGCCAAGCGGACCCAGCGGCCCGGCCCATCAGGCACGGATATCGAGGCCGGACTCGAGCCGGGGCAGATGATGATCGAAGTAGACCCGGGCGACCAATTCACGCCGGCTCGTCACACCGCTCTTGTCAAAAATGGACTTCAGGTGATCTTGCACCGTGTATGCGGAGACGTGCAGCGCATCCGCCATCTGCTTCGTGTCCGCCCCGCGCAGCACCAACGCCATCACCTCGGATTCACGGCTAGTGAGTGCGAAGGCACCCGCGACGATATCCGCGATTTCTTGGGGACGTGCTTCGTCGATCGTCACGATCACCTCGCCGGCCCGGTCTGCGTCCCCGCTCAGCAGAGCGGCATGCAGGACCACCCAGACGCCGTCGATCGTCCGCATTCGGATGCGGGGTTGCTGGTCAGTTTCACCCCGGGCCTGGCGCCGTGCCCCACTGACCAGCGCCTGCACCATGTGCAGGGGGTCGGCCCATCCGGGCAGGGCCGCCATCCGCTCATACAGCTGTCGTGCCCGTTCGCTGCTTTGCACGATCCGGTCGTTCGCGTCGACGATGACCACTGCCGGCCCCATGTCGACCGGTTGCGTCCGCGGGCTCGGCTGGGCAAGCAGACCGGTGCGGATGCCGCGGGTGAACGCCGGCGCCACCGATGCCAAGAAGTCGAGTTCGTCGTGCGAGAAGGCCCGGTCGTCGCTGCCACGGAAGATCGCGAGGCAACCCCACGCTCCCGCTCGATCGGTGAAGACAACCCGCGCCTCGTCGTAAAACCCGAAATAGGGGATAAGCAGCTGCGCCATCCGGACGGACCGCTCGACCAGGCCTTCGGTCTCCTGACTCACGCCGATCGCGGTCCGCCCGGACAACAGCAGCGCCTGCATCGCCGTCGGGTCGTCCTCGCCATACTCGATGCGGGCCCACGCGACGTCCGCATCGTTTCTGCCGCTCAACGCCTCCAGTTTCACCGTTCCCGAGACCATGGCGGTCTGGGGATCAAGGGTGGACACGCAGCCCGCAACGAAGGGCACGACCGATCCCAGCGATGCGGACGCCTCCGTCATGAACGCGTGCAACGGCAATCCGGCGCGCGAAACCACATCGATATCGCTGCGCGCACGACCCAGTGCCCTGATCGAGGCCATATCTCAGTGTGCGTCCGAAGCGGGCCGTTATCCCATCCCAGGAATCTGGGATCTGCAAAAACCCCTGCTGACTGGGATGTTGTCCGCGGAGCCGGCACCGCACAGTTGAGTCAAACAGTGCTGGTCCAGCACTTGACGAGACAAGGAGAACACCTCATGACCGTGCAGGACACGACAGTCGACAGCCGGGCCGACGACCTTCGCCACGCGCTGGGAGACCGCATCATCCTGGCCGCTGATCCGGGCTACGACGCAGCCCGCATGCCCTGGAACCTCGCCGCCGATCAGCGTCCCTATGCCGTGGCGCGGCCGGTCACCGCCGAAGACGTCGTCGACGTCGTCCGCGCGGCTGCCGCTGCCGGCTTGCGCATCGCTCCGCAGTCCACCGGGCACGCGGCCTCCGCATTGGCCGAGACCGATCTGTCGGATACCGTCCTGGTCGTCCTGGCGGGTCTGCGCGGTGTGACGGTCGACCCGGTCGGCCGTACAGCGCGGGTGCTGGGAGGTTCCGTCTGGAACGACGTGATCGCCGCGACGGCACCGTACGGACTGACGGCACTGCACGGGAGTGCCGGAAACGTCTCGGTCGCCGGCTACGCGCTGAGGGGCGGCGTGTCGTTCTACGCACGCGCCCATGGCTTGGCGGTCGGTGCCGTCCGGGAAGTGCAGCTGGTCACCGCCGACGGGGCATTGCTGCGGGCGAGCGCTGATGAGCATCCGGATCTCTTCTGGGCTCTGCGCGGTGGATCAGGAGCATTCGGCATCGTCGTCTCGCTGGTCATCGACCTGCTGCCATACGCGGATGTCTTCGCCGGATTCATGATCTGGGACGCCTCCCACGCCGCCGAGGTTACTCGGGCGTGGGCGCAGTGGACGAAGACGGTTCCGAACAGCGTGACGACGACACTGCGGGTGCTGCATATTCCGCCGCTCCCCGAACTACCACCCTTCCTGAGCGGACGATCGGTGGTGACCGTCGACGGCGCGATCTTGGAGACCGACGCCGAGGCGGCAGCGTTGTTGGGGCCACTGCGTGCTCTCCAACCCGAAGTGGACATGTTCGCGCGCATTCCCGCGGCGGGCTTGCTCGAGGTGCACATGGATCCACCCGACCCGACACCGGCGGCTTCGGCCCATTCGGTGCTTGCCGAGCTGCCGGACGAAGCCGTCGATGCCTTCCTCGCGGTCGCCGGAGATCAGGGGTTGTTCGTGGCCGAGCTTCGTCACCTCGGCGGTGAGCTGACGCGGCGCCCGCACAATGCGGGCGCGGTGGGCTCGCTGCAGGGCGAATACCTGCTGCACACGATCGCCATGGTCATGGACCCGGCAGCAGTGATCGCGACCCGGCAGTTGGTGCACGGGCATCTCAGGGCGCTCGACCAATGGCGAGCCGACGCGCTGGCTCTCACCTTCGTGGATGGTGGCGTGAACGACTATTCGCCCGGCTACGGCGAGGCTCTGGAGGGTCTGCGTGTCATCAAACACCAGTACGACCCCACCGGTGTATTTGCTTCCGGCCTGCCCATCTGATGGGGCGCTCAGGATTCCAGACTGACCTGAGTGGCGCCGGCGGGCCGCGCGGCCTTCAGATCCTGATAATGCTTGCGCAGCGCAGGGTTCAGCGCGACGTCCAGGACTGTTGCCGCCAGGCCCTGCGCACCGTCCAGCATCGCTTGGTCGGCGGCAGCCGTGATCGCTGCGGTCGCGAACTCCGCGGTGTGGGGGATAGCAGTCTCACCCAGAAATGCGATCGTCGGATGAATGGCCGGCAGCACCTGGGTCACGTTGCCCATGTCGGTGGATGCGCCACCGCCAGCACCCGTGTGGTCCACGGTGCGGCCGCCCGCGATGAGGTTGTCGTCCCAGAGCTTGGCCAGCTGCGGATCGGGATCGACGGGAGCATAGGCGTACTCGGTCCTTCGGTACTCCCAGGAGCAACCCGTCGCGATCGCTGCACCTTCGAAGCAGGCCAGCACCCGCTTCTTCACGTCCCGCCAGATGGCGATCTCGAAGGCTCGCACCTCAACCTGGACCACCGCCTGCTCGCTGATGATGTTAGTGGCGGTGCCGCCTTGCGAAATGATCGCGTTCATGCTGACGCCCTGCATCATGTGCTGGCGCAGGAATCCGATCGCATTCAGGGCAAGAGTGGCGGCTGACAGGGCGTTGATGCCGGCCCAGGGCGCACTCGCTGCGTGCGCGCCCTTGCCGGTGAAGATGATGTCGAACCGGTCCACGGCGGTGTAGAGCTCGAGGGATGCCGAGATGTCCGTGCCGCTCATCCCGTGCACCATCAGCGAGAAGTCGGCGTCTTCCCAGGCGCCTTCTCGCAGCAGCTCGATCTTGCCGCCGCCGTGTTCTTCGGCGGGAGTGCCGAGCAACTTGATGCGCAACCCCGCGTCCGCGGCCAATGGCGCCAAAGCCAGTGCCGCCCCCAAGCCTGCTGCCGCGATCACATTGTGGCCGCAGCCGTGACCGATGCCCGGCAGCGCGTCGTACTCGCAGCAGATCACCACGGTGAGATCGCCGTCGCCGTACAGCGCCTCGATGGCGGTTGGCATGCCATAGGCGCCGACCTCGACCTCGAAACCGGCGTCGTCGAGGACGAATGCGATGCGTTCGGCTGCCCGGAACTCCTCCCCGGACAACTCCGGGTCCGCGTGAATCGCGTGATTCAAGGCGAGCAGATCGTCGGTGCGGCGCTCCAATTCCGCCTTGATACTCTGCTTCGCTACTGCGAGATCCAACCTGGCCACCCCGGGTCCCTTCAACGATGATTGTGCCGCGCGCCTCACGTTAGTGGCGGATCAGCGTCGCAGGTAGTCAGTCCATACTCCGACGACAGCAGATGAGATCCCCACGAGCCGGACGAGGCAGGCCCCGGCTCGTAGCACCAGGCTTCCTGGTTGCACGGACGTAGGTTAGCGTGATCCCATGTCGCGCCCACTCATCGAATCGGGTCGGATGGATGCCCTCATCGACGGCATCTTCGCCATTGCATCGACATTGCTCGTGCTCGAATTGACCTCGCACGCCATCGGAAACGTGACCACCAGCGGCGAATTCCTGGCAGGACTGCTGGGCATGGGCGATCAGTTCATCTCTTTCCTGGTGAGCTTCCTGTTGCTCTGCCTGCTGTGGATGGCACACGTCCGGCTGTTCACCTACATCGCCTACATCGACGGCAACCTCATGCGGATCAACGTGCTCCAGCTGCTGTTCATCGTCCTGATCCCTTTCAGCACCGTGGTCGACACCGACTACGCGGACATCTGGCTCGGCCGGCTGGTGATGCCATCGACCGTCTTCCCGGCGATTCTGCTGAGCTGGCTGGGCTGGTGCTACGTCCTGCGCCATCGCAGTCTGTTGGTACCGGACGTTGCGGAGGCGGACATCGCGGACATGAGCCGAGCCTCGTTGATTGCCGTACTGCTCAGTGCGCTGACAGTCGCGCTCGCGCCCTTCATCGGGTCGTGGGCCTTCCTGGCGTTCGCTCTGCGTCCGGTCTTCGACGCCATCAGAGAACGGCGGCGCGCCACCACCACCGCCTGACCCGCTGACACCAGAGCACGCGGCCCGGGCAGGAACTTGCGTCCACTGCCCGAGCCGCGCGCGGCTTGCCTGACGGTTGCGATCCGGTCCTACTCGACGACGTCCTCGTCGACCCACTCGAGGGTCTTGGTAACCGCCTTCTTCCAGTTGCGGTACAGGCGCTCGCGCTCGACCTGGGCTTGCGAAGAGGTGTCGGGCACCCAGCGCTTGTCCTCGGCCCAGTTGGCGACGACGTCGGCTTCGCCATCCCAGAATCCGACCGCGATGCCGGCCGCGTAGGCGGCGCCGAGAGCGGTGGTTTCGGCCACCTTCGGACGCACTACTGCGACCCCGAGTTGATCGGCCTGGAACTGCATCAGCACGTTGTTGGCCGTCATGCCGCCATCAACCCGGAGCTCGGCGAGCGGGACACCTGCGTCCGCGTTCATGGCTTCCAGCACGTCGCGGGTCTGGTAGGCGGTCGCCTCCAGCACCGCGCGGGCGATGTGGCCGCGGTTCACGTAGCGGGTCAGACCGACCAGCGCGCCGCGGGCATCCGGTCGCCAGTACGGGGCGAACAGGCCGGAGAACGCCGGCACGAAGTACGCACCGCCATTGTTCTCCACGGTGGCGGCGAGGTCTTCGATCTCGGGCGCGGACGACACGATCTTGAGATTGTCGCGCAGCCACTGCACCAGCGAGCCGGTGACAGCGATCGAGCCTTCGAGCGCATAGACCTGCTTGGCGTCCCCGATCTTGTAGCAGACCGTGGTGAGCAGGCCGTTCTTCGAGAAGACCGCCTCCTCACCGGTGTTCATCAGCATGAAGCAGCCGGTGCCGTAGGTGTTCTTCGCCATGCCCTTCTGGAAACATGCCTGGCCGAAGGTTGCTGCCTGCTGATCGCCCAGAATGCCGGCGATCGGGGTGTCGATGATCAGGCTTTCCTTGTCGCCGTGTCCGTAGACCTCCGAACACGATCTGATCTCCGGAAGCATCGACATCGGGATGCCCATGACCTCACACATGCCCGGATCCCATTCGAGAGTCCGGACGTTCATCAGCATGGTGCGCGAGGCGTTGGTCACGTCGGTGACATGGACGCCGCCGTGCTGGCCGCCGGTGAGGTTCCACAACACCCAGCTGTCCATCGTTCCGAACGCCAGCTTGCCGGCGTCGGCCTTCTCGCGGGCGCCTTCGACATTGTCCAGAATCCACTTGATCTTCGGACCGGCGAAGTAGGTCGCCAGCGGCAGGCCGCAGATCTCCTTGAAGCGGTCCGGGCCCTCGTCACCGGCCAGTTCGTCGCAGATCTTCTGCGTACGGGTGTCTTGCCAGACGATCGCGTTGTACACCGGCTCGCCGGTCTCGCGGTCCCAGACCAGGGTCGTTTCGCGCTGATTGGTGATGCCGACCGCGGCGATCTGATGACGATTGATACGCGCCCGAGCGAACGCCTGTCCCATCACCTCGTTGACACTGTTGCGGATCTCGTCGGGATTGTGCTCCACCCAGCCGGCTCGCGGGAAGATCTGCTCATGTTCCAGCTGACCGCTGGACACGATCTGCCCAGCATGATTGAAGATGATGGCGCGTGAACTGGTCGTTCCCTGATCGATCGCCATGATGAACATTTCGGCCACGTTGATTCACTCCTTTGTGTGGTTGGACGATTGCTTGCCGGCAAGAGTCAGGCTCAGGCTCCAGCGAGCTGGAAGAACGGTGCTGCCTGCGACGGCAAGGTTCCCACCGCGATGTAGATGGGCGCGACGACCAGGCCGGCGATGAGGCCACCGGTCAGCGGACCGGCGACCGGGATCCATGCGTAGCCCCAGTCGGAGCCTCCCTTGCCCTTGATCGGGACGAGTGCGTGGATGATGCGCGGGCCGAGGTCACGGACCGGGTTGATGGCGTATCCGGTCGGGCCGCCCAAGGAGGCGCCGATGCCGACAATGAGCAACGTGACGCCAAGTGGCGCCCAGGCAATGCCGTTCGGATCTTGCAGACCCGCAACGATGACCCAGCCGACCAGCACGAATGTGGCGATGACCTCAGTCAGGAAGTTCCAGAAGGGCTTCCTGATCTCTGGCCCGGTGGCGAAAGTGCCCAGCTTGAGTGCCGGGTCGACGTCCTCGTCGTAGTGATTCTTGTATGCCAGCCAGGCGAGGAAGGCGCCGAGCAGCGCGCCGAGGAACTGGGCGACGACGTAGACCCCGACCAGTGCCCAGTCGATCGTGTTTCCCAGCAACAGCTCTCGCACAACGACGCCGAGAGTGACTGCCGGATTCAGGTGGCCGCCGGTCGCGCTGGCGAAGTAGACACCGGTCATGACTGCAATGCCCCAGCCGAAGTTGACGAACAGGAAGCCTGAGCCGTTGCCCTTGGTCTTTCCGAGCAGGTTGTTGGCCACGACACCAACACCCAAGAGCAGCAGCATTGCAGTTCCTGAGAATTCTGATACGAAGGCCTCTCCCAGAGAAGAGACGACCATCGGAGTCAGGTTCATCTGGTGTTCCCTTTCATACGGCCCCCGCGGTGCATTCGACCACGGGATACCCGCGGTCGCGTTGCCTCCGCAACGGAGGATTCGGGTTCTCCCGGGAACCGGTCCCGGAAGATCTGTTGCGAATTCGCACATCCAGCGTCGAAGCGCGAACCCGTATAGAACATCATGTCAAGTAATTGTGGTCGCGATCAACATTGCCGGATAATTCGCATAACTATGTCGTCCGACCGATTGTTTTGTCTGTATAAGACGTCTATTTGTCCAGCCCGTAAGCCCGGTGCACCAAGGAGATCGGGTGCACCGTCGGCACGCCGGTTGACTTGCTGATTTGCCAGCGGCAGGTTTCGGTGTCACAGACGGCAAGGTCAGGATTGGTATCCACCACCATGTCGAAGAGCGCCTGCCCGACCGCCTGCGCTACGTCGTATTTCTCCTTCTTCAGGCCGTATGTCCCTGCGATGCCGCAGCAGGCCTGTCCGGACTCGACGACTTTCAGTCCCGGGATCAACTCCAAGAGCCTGATGGCGGGCATTCCCATTCCCTGGCCCTTGAGCTGGCAGGGTGCGTGGTAGGGGACCGTCATATCGACACGCTGGAAGGTATGGGGCAGTGTTCCTTCGTCCTCGAGTTCCATCAAGAACTCGGAGGTCTCGCGGATTCTGGAACCGACATCAATGAGCGCGGGATCATCGACGCCCATGATCTCGTGAGCCTCATGCTTGAGCATTCCGGTGCACGAACCGGACGACGAGATGATCGTCAGGTCCTTGCCCGCCGCCCGCAGCTGATCACACAGCTTGCGCACCGTCTTGCGTGCCTGAGTGAACAGCCCGTTCGACTGTTGGGCCAGGCCGCAGCAGCCCTGAGTCGGGATGATGACCTCGTATCCGAGATGTTCGAGAACTTCGACGGTGTGGATGGAGGTCTGCACCTCGAAGTAGCCGCCGGCGCAGCCGTGGAAGAAGACCACCGGACCGCGGGTGGCGGGCTTGGCGGGCTGGTGGCGCTTGGCCCAGCTCACGAACGATTGCGATTGGGCCGTCGGCATGGGCGCATTGCGATGCACACCGATCATCTTCTCCATGACGATGCGGATCGGCTTGTTGTTCAGTGCCGCATTCGCGATCGGCGCGATGGGCGTCATCGCCTTGCCCATCAGAACCGTCTCACCGATCAGGAAATCGCGGATCGGCATGTGGTCGGCCTTCATGACTGCGCGGGCCATCGAGTTGAGCTCGGCGATCTGGACACCCTGCGGGCACGAGAGCGTGCAGATGCCGCAGCTGGAGCAGTAGTCGAGGGAATGATCAACCGATTCGCCGTGGCGGAAGCGTTCGGCCTGGGGTCCCACGTACTTCGGCCCCGAGAACAGCGGGGTGACTGCCGCGACCGGGCACTGCGTTTCGCAGATCGTGCACTTGACGCAGTGATCGAGACTCTCGCGGTTCAGCCGTTGCGCGGCAAAGATGTCGGGCTCTTTGAGGTTCAGTGTCAGCACTTTGGGGCCCTGCTGCGAGGTGACCAGCCGCTCGCGGCGATCTGCGTCGCGTTCTTGGCGCTCGGCCTCCGTGAGCTTCTTCGGATCCTTCTTGGCGCTCATGCCAGATCTCCAATCGCATCCGCGGCCCGCACGGCACTTGCCGCCGCGATTCCCTCTCCCGATTTCTCACTCCAACGCATCGCGCCCGCCAAGACGCCGCCGGCCGCGAACAGGTTCGGGTAGACGGGGCGATCGGCATCGTCCAGGACGCGCATCTGATCGTCCACAGCCAGCCCGCTACGGAACAGCGGCTGCTCACTTCTGCGGTCCGGTCCGATGAGCCGGCCCGGCGGGACTCGCACCGGCAGGCCCAGATGAGTCTCGAGCACCTTGCCATGGGAGTCCAGGCTCAGCGAGCCGCTCTCGAATCCACCGGGGGCGTAGACGACCGCGTCCGCCCTCACCTTCGTGAGGTGACCCGATGTCGCCACATCGACCGACACTGCCCGGCCGCCCTCGCTGTGCAGCGCGACGACACGCGCGCCGAGAATCCATCGGACACGCTGGTCTTGCAGCCGGCGGGACGCGTACTCGTTGAGTCGCATGCCCGGCACACCCGGCGGTGGAAGGGGAATCTCTGCGAGCGGAGCGCCCAGACGCGTCTGCAGGTCGGTGAATGCCGCGGCCTCGTGGTGGCCGGCGATGGCAGGAATGAGCGCCTTCTCGCCGCTCAGCAACTGCTTGCCGAGTGCCTTGGCGAAGTCTGCGCGGTAGTCCGCACGATCCATCGCCCGCGCATAGGTGAGGCCGGAGGCGTCGGCTTCGTGGGTACGGGCGGGTAGATCGAGCACGATCGCGCGGGCTGGTATCTGCTGCTTGACCAGGTTGCCGGCGATCAGCTCGGCCTGGAAATCCTTCAACTGCTGCAGGCCCACCACCACAACCGGATCATGTCCGGCGCGGGCTTCGGCGTTCACCATCGTCGGCGAGGCCAAGTAGGTCGGCCGCAACGCCCCGACCGCCGTTGGCAGCAGCCAGTTGCGTCCGTCGTTGCCCACCAGGCGGTCACCGAAGAACTCGGACGCGAAATCGGTGCCCAGGCGGACGGCATCCGCGCCGAGCACGGCGTAGGGATGCTCCGGGTTCGCGGCGATGAAGTCGTCCAGCACGTCGAAGGGACGATCGACTCGTTCGGGTGCGTAGCCGAGCACGTCGAACCCGCCATGCGACAGCTGCAGACCGCCGACGCCGAAGGTGACCAGCGTCACTTTGGCACCCTGCGTCACCAGTCGGGCGGCGCTCAGCAGACCGGCGATTCCGCCGCCGACGACCACTACGTCATTCATCGCACTGCCTCCGTGGTCTCGGGCTCGGTCGTGGACTGCAACGATTGGGCCGCGACGCCCAGTGGCACTGGTTCGAGGACGACCTTCGGTTCCGGCAGATGCTCCACATCGAGCAGTCCTTGGAAGATCCACTCGTTCAAGGCGGTCTGACGCACCTGGTCGCCATACAGGATCGGCCACAGTCCGATCCATCGGTGAGCGAGGAACTCGTGCAGCCGAGCATTGGCGAGTTCGGCATCGATGACACCCTCGGCACAGGCGATACCGGTCGCCCGCAGGCTGCAAAAACCACCTTGACACGGTCCCATGCCGAGCCGGAGATGACGACGCAGATCGTCCATGCTGGCTTGCGGGTCCGCATGCAGCGCGTCGGTGAGCATCGTACGGCTCATCAGCTCGCATTCGCAGATGATCTGATCGTCACGACGGTCGGCCTCCCGATCATGCAGGCGGTGGGTGACCTGATAGGTCTCGCCGGGCGTCGATCCGGGCACGGCCTCATCGGCGGTGCGGCACTCGCGCTCCTCGCCGAGCTGCTCGCACATCCGGTCCACAATGTTCTTGGCCATCAGCCGGTACGTGGTCAGCTTGCCGCCGGCGATCGTGAGAATCCCGGACACCCCATCGCGGGACTGATGATCGAGGATGGACATGCCGCGTGACATGTGCCGGGTGTCCTGCGCCGAGACTCGCGAGTCCTTGACCAGCGGACGCGCGCCCGACCAGGCGTGCAGCGCCCTGGCCTGGCGGAAGCCGGGGATGAGGATCTCGCCGCAGTCGAGCATCTGCTGAACCTCGTCGGCCGGGATCGGCAGTTCGTCGGGGTCTTCGGCCCGCACATCTGTGGTGCCGATGATCGCCACGGTGTGCACCGGCACCAGGATGTCGCCGTCGGCGGGGTAGGTGCAGCGGTTGATCACGGTGTTCACCAGGCGGTGATTCATCGCGATCATGATGCCGCGGCCCGGCACGACCTCGACATCGTGGCAGCCGGCCATCTCGGCGATGTGATGCGACCAGGCGCCTGCCGCGTTGATCACGAACCGGCAGCTGATCGTGACGTCTTCGCCACTACGGCGGTCGATGCAGCGCACCGCGCTCACCGAGCTGCCGGTCATTTCGATGCCGACCACCGCGTGATAGGTCAGGATCTGCGCGCCGTATTCCTGGGCGGAGCGGGCGGCGCCCCAGACCATCTGCCAGCCGTCGACGGTGCCGTCCTCGACGAGGAAGGCTCGCCGGATGCCGGGGTTGACGCGTGGCTCGCGTTTGAGGGCGGTGGCCACGCTGATCTCCTCGACCGGGACGCCGGTCTTGTGACATCCCGCGAGGAAGTCGTCCGAGAATGCCAGGTCGTCCTCGGGGGTCGAGACGAACAGCCCACCAGTAGCCTCGACCGCACTCGCGTGGATCCGCGTGACGATCGCGTTCTCCTCGGCGCATTCGGTCGCGGAGTGCGGATCGCTGACGACGTAGCGTCCCCCTGAATGCAGGAGCCCGTGATACCGGCCGGTCGTGCCCTGGCCAAGATCGGCGCGGTCGACGAGGATCGCCGAGTAACCGCGCATAGCCACATCTCGCACAACACCCGCCCCGGTTGAGCCACCTCCCACAACAACCACGTCGCAGTCGTACGTGCGCATTCCTGCCTCCTCGCTATCGGCACGGTCCCAGCCGAAAGGGCTACCGCCTCCAGGCTAGAGGAATCACAGCGGATGTGGGGGCTCCCGTTGGTAAGGACATCCGATTC
The DNA here is from genome assembly GCF_030297015.1 of Brooklawnia propionicigenes. NCBI lineage: Bacteria > Bacillati > Actinomycetota > Actinomycetes > Propionibacteriales > Propionibacteriaceae > Brooklawnia > Brooklawnia propionicigenes. The sequence goes on along the minus strand of NZ_AP028056.1, from coordinate 186,729 downwards.
TGTGTGGCGCCCCGCTGCGCGAGCAAGCGAAATTATGCGTTGTCGGAGCCGACTTCACCACCCAAGAAGGTAGATTGCCCGGTATGAAGCTGCTGATCTGCCCGACCCCGGACTGCTCGGGCCTGCTCTACCTGGAAGACCTGCGCTGCGACACCTGCGGTGCCGAAGTGGCCTACCACACACTGTCCGAAACGATGGTCGCTGTGACGGGGCCCGACATCGAGGTGGCGAACCGGTTATGGCACCCCTGCGTCAACCGCGACCGCGACTGCAACTGGCTGGCCGCCGACGACAGCTCGACCGATCAGTGCTTCTCCTGCCGGCTCACCCGGGTGCGGCCCAATGACAACGACCCGGACGCGCTCGAACGGCTCGCCGAGGCCGAGAAGTCCAAGCGCCGGGTGCTCGTCCAGTTGAACTCGCTGGGGTTGCCGATCGATCCGTACTTCGAATCCGACGGCGGGCTGGGTTTCGATCTGCTCTCGTCGGAATACGAGAAGGTGACGATCGGTCAGGCCAATGGCATCGTCACCATCGATCTGGCCGAAACGCTGGATGCTCACCGCGAACGGCTTCGGGTGGCCCTCGGCGAGCCGTACCGGACGATGCTCGGTCATTTCCGCCACGAGATCGGGCACTACTACGAGTGGGTGCTGGTGGAACAGACGGACAAGATCGAACAGTGCCGCCAGATCTTCGGTGACGAGCGAGCGTCCTATACCGACGCGATCGATCAGCATTACTCGAACGGAGCGCCCCCGAACTGGCGGGACTCCTACATCTCGGAATACGCGACGATGCACCCCTGGGAGGACTTCGCGGAGTGCTTCGCCCACTACCTGCACATCACCGACACCCTCGACACGGCTGCCTCGGCGGGCATGGAGCTGGTTCCGGGCCGCAGCGTCGTTCCGGCACTCCCGTTGGCTGTGGGTCCGCGCGACAGCTACGGGGCGGACGATTTCGATGCGCTGATGGACGACTGGCATTGGATCTCGCTGTTCTTCAATCGCGTCAACCGGTCGATGGGCAAAGCCGATCTGTACCCGTTCTCCATCAGCGACCCCGTGGTCGACAAGCTGCGATTCATTCACGGGGTGCTGACCGATCTGCCGAGGACCCGGGTCAGCGAGCTCGACGGATTCGGACGATCGATCGACTCGCAGGACACTGCAGGCTGATCGCGGTGTAAGTGCCGGCAGTAGTCTCTTCGCAAGACTTCGATTGCCGACGATGCGACTTCCGAAGGAGGCGCCGCCATGACGAAGCTCACTGGAAGACTCGACGACGATCGGCGGACACTGGTGCTCACGCGCCAATTCGATGTACCGGCCGAGCAACTGTGGACAGATTTCACCGATCCCGACCGGCTCGAGCGGTGGTTCGGCGCCTGGACCGGCGACCCAGCGTCCGGGCAGGTGATGCTCACGATGAATGCGGAGGCCGAATCCGTTCCCGCGGTGCCGTGCCGGATCTTGCACTGTGATCGGCCACGGCGGCTTTCGGTGACAGTGACCGACAGTTTCGGTACCTGGCAGTTGGCGATCGGATTCGACGAGGACGAAGGCTCGACGCGACTGACGCTGCGTCACGAGGAGGTCGATCTGCAGACGGTTCCGGAGGTCGGCCCGGGCTGGGAGTGGTACCTGGACAGGCTCACGGCTGCTGTCGCCGGTGAGGCGCCGCCAACCCTCGAGGACTTCGTCGACACGTACGCGCCGATGGGCCAGGACTACGCCGTGATGATCTCGGGCAGTTAGTCGCCGCAGCGGGCGGCCGACGTAGCCTGCTGATATGTGCGGCCGATACGTAACTGCTGATACCGCGACGATCGTCGATGTCTTCCAGGTCGATGAAGTCGGTGAGCTGCCCGCGCCGACGTTCAATGCGCGACCGGTCTTCGAGGACCTGGGTTCGGATGAACCCAGGGTTCCGGTCGTCGTCGATTCGGTTCGCGACGGTGTGTCCAAGCGCCGGTGCTGGCCGGCGCGTTGGCCGTTCACGCCGAGTTGGTCCAAGTCGTTGGTCATGAAGGGTCCGACCTTCAACGCCGTCGCCGAGACCGTGGCCGAGAAGCCGATGTGGCGTGACGCGATCGCCACCCATCGATCGATCTTTCCCGCTGTCGGATACTACGAAACCCAAGGCGGCGGACGGAAGCGTAAGCGTTTCTACTTTCACCCCGACGGGGACGAGGTCTTGGCGCTCGGGGGGCTGTACAGCTGGTGGCGGGCCAACAGGGAGTCGCCGTGGATCATGACCGCGGCGATCCTGACGATCCGTGCTCCCGGACAGGCCGGCACGATCCACAGCAGGGCCCCGATGGTCTTGCCTGCCGATCTGTGGGACGACTGGCTCGATCCGGGCATCACTGCGGGCCAGGAGTTCATTGACGCAGCGAGCCAGGAGGCGTCGTCGGTGGTGCAGTCCTTGCAGTTCTACGAGGTCGGGCTGCTGGACGAGAACTCTCCCGCGATGCTGAGGCCTGTCGATTCCGCCTGAGTCGGCGGCGTTTACAGCGCCATGGCCGCCCGCGCCTGCTCGACAGCGTCTGCGCCGCCTTGCCCAGTGCTCACCACACGCCCGGAGGCGAGCACGATGAACTCGGACGCCATCTCCAGTGCATAGCCGACATGCTGCTCGACCATCAGCACTGAGATACCGGATTCGGTCATCATCGTGGAGATGGCGGCCTGGATCTCGGCCACCACATTCGGCTGGATGCCTTCGGTGGGCTCGTCCAACACGATCAACTGGGGACCGGTGATCAACGCCCGGGCGATCGCCAGCTGTTGGCGCTGCCCACCCGACAGCAGGCCTGCCCGGCGTCCGAGCAGATCACGCAGCGCAGGGAACAGATCGAGCGCCTCGGCCATTCTGCGGGCGCCGGCGGCCCCGTGGTGGTCGGCGATCAGCTTGAGGTTCTCCCGCGCGGTCAGCTGCCCGAACGACTGCTGGCCCTGTGGAACGTAAGCGATGCCCCGGCGAACCCGCTTGTTCGTCGGCATCTTGGTGATGTTCGTGCCGTCGAAGGTGATGGTGCCCGTGCGCACCGGCAACAACCCCATCACCGCGCGCAGCAGGGTCGTCTTGCCCGCGCCGTTGTTGCCGAGCACGGCGACCATCTGGGCGTCGGGCACCTGAAGGGAGACGTCGAAGACGACCGACACCCTTCCGTAGCCACACGTAACCGAATCAAGCTGCAGCATGAGTCTCTCCCAAGTAGACCTCGATGACCTTCGGATCGGCTTGGACTTCGGCGACCGTTCCCTCGGCGAGCACCTTGCCCTGGTGGAGCACAGTGACCGAATTCGCGAAATTGCGCAGGAACTCCATGTCGTGTTCGACCACGACCACGGTGCGTTGCTCACCGATGCGTTTGAGCAACTCGCCGGTCTGTTCCCGTTCGATGGCGCTCATCCCGGCCACCGGTTCGTCCAGCAGCAGGCAGCGGGCATCTTGGACGAGCAGCATCCCGATCTCCAACCACTGCTTCTGGCCGTGCGCCAACACTCCGGCGGGCGCATTCACCAGTCCGGTCAGGCCGATCGTCTCGAGTGCGAGTTCGACCTCGGTGGGAACGGTCTTGCGCCGGCGGAGCAGCTCGCGGGACTTGCGGCCCATTCCTGCAGCGATGTCCAGGTTCTGCAGGACGCTGAGTTCTTCGATGACGCTGGCGGTCTGGAAGGTGCGCCCGACGGCCGCTCTGACGATCTTGTGCGACGGCATCCCGAGCAACTCGACCCCACCGAAGGTGGCCGATCCGGTCGCCTTGGCCAAGCCGGTGATCGCGTCGATCAGCGTGGTCTTTCCGGCACCGTTGGGTCCGATGAGAAACCGCAGGTCGCCCGAGGTGACCACCAGATCCACCCCGTCGACCGCGACGAACCCGTCGAAGGAGACCCGCAGATCCTTGACCTGTAGATAGTCCCGGTGAAACTCGCCGCGGGGAGCGGCGATGGCCTTCTCCAAGGCCTGAAGGTCGGGTTTTGGAGTCATGACTACGTCCTTCCCACCAATTGGGGTGTCTCGATGGTCTCGGCCGCCCTTGCCGGGGCGGGCTTCTTCGTTCGCCGGTACCGGTAGCGCTCGGCCATCCGTTTCAGCCACGGCCCGAGGGTGGCGACTCCCTGCGGTAGGAAGGTGATGACGAGGATGAACAGCGCTCCCTGGAAGTAGGTCCAGAAGGCCGGGTAGGTCTCGGAAAGGCCGGTTTCGACGAACCGCAGCGCGATCGTGCCGAGCACCGGACCGAGCAGAGTCGTACGTCCACCGATCACCACGCCCGCCAGGAACAGGATCGAGGGGGTGACCCCGACATCCTTGGGGGAGATGATGCCCACGATCGGCACGAACAGGGCGCCGCCGATGGCGGCGAAGATGCCGGCGATCGTGTATGCGACGGTCTTGATGATCGCCGGGTTGTACCCCAGGAAGCGGACCCGGTTCTCCTGATCGCGCACGGCGACCAGCAGTTCGCCGAAGCGTGAGCGCATGATCTGCCTGGTCAGCAGCACCATGCCGATCAGTACGGTGGCGGCGATGAAGTAGAGCATGCGTTTGTTGGCCGGATCCTTGAGGCTGTAGCCGAAGAAGCCCTTGAAGTCCGTGAGGCCGTTGAAACCTCCGGTGGAGGTGCCCTGATTGACCAGCCACAGCGAGAAGGCGGCGACCAACGCCTGCGAGAGAATGGCGAAATAGGCGCCCCGGACGCGCCTGGCGAAGACCGCCCAACCGAGCAGGAAAGCGGTCGCGGCAGGCACGACCAGAATCAGGATCACGGTGAGCACCGGGCTGCGGAATGGCTCCCACCAGCCGGGAACCTCACCGTTGCCGTAGAGCATCATGAAATCGGGCACACCGCCGGGGCTGACATCGGTCAGCTTGAGATGCATGGCCATCATGTAGCCGCCCAGGCCGAAGAACAGGCCCTGGCCGAGGGTGAGCATGCCGCCTTGGCCCCACGCCAGGCCGATACCCACGGCAACCATCGCCAGGCACATGTACTTGGCGAGCAGGCTCAGCCGGAAGTCACTGAGCAACAGGGGTGCGATCGCGACGGCGGCGACCGCGATCGCCAGCCAGATCCACAGCGACGACTTTTGGTACGCGCTCAACATGGTTTTCATGCCAGACTCCTCGTCTGTACCGCGACCAGGCCCTGGGGGCGGAACTGCAGCAGCAGGACGACCAGGAGCAGGACGATCACCTTCGCGGCGGAGGCGTCCGTCCAGTATTCGAGGAAGGCTTGGATGATGCCCAGGCCGAAGGCGGCGATGACGGCGCCCTTGAGCTGGCCCACACCACCGGCGACGACGACCAGGAAGGCGTCCACGATGTATCCGACGCCGAAGTCGAAGGAGATCGCGTCCATCAACGACAACGCCACACCGGCGAGGCCGGCGATTCCCGAACCGATGAAGAAGGTGAGCACATCGACGAAGTTGGTGGAGATACCGGAGGTCTCTGCCAGGTCGCGGTTCTCCACGGTGGCGCGGATCTCGCGTCCCAGCGAGGTGAACTGTTGCAGCAGGTACAGACCGACCACGCACACCACGGCGACGGCGAAGATGAATACGCGGGTGGCAGGCACATCCACGCCAAGAATCCGGATCGGCCCGCTCAACCAGGGGGGCGTGGCCGCATACACCGGTTGCGCGCCGAAGATGTCGCGAGCCAACTGCTGAAGCACCAGACCGACACCGAAGGTGGCCAGCAACGTGTCCAGCGGGCGCAGCCTCATCCGTGAGATGAGCGTGACCTGCAAGAACGCGCCCAGCAGACCACCGACCAGAAAGCCGACAGGAAGCGCCACCATGAGCGAAATGCCGGAATACGGGATCAGCCGTGCGACAACGAAGGCTGCATAGGCGCCGGCCATCATGAACTCACCGTGCGCATTGTTGATAACACCGAGCTGGCCGAAGGTCAGCGACAGGCCCAGTGATGCCAGTAGCAGCACTGAGCCGAGCGATATCCCAGCGAGTAGCTGGGAGATGACGAAATCCATCGCGGAGCCTTTCCGTAAACGTCTGGTGATGAGCCCCACCATGGGGTGCGGCCGATTCCCGGGAGAATCTGCCGCACCCCTGGCGGTCAATTGGGTGATCGGAGGCTCAGCCCTGCCACCAGCTGTAGTTCTTGAGGAAGGGATCGGGCTCGATCGGGCTACCGGAGCTCCACACTGTGTGCAGCAGACCGTCCGAAGCGATCTGGCCGATGAGAGCGGCCTTGAAGAGGTGGTGGTTCTCGCCGTCGACGGTCACCTGTCCCTCGGGGGCGGCGAAGGTCACGCCGTCCGCGGCAGCAACGATTGCCTCAGTTGAGAAGCCGCCGGCCTTCTCCGCCATTTCTTTCCACAGATACAGCGAGGTGTAGGCGGATTCCATCGGGTCGGAGGTCACTCGGTCCTGACCGTACTTGGCCTTGAATGCCTCGACGAAGGTGTGATTCTCCGGAGAGTCGATGGTCTGGAAGTAGTTCCAGGCAGCGAACTGACCTTCGACGTTCTCCAGACCGATGCCGGCGACCTCTTCCTCCGCGATCGACACCGAGATCACAGGTGTCGTTTCGGGAGCGAGTCCGGCGTTCTTGTACTCCTTGAAGAATGCGACGTTGGAGTCGCCGTTCAAGGTGTTGAACACCGCCTCGGCGCCCGAGCCCTTGAGCTTGTTGACGATCGTCGAGAAGTCGGTATGACCGAGGGGAGCGTATTCCTCGCCCACGATCTCGATGTCATTGGCCGCAGCGTAGGCGTTGATGATCTTGTTCGCGGTGCGCGGGAAGACATAGTCGGAGCCGACCAGGAAGAGCTTCTTGACGCCTTCGGACTTCAGGTAGTCCATGGCGGGAATGATCTGCTGGTTGGTGGTTGCGCCGGTGTAGAAGATATTCGGCGAGGCTTCCAGGCCCTCATACTGCACCGGGTAGAACAGCAGCGAGTCCTTCTCCTCGAAGACCGGGAGCATGGCCTTGCGGGAGGCCGAGGTCCAGCCGCCGAAGACGGCGGCCACGCAGTCCTGCGAGATCAGCTTCTCGGCTTTCTCCGCGAAGATGGTGGGTTCGGACGCGCCGTCTTCTTGAACCACGTCCAGCGTCTTGCCGTTCACGCCTCCGGCCGCGTTGATCTCGTCGGCGGCCATGTGCAGCGCATCGCTGACGGTCTTCTCCGAGATGGCCATCGTGCCCGACAGCGAATTGACGAAGCCGATCTTGATGGACGAACCGGAGGTGTCGACACAGGTTCCTGACGAACTGCCGGTTCCGGATGGACTGTCGGCGGTCTGTTCAACTGGGGCTCCACAGGACGCCAGGGCCATAGTGCCCGCGGCGATGAATGCCACTGCGGTGAGCTTTCTCGACATCATCTCTGCTTCCTTTCCATGCGAGGGCATCACTCGGCGGACATGCTGGGGGTGAAATGGCTTGACAAAGGTACTTTGATCTTCGTTTCGGCGCTGCATCCGCATCTGCTGACCTACTTTGACGATCCGATGTGTCGACGATGTAACTGTTCGGTTACCGCTTTCAGCCAAGATTTATCGTGATCAATTCGTGATGTCGTGGTCTTTCCTGAGCTGCAGAAATCCCCGATTCGATAAACTGATCCGAATGTCAAAGTCTGCAGTGGTGTCCCGGTCGACCCGTGTGCTGGCGGCCATCACCTTGGCCTGCGCCGGATTGGATCTTGTGGTACTCGCGGGCTTCCATCTGATCCAGCCGGAGATTGATCCTCTGACCAGCGCAACCAGCGAGTACGTCCACGGCAAGGCCGGCGCGATGTCGTCGGTGACCTCCGCGGCCGTGGGCCTGGGTGCTGTCTCGCTGGCAGTTGCGGTCTGGCGGATCACCGTCACGGTCTCCGCCCGGGTGGGGGCCGGCCTGCTGGCCGTCTTCGGGCTCGCGAAGCTCGCCCAATCCTTTTTCCCGATCGATGCCGGTGGCGCGACGACGACAGGCCTGATGCACAACCTGCTCGGCAATCTGGCATTTCTCGTCCTGCCGGTTGCCGCCATCTTGATCACTCCTGCCGCCGCACGAGCATGCGGACGCGGCCAGCCCGGGTGGTGGCCCCGGCTGGCCGCGTGGCTGATCGTCCTCACCAGCGTGCTCGTCCTGGTGGGTGATGGGGTTGGCCTGTTCGGCCTGGCTCAGCGGATCTATCTGGTCAGCGCGGCCCTGTGGACCGCACTGGTTGCGTCGTGGTTGTGGAGTGCGCGATCACGGGACCAGGCGGCGCAGAATCAAGTAGGAGATGCCGGCCAGAACAGCGGTGGCCAGCAGGCCCCACAGGGCCCATCCGGGAGCGGTCTGTGAAGCGAACCACCTACCCACCTGCACCCACGCATTCGCGCGCCCGATGAACCACAGCGCTGCGACGAGCATCAGGCCGGGGATCACCAGCGCGGCGGTCAGCACCACGGTGCCCCAGCGCTTGTACACGGTCGCGGCCCAGAAGCCGAGGACGAAGAAGCCGAAAGCCAACGCGAAGAAGACCAGTGCCGCGGCAGCGGGACCGTGCTCCCAGACCCAGGGCAGGTAGAAGAAGTAGCCATTGAGCCCCCAGCCGTCGGTGATGCGCTCGATCAGTCCTCCCACCACGAATATCGCGGCCAGGATCATCGCGGTCAGTGCTGCGGACAGCAAGGTGCCGAGATAGAACTCCTTGCGCGTGACGCTCAGCGCTTGCGAGAAGGGGAAGGACAGCGTCAGTGCTTGCACACCGACCGCCAGCAAGCACCACAGCGGTGCCTGTGCTCCGCCGCCGTAGAACGGACCCTGGACGCCACTGCCGGCGATGATCGAGTAGATGGCCAGGGTCAACCCGAGTGAGCCGGTCAGCACGATCACCGGCACCCAGACATAGGCCTGACGGTTGACCAACTGCATCCGGACGACATTGATGACGCGATTCATAGCAGCGCTCCTTCCTTGCTGGCGGTGCTCTGAGAAGTGCGGACGATGAGCTGCTGCAACGAGACCGGGGTGGCGTCCAGGCCTGCGGCGGCGAGCTGGGCCCGGTCCGCGTCGGTGAGCCGGCCGAGCACCGTGACGCTGGTGACTCTGCCCAGGCTCTGCCGGTGGATGACCTGACGGCCGGTGACGAAGGCCTCCACCGCCGCGGAGTCCCCGACGATAGTCGCGGCGCGATCGCGCACCGCATCGGTCTCCTCGTCCATCACGATGCGCCCCTTGTCGATCACGATCACATGTTCGAGAAGATTGGACACCTCGTCGATCAGGTGGCTGGACAAGATGATGGTGCGCGGATGCTCGACATAGTCCTCCAGGAGCCGGTCGTAGAAGATCTGCCGCGCGACCGCATCCAGGCCCAGATAGGGCTCGTCGAAGAAGGTGATCTCCGCGCGTGAGGCCAAGCCCAGGATGACTCCGACAGCGGACAGCTGTCCGCGTGAGAGCTTCTTGATTCGGGTCTTGGTGGGCAGCTGGAAGTCCGCGACCAGGTCGTCCGCGAATGCCTGGTCCCAATTCGGGTAGAACAGGCCGGCGATCCGGAAGGCATGCATGGCCGTGGCCTCGTCCGGATACTTCTGGCCCTCGCGCACGAAGCACATCCGGCCCAGAACTCGGGGGTTCTCGTAGGGGTCCTCGCCGAAGATCCGGACGTCACCGCTGGTGGCGAAGTTCTGCGCAGTGAGGATCGACATGATGGTCGTCTTGCCGGCGCCGTTTCGGCCGAGCAGACCGTAGATGGCATCCTTTTCGATGGTGAAGCTCACGTTGTCGACCGCGAGCGTCTCCTTGTAGCGCTTGGTGAGGTTCTTCACCTCGATCACTGTTGTCATCGTGACGTTCCTTCCATGGTGGTGGCGGCCCGTTCCTGGAGGAGCCGGGCGATGTCGTCGGGGCCGAGCCCGAGCGTGCGGGCTTCGGCAATCAGTGGGTCGAGATACCGCGTCGCGAAGGCGGCACGCCGCTCGCCGAGCAGTAGATCGCGGGCGCCCGGCGCGATGAACATGCCGATACCGCGGCGCTTGTACAGCACTCCCTTGTCGGTGAGCATGGTGATCCCCTTGGCTGCGGTGGCTGGATTGATCCGGTAGAAGGCTGCGAGCTCGTTGGTCGAAGGTGCCTGCGCGTCCTCGGCGAGGCTGCCGTCGATGATCGAGTTCTCGATGTCCTCGGCGATCTGCACGAACAGGGGCCGTCCTTCCTCGATCATGCCGGCCTCCCTGGTTAATTGGTTACCTACTTCACTAGGTAACCATGTAGGGGGTTCGGATTCAAGTGATCCGGACGAAAAAGTTGGCGGCTCTGCCGGCGCGTGCGTCTTCGGCTACCAGGCCTCGGCGCCGCTCAGTGTCGTGGTGAACGGGCGGTATCCCAACTGGCGGCGCGCAGCGGCGATGTCGAAGGTGCGTTCGACGCCGAGTTGGCTCACCGCATATCTGGTCAGTCGCGGCCGGGTATGCCGAAGCGCCGCCCTCAACTCGGCGAACCGGGCGGCCTGCCAGGCAGCTGAGAATGGTATGGCGATGATCCGCGCCGGCAGATCGGCGCGGGCCAAGAACTCGGTGATGACCTCGGCAAGGTACACGGGCTCGGCGTCCGCGATGTTGAAGACTCCCGACGGGCCGTCGGGGTCCAGCGCGCACCGCACCGCCTGGGTCAGATTGTCGATGTGGGTGAGCGAATGCCGCACCTGCGCACCCGCCGGCAGGACCAGGCGACCATGGCGCACCGACTGCAACAGGCGGGGCAGCAGCGTCGTGTCGCCGGGCCCGTAGACCGCATGCGGACGCAGAATCACCGCGTCCGTGCCGGCCAGGAGCCTCTCGGCGGCTGCCTTGGATTCCGGATAGCTGCTGAGATGCCGGTGCGGCGCCGGTTCGTTCTCCCTGGCCATGACACTCGGCCGGAAGGCGTCGTAGACACTCGATGTCGACATATGCACGAACCGGCAACCCGCGAACGTCTCCAGCACCCTGCGCGTGCCACCGAGATTCGAGCGCATCGCGGCATCCCGCGGCGCCCAGTCGTCGGCCAGTGCCGCGCAGTGCACCACCGCATCGATGTGGTGCGCCTCATCAGGGGCCGCGGAGTCGAGATCCCAGATGACGTAGTTCCCGCGTGGGTGCTGCCAGCCGTGCGGGCGGCGTCCGAATCCGGTGACCTGGTGACCGTCGTCTGCCAGCGCCGTGGCCAGCGCGCCACCCACGAATCCGCTTGCCCCGGTGACCGCGATCCTCATCGCGCGTCCCTCAGATAGGCAGCGACCTGACCGGCCAAGGCCTTGCGGTCGAGCTTGCGGCCACGTCCCGAGCGGGGCAGATCGTCGATCGTGAGTACCAGATCGGGCACCGCGCCGGCGTCCAGCAGGCCGGGCAGTCTCCGGGTCACCTCACGGGCCAGCCGATGGTCGGTGGCCAGACCCACCCCGGCAGCGTGCTCGGGCACGACGACGAGCACGATCCGATCATCGCCGATCTCATCGGGTAGCCCGATCAGGGCCGCCTCGGCCACACCGGCGAGCCCGGCCACCAGTGGCTCGTAGAGTCCCGGATAGATGTTCTGCCTGCCCCTGATGAACATGTCCTTCTTGCGTCCGAGCGAGACGAGTTGGTCGCCGTCGATACGGGCCAGGTCGCCGGTGTGCAGTTCGCCGAGCGGGTTCTCGGGAAGATCGGCGAGGTAACCACGGGCCAACCCGGGCCCGCTCAGCACGAGTTCGCCGTCATCGATCCGGGCCGTGACACTCGGCACAAGGCGTCCGAGCCGGTCCCCACCGGCCGGGTCGGTGCCCGCCCGGAGTTTCGCAACTCCGTCGGCGATCGCCACCGGAAGGATCTCGGTCATCCCGTAGACGGCGCGTATGGCGGCGTCCGGAAAGCGCGCGTGCACCCGCTCCAACAGCGGACCCAATACGGGTGCACCACCCATCACGATGGTCTCCAGGCCGGCCGGGCGCAGCCGGGCCGAATCATCCAGCGCGCGCAGCATCGAATCCATCACCGCGGGCACCACGAAGATCAGTTCGGTATCGCGCAGCAGCCGCAGGTAGTGCTCGGGACGCGCGCCGGCGTTGGCGCCCGGCGGTGGGATCGTCCAGTGCGCGCCCGCGATGAGTGCCGGCACGCCCACCATCAGCTGGTCGGTGAGCACCCGCTGGCCCGGCCGCATGCCCACGCCGTCGGCGAAATCCGTCAGTCCGGCCCCCAGTGAGCCCCGCGAGTGGACGACGCCCCGCGGCGTGCTGGTCGTCCCGCTGGTGAAGACGATCAGGGCCTCGTCGTCCAGGTCGACCGAAACCGGCCGACCGTCAGGTTCATGCCGGTGCCCGGCCAGTCGTGACACGGGCACGGCGCGGCGAGGTGTACCGGGCAACCAGCCGCCCGCCCGAAGATGGCGGGCCTGCGGTACGAGCCGGGCATACGGCGCGAGCTCCAGTCCGCGCCGCCGGGCGAATCGGCGCAGTGGCGCGCTGGAGGCCAGATAGAGCAGCGATTCGGCCGCCACCCAGCGCGGGGCGGCCAGTCGCGCACGCGAGCGGAAGAGCGCCTCGCCTGCTCCCGGATCGGCGAAGACCACGACTCCGCCGGCGAGCACGATCCCCAGTGCCAAGATGACGGCTTGCGGCCCAGGACGCACGGAGAACAGCACGCGGTCACCGGGCTGCAGCCCTTCGGCCCGCAGCCCCGATGCCGTCGATCGGATGCGCCGTGCCAGTTCGGCATAACCGAGGGTCGTGCGACCCGATGTCAGGGCGGGTTGCTCGGCGCGGCTGTCGGCCGAGGCCAGCACGGCGGTCACCAGATCGGTCACGACGAACCCCGCAGCACGAGACGCCGGTACGACGGGATCAGCACCCCACGTGACGCCTGGCGTTCGACGATCCGCAGATTCCTGGCGGCCAGCACAGCGCCGAGCACCAGGTTGATCTGAGCCATCGCCAGGGGAGCGCCTAGACAGAAATGCACGCCGGCACCGAACCACAACTGCCTGAGCTGAGCCGCCGGGTTGGTTTCGGGGTCGAATTCGCCGAGCGCCCGGTTGGCCCAGTAGGTGCCGAGGATGATGCGCTCGCCCGGTGTGACCTCGACCGTGCCGATGCGGGTGGGTCGTTCCACCGAGCGCAACATCACCGGACTCGGGGTCGTCACCCGCAGCGCCTCGGCAACTGCAGCGTCCACCAGCTTCGGTTCGGCGCTCAACCGGGCGTGCCAGCCGGTGTCGACGAGGATCGCGGCGAGCCGGGGGATGAATGAAACGAGGGTCTCGGTGCCGGTCAGCACGAATGCTCCGACCGCTCCCAGCGCTTCGGCCTGAGTGAGTCCGAGGGCGCGCATGCGTCCCGGGACGGTCGATTCGTCCCCGGCGTACGCTGCGGCGGCGTGCTCGTCCAACTCGTGCATGACCTTGCGGGCGCGGGTGATCTGGCGCGGTGTCAGACTCGGGCGCGCCAGTGAGACGAACCCGGTGACCGTCGACGAACGCGCGAAGAAGCCGGCGTCGATGACCCCGGGTGGCAGCCCGACCAGCCGGCTGATCACGGCACTCGCCGCGTGCTGGGCATGGCTGACCAGATCGACTTCTTCTCCTCGCCGCAGCCGCTCGCTCAGCCGCTGGGTGGCCGGCCCCAGCGAATCGGCGACCAGGTCGCGCACCGAACCGGGGGAGAACAGTGGGGCGAGCTTGCGGCGCAGCTCCAAGTGATCGGCGCCGTCCATGTTCATCAGGACGCGCGGCCCGAGCACGGGAGTCCACAGGTCGCCGGGTGAACCCGGACCACTCTTGCCGAAGCTGTCCGAATCCATCAGCACCGCACGCATCAGGTCGGCATCCTTCACCACCACGCCCAGACCCGGCACCCGGCGCACCGGGCCGCCGATCGCATCGATGAACGGGAAGGCCAGTGGATGCGCCGCGAGCAGCAGCCGCCGCTCATGGCGTGCGGCCAATGCGATCGAGGTGCGTGCTGGACGCTGCGCCAATGCTGGGTCGCGAATGTCGACTTCGGGGGGACAATAGGCGTGATCCTTATACCACAGCAGCGTGTTCGCGAGCCCCCAGGCCTGCGCCCGGCGGCTGGAGGCATACACCACCACATCGGATCGGCGCTGATAATCCCTGGTCAATCGCCGCACGGCGTTGACCAGCGCGCGGTCTTCGTGCAACTGCTCGATGCGGGTCCGGGGAAAGCCGCCGGCCTGCTCATACAGCCGGCTGGTGATGCCGACATTGCAGCCGGCCGCCATCATGTAGGGGCCTCGGTAGGCGGGGTCGCGGTTGCCGGGACGAATCCGCCCGAATGCCTCGGCCAGATGCACCGCGCCACGCAAGGCTGCTCTGGTCGGCCATCCGAGGCCCTCGTCCCGGCGGGGCACGAGTTCACCGCCGACCAGCGCCAGTCCCAGTCCGCCTTCGTGTGATGGAGTCAACGCACGCCGGACGGCAGCCGTCCAGTCGTGGCGCGGCAGGCAATCGGCATCGGTGCGGGCCAGCAGCTGCGCCCCACCGGCGATGGCCTCGCGCATGCCGGTATCGGCGGCGGCTCCGGTGCCCTTGAGCGGCTCGTGGACGATCCGCCAGCGCGTCAGGCCGTGACGGCGAATGAACGTCTCCATCAGCTGCACCGAGTCATCGGTCGAGGCGTTGTCGACGAAGACGGCGTCGAAGTCGGCATCGTCCTGGCCCGCCAGCGCCTCCAAGGTGGCCGCGATCCCGGATGCCTCGTTGTAGACGGGAACGACCACCGCGAGCCGGCGGCTCACAGCCGCACCGCCATCAAGCCGAGGCTGATTCCCCCGGCGAGGCCGATCAACAGCACCAGGCTGCCCGGCCCGATCATGCCGCGCCGCCGGGCGAGCTCCAACTGCAGGGGGAGGGTGACCGAGGCGAGGTTGCCGTGGTCCGCGACAGTGACGATGGTCCGGTCGGCGGGCACTCCCAGACGCTCCAGGATGGGCGGCAGGAAAGGCACCGAGACCTGATGGATGGCGACGAAATCGAAGTCGGTCGGCCTGCGCCGCTGCTGTCTCAGAAAGGTGGTGATCGGCTCGGGTCCAAGTTCCAGAAATGCCCGCTGCAGACTGCTGCCGTCCATATCGAAATAGGTCATATCCGGATCGTGGGCAGCAACGGTGCCGCCGCCGGGCAGTGTGCCGATATTCCAATGCCGGGAAAGCGCGTGAAACGTAGCGGCCTGAATGCCCCGCTGACAAGACTCGTCGGCCTCGAGAAGCACTGCCGCGCCACCGTCACTCATCGAATAACCGGGAAACGAACGGACGAATTGTGCCCGGTCACGCAGCTGCCAGCGGACCGCCGAGGTGGGTGCCTCCCCGCTGACGACGAGAATGCGCCGATGGCTACCGGCTCGAATCAATGCGTCGGCGATCTGCAGGGCATTGATGACCGAATTGCAGGCGTTCTTCACATCGAAGACCGGCGCACTCAATCCGAGCTTCGCGCTGACGATGTGGCTAGTGGCGGGCTCGATGAGATCCTGGCTGGCGCTGGCGAACATCAGCAGATCGATGTCGCCGGGCTGCTCGTCGATCAGCTTCCGCGCCGCAGCGACTGCCAGATCGGACGCCTGCCAGCCCTCCGGACGTACATGAACCCGCTGGACGCCGGTCAGGCGCGAGATGAGCCCCGTCGCGAGCCGCAGATGCCCATTTCGCTGTCGCAGTTCGACCTCGGTGTCGGCGGTGTCCTGGGTACGTTCTGGCAGGTGGGTTGCGACGCCGGAGATTCGGGTGGTGGGCATTGATCGAGCCTACTGGTTGGAAGGGCAACTCCTGGAATGCCCGCCGGCGGCGGCGCATCCCCCGGGATCACCCGATGATCTTCTGCAGTGTTCGCAGGTTGCGGTTCGTCGTGGTCGCCTTGTAGCGGGGTTTGGCCAGCAGTTTTGCGAACGTTGTGGAGGTAGTGGCGCCGGTGACCGGGTTCCAGTAGATCACCTTGTCGCCTTCGGCCACTGGATCCGTGAGTGGATCGAAGTCGGATGCGCCATCGAGAAGCTCGCGCCGCACCGCCTCCTCGGAACAGAAGATCACCCAGGGCTGCCGTCCGGGGTCGGAGGCGTCGAAGGGGAAACCGGCCACCGCCGCGGCCACCTCCTCGCGGCTGACCAGGACGATCCAGGCGTCGTAACCGAACCGCTCGCGCAGCGCCGTCTCGATGCCGGACTTGAGCCGTGCACGATCGCCTTCAGCGCTGAAGACGACATTGCCGGACGCCAGCACGGTGCGCACCTCAGTGAACCCGAGATCGGTGAACAAGGCCTTCAGATCCACCGAACGGACGGTGATTCCGCCCACATTGACACCCCGCAGTAGGGCTACCCACTCGGCCATGGTCACCAGGGTAGATGGTGCGGTCTCCATCTCGGTGAGGCCAGAGCATCGAACAACAAAGAAAAGGGCCTACCCCACTGCGCGGGCAAAATGATCCGGCGGCTATTCTTCTTTGAACCACGATCACGCCTCCAGACAAGGGCGCAGGCGGGGCACCGTATGAGTGATCGTGGCCGATGGCATCACCGGCTGCAGCGGGCAGCAGATGCCATCTTCGACCGCACGACAGGCGAGGAAACGCAGCATGACTGACAGCGCGACCCAGGACGTAGCTCTCGAATCACACGCGGACAAGCCGGGCGAGGCGAAATACCCCGGCAAGCCGGTGGTGATCAACGGCAACGGCGCCGTGGCGCACGTCATGAAGCATGTCTGCGGGGGAGTCATCGGCTATCCGATCACCCCGTCGACCGAGATCAGCGAGATCTACGAGGCCGCCCGTGCCGAGGGTCAGCTGAACGTCTGGGGCAAGCATCCGTTCTTCTTCGAGCCCGAAGGTGAGCATTCGGCTCAGTCGGGCGCGCTCGGCGCGGCACTGACCGGCGGTCAGTACGTGTCGAATGCGTCATCGAGCCAGGGCATCCTCTATGCGATGGAGTCACACTTCGTCACCGTCGGCAAGAAGGTGGGCGGCTTCGTCCTGCAGGTCGCGGCTCGCGTGGTGTCGAAGCACTCGCTGAACGTGATGGCCGGTCATGACGACATCTATGCGCTGCTGCCGTCGGGGTACACGGTCTTCTTCGGCGCGAATCCGCAAGAAGCCGCCGATCTCGCCGCGATCAGCTACCGCACCTCGGCCCTCACCCTGATCCCGGTCGCCAACGCGATGGACGGATTCGCCACCAGCCACATGCTGTCCGAGGCAAGGCTGCCCGAACCCGCGCTGTTGAAGGAATATCTCGGCGATCCGCAGGGCCGGATCGCCTGTCCGAGTGTGGCTCAGGAGATCGTCTACGGAGCCAAGGGCCGCGTGTGGCAGCTCGGCCGCTGGGTCGACCGCAAAGCGGCGGAGTTCGGGTTGCGCGAACTGGACGAGATCCGCCATTGGCTGGCGGGACACGCCGACGCCGTCGAGGCCGACAACGAGGGCCACCTCGTCGAGGAGACGCTGCGTTTCGTCCCCGACGACCTGGCTTCCCAGTGGCGCCGCCAATGGCTGGGCGCCTGGCAGAAGGGCACCCGGCAGGCGGTACCGGCGCTGGTGGATCCGACGAATCCCGGCCTGACCGGACCGGTGCAGAACCAGCCGGACTTCCAGGCCGGCATCGCCGACCACCGGACGCATTTCGCGGCCGAGGTCCCCAGGCTCGCCCGTCAGGCGATGGACGAGTACTCCGAACTGACCGGTCGCCAGTACTCGCCGGTCATCACCTATGACGTCGATGACGCCGACTACGTATTCGTCGGGCTCGGTTCGGTCTGCGATGACATCCGGGCGGTCATGCCCTACCTGCGCAGCCGCGGGATCAAGGTCGGTCTGGTGGCCGTCAAGCTGCTGCAGCCGTTCCCCGAGGCCGAGGTCGTCGCGGCGCTGCGCGGCAAGAAGGCCGTCACGGTCATGGAGCGCTCCGATCAGATGGCCCTCACCCAGTTCGTCAACCAGGCGATCTTCCGGGGTGCGGCCAATGCCGCTCATCCGGGGCGTTTCCCGGGTATCGAGCCCGTCGCCGAGATTCCGGCGATGACGAGCGCGATCTTCGGTCTGGGCGGTCACGATCTGCAGCCGCGTGATCTGATCGCGACAGCCGAGAACATGGCCGGAGAGAACGCCTCCCCGCTGGTCTACCTGGGATCGACCTTCTTCAGCGATGCTTCGGATCGCACGTACAGCGAGTTGGAGGCCAAGTTGGCCGCGGCCTACCCGGAAACCACGCTGATGGCGCTGCCGGTCGGTGAGAACCCGAAGCTGCTTCCCGACACCGCGCTGCGGATCCGCTTCCACTCGGTGGGCGGCTACGGCACGATCGCGACCGGCAAGCTGATGACCGACATCCTGGCCGGGGCACTCGGCCTCAATTCCAAGTCGGCTCCGAAGTACGGCTCGGAGAAGTCCGGCGCGCCGACGAACTACTACATCACGCTGAGCCCCGAGCCGGTGCTCATCACCAACGCTGAACTCGAAGACGTCGAGGTTGTGCTCTCGCCCGATCACAAGGTCTTTCAGCACACCGACCCACTGAAGGGCCTGGTGCCTGGCGGTACCTTGATCCTGCAGTCGAATCTGAGCCCCGAGCAGGCCTGGCGGGCACTGCCAGCGAAGGCTCGTCGGACGATCCGCGACAAGCACATCAAGTTCTTGATCATCGACGCGTTCTCGGTGGCCGCCGAGCATGCGCCCACCCCCGAGCTGCAGACCCGCATGATGGGCATCGCGTTCATCGGCGCGGTCGTCGGTGGTGTCGACCGCATCGTCCAGGACACCTCGCTCGACGCGCTGCGCGAGAAGGTCTACCTGCAGATCTCCAAGAAGTTCGGACGCAAGGGGACCGCGATCGTGTCGTCCAATATGGCGGTGATCGAAGACGGTCTGACCGCTGTCATTCCGGTGCCGTATGACGAGCCTGCCTACCTGACGATCGATGCGGAGTCGGCGCCGGTGAACTCGCGGGGGCTGGCATTGTCGTCGGCGATGTGCCCAAGCCCATGCGCTGCCTCCAATCTGTTCGATGCGGACTACTACGAGCGGATCATGGGCAAGCCGTTCCGTGACGGAACGGTGGGTCGTGCGCCGGTCTTCCCGGGTTCCGGGCTGTTCGTGCCATCGGGTACCGCCGCCGGCAAGGACAAGGGCATGTTCCGGCGCACCGTGCCGATCTTCGATGCCTCGCTGTGCACGGGCTGTATGGAGTGCACGCTGGCCTGCCCGGACGCCGCGATCCCCAATGCCGTACACGAGATCCATACGCTCATCGCGGCCGCGGTCGAGATGATCGAGGTGAACCAGCCGCAACGGGCCGCCATGCGCGATCACATCTACGGCATCGCTTCTCGGGTGCGTGAGTACTACCGCGCGGACAAGGACGCCGGCCCGCTGGCCGACCTGGTCGCCAAGGCAGCCGACGAGCTGGTGCCCGCCACCTCCGGGTCGTACCTGCGCCGCAACTTCGGGGCGTGCGTCGAGGTGCTGCGCGGCTTCCCGGTGGCACGGACCCGTCCCTTCTTCGATGCCATCGAACGCGAAACCCCGGGCAACGGCGGTCTGTACTCGGTGACCATCGATCCCTGGAAGTGCACCGGCTGTCTGGAATGCGTCGACGTGTGTGGTCCCGGCGCACTGACCGCCTTCGACCAGACCCCCGAGATCGAGGAGAAGCTGGAAAGCGGCTTCGAGTTCTTGTCGCGGACCCCGAACACTCCCGCGCGGTTCACCGCCGGGGCCGTGGATCCCGGTGGCGACACCAAGCGGCTGTTCCTCGATCGGGCGAACTACTACGCGGTGACCGGCGGCCATGGCGGATGCCGCGGCTGCGGTGAGGTCACCAGCACCCGCATGGTGATGGCCACCAGCCACGCCTTGGGCGCCAAACGCCAGTCCGAACAGCGGATCCTGCTGACGGCGCTCGTCGACGCAGTGTCGGCGACACTCGACGACGCCGTGGACATCACGCCCGAGCGGAAGGCCCGGCTGGAGGCCACCATCGCCGAACTCGAGAAGGGCCTGTACCTGCTCGAGGGCGGCCCGATCGGCAAGGCGCCCGCCACTACAGTGGTCGCCAACTCGACCGGCTGCTCCAGCGTGTATGCCTCCACCATGCCTTACAACGCCTTCACCGATCCGTGGGTGAACAGCCTCTTCCAGGACGCTCAAGCCCTGGCCAAGGGCATCTACGAGGGGCTCGCCGCCAAGGCGGCCGATCTGGTCAAGGCCGTCCGGGTAGCGCGTCTGGAACTCGAGGATGCCTACGATCCGGCCGTCCACGACCGCGAACTGGCCACCCTGGATTGGTCGGAGTTCACCGATGAAGAACTGGCATACCTGCCGACCGTGCTCACCATCGGTGGCGACGGCGCCAACTACGACATCGGTTTCGGTGCGCTCTCGCGCATCCTCACCTCGAGCACTCCGATCAAGATGATGGTGCTCGACACCGGCGGCTACTCCAACACTGGGGGCCAGGCGTCCACCGCCAGCTTCATCGGCCAGGACGCCGATCTGGCGCGGGTCGGCGCGACTGCCACCGGCAAGACCGAGGACCGCAAGGAGCTGGCGATTCTGGCGGCGTTCCATCCGAACACCTATGTGGCCGCCACGGCGACCGCCATGCAGGGACACTTCCTGCGCGCGGCCATGGACATGCTGAACTTCAGCGACGGTGCAGCCCTGATCGACGTCTACACACCGTGCCAGGGTGAGAACGGCATCGCCGACAACATGGCCAACGAACGCGGGCGGATGGCCGTCGCCTCCCGGATGGCTCCGGTCTTCGTGCACGATCCCCGCAAGGGCGACAATCTGCGGGACTGGTTCGATCTGGACGGTAACCCCGATCCTGGCAAACTGTGGACGACCCACACCATCGAATTCGTGGACGAGACCGGTGAGCTGCGACTCAAGGAATTCCCGTTGACCCCGGCGCAGTTCGCCATGGGCGAGGTCCGTTTCAAGAAGCAGTTCAGCAAGCTGCAGATCGATCAGGACGCCATTGCCGTGCCCGTCGAGGACTACATCGATCTGCCCGAGGCCGACCGTGCCACGCATGTGCCGTTCATCTGGTCCACCGACGGCGCCGACCGGCTGGTGAAGATCAAGGTCAGCCAGACGATCGTCGCGATGGTCGAAGGTCGTCGCCGCAACTGGCAACTGCTGCAGTACCTGGCCGGAGTCGACATCGAGCGGCTCAAGGCCTTGCACAAGTCCGATCTGGACGATCTGCAGTCGCGTTATGACGGTGCGATGGCCGCCCGCGAGTCGTCCATGGACGAGATCGCCCGCGCGATGAGCGAACTCGCCGCCTCGACCGCAGCCCAGCCGGTCACCACCTTTGGTGGCGGCTTCGGTGGATTCGGTGGACCGGCTCCGGCAGCGGCTGCCGCTCCTGCCGAGACCGGCCTGCCCATCGTCCGGCTCGACGCCGACGACATCGCCAAGTGCACCGACTGCAAGAACTGCTGGCAGGAATTGCCGGAACTGTTCGAACGCACCAAGGTGATCGTGGACGGTCAGACCCGCGATGCCGCGCGGCTGATCGCCGGAGCCGTCGACAAGGTGGAACCCACCGACGATCTTCGGCGGCGGATCGCCAAGGTCGTTGCCAACTGTGATGCCGAAATCATTCACTGAGGAGGCGGCCATGACCACGACAAGCCACGATGATCTGACCCGCTATCTTTCGGCGTCCCAGGCGCTCGCTCAGACCGCGACCGAGGTCGAGGAGCTGGCCCGCTCGGAGGCGGTGGAGACCTACCGGCGTCAGATCGATCTGCTCGGGCGCCGGTTGCAGACCAATCCGCGCGCCTTCCGCGACATGTTCATCTCCGACGGGATGGGGGCGATCGCCGCCGAGTTCCGCCAGCCGGAGCTGTCCGAGGAATTCACCACGGCCCTGTGGCAGAAACTGCTGCTGGGCAACGACGCATCCCTGGTGCTGATGCGTTTCGTCTGGAATCTGCCGCTGGGAGCCAAGCGCAAGTTCATCCGCGCGCTCGACAGCTACCTTTCGGAGCGCTACCCGGTGTTCAAGGGGCTGTCGGTCAACTGGCCGGCCGGCTCCTCGATTCCGCCGTATATCCGCACCCCCGAGCAGCGCAGCGAAGACTTCGAACTGGTCAACCAGGGCTACCTCGGCTACATGAACATCGGCTACACCCAGCGTGAGGTCGATCTGCTGGTCTGGCTGGAGGCATTGCGCGACAAGCAGTGCGCCGACAAGCCCTGCCAGCTCGGCGAGCTGCTGGCCGGACGCAAGGAGCCGCGCGGCGGCTGCCCGGTTCAGGTGCACATTCCCGACATGATGCAGCTGCTGGGTACCGGCCATTTCCGCGAGGCTCTCGATCTGATCGAGTCGATCAACCCGCTGCCGAACGTCACCGGGCGGGTCTGCCCGCAGGAACTGCAGTGCCAGTCCGTCTGCGCGCATTCGGGGCGTCCGATCGAGATCGGCCAGCTCGAGTGGTTCCTGCCGCAGCGCGACCGGGTCGTCGATCCGGACGGCAACATCGCGCGCTACGCGAACGTGCCCGACCCATGGCAGGTGGCCACCAAGCCGCCGGTCGCGGTGGTCGGCTCGGGGCCGTCCGGGCTGATCAATGCGTTCCTACTGGCGGCCGAAGGTCACCCGGTGACCATCTTCGAGTCCTTCCACCGGCTGGGTGGTGTCTTGCGTTACGGCATCCCGGAGTTCCGGCTGCCGAACTCACTGATCGACGATGTGGTGGAGAAGATCACCGCACTGGGCGGCCGCTTCGTCACCAACTTCGTGGTCGGCAAGACCGCGACCCTGGCCGAACTGAAGGAGGCCGGCTTCTCGCACATCTTCGTGGGCTCGGGCGCCGGCCTGCCGCGCTTCATGAACGTGCCCGGCGAACACCTGCTCAATGTGATGAGCGCCAACGAGTTCTTGACCCGGGTCAACCTCATGCAGGGTCACCGACCCGACCATGAGACTCCGTTGCCCGAATGCCGCGGCAAGAAGATCATGATCATCGGCGGCGGGAACACGGCGATGGACGCGGCCCGTACCGCGCGCCGACTCGGCGGCAAGGTGACCATCGTCTACCGCCGCACCCGCCAGGAGATGCCGGCCCGTGTCGAGGAGCTGGCGCATGCGCTGGAAGAAGGCATCGAACTGGCCACCCTGCGCTCACCCAGCGAGTTCCGCGGCGACGACCGGACCGGCTTCGTGAATTCGGCCGTGCTCGAGGTCATGGAGCTGGGGGCCCCGGACGCGTCCGGGCGTCGTCGGCCGATGGCCACCGGCACCAGCGAGACGGTGGACGTCGACCTGGTCATCATGGCGCTCGGCAACTCGGCGAACCCGATCATTCGCGATTCCGAACCCGAGCTGACGGTGACCACTGCTGGTGCCCTGGAACTCACCGAAGGCAGCCAGGCAACCTCGATCGGCGGCGTCTACTCCGGTGGTGACGCAGCACGTGGCGGATCGACGGCAGTCAAGGCCGCCGGGGACGGCCAGGCCGCAGCCCGGGAGATCAGGGAGGCGTCGCTGCTGCCTGCCGCGCAGATCATCGAGATGGTGGCCGGGGCAAAACGCTTCACCGATCTGGCCAGCGCCCCGAACACCATCATCGAGCGCCGCGAACTGCAGCCGAACATCATCGAGCTGACCGTCAATGCTCCGGTCATCGCCAAGAATGCGCAGGCCGGCCAATTCGTGCGGGTGCTCGCCGAGCCACAGGGAGAGCTGGTGCCGCTCACACTGGCCGACTGGGACGCCGAGGCCGGCACGATCGTGCTCGTCGTCCAGGGCATGGGCACCACCTCGAAGATGATCAACGCGATGAAGGTGGGGGACCGTCTCGAAGGCATCGCCGGCCCGCTGGGCCAGCCCAGTGAACTGCACAAGATCGCCGACGATCAGACCGTGGTCTTCACCGCCGGCGGTGTCGGACTGCCGCCGGTCTACCCGATCGCACGAGCGAACCTGCAGCTGGGCAATCACGTCACGCTGATCGCGGGATTCCGCAGCGCCGACCTGCTGTTCTGGGTGGGCGAGGGCGAACGGGTGGACGAACTGCAGGCCGAGTTCGGCGATCAACTCGAGGTGATCTACACCAGCAACGACGGCTCGTTCGGCATCGAGGGGTTCGTGACCGTGCCGCTCAAAGATCTGCTCGACGCAAACCAGCGCGGCGAGGGACGCCCGATCGCCGAGGTCACCACCATCGGTCCGCCGATGATGATGCGCTCGGTCTCGGATCTGACGAAGCCCTACGGAGCCAAGACGGTCGCCTCGCTGAACTCGATCATGGTGGATGCCACCGGCATGTGCGGGGCCTGCATGGTCCCGGTGCTGATCGACGGCAAGCTGATCCGCAAGCACGCCTGCATCGATGGGCCCGAACTGGACTCGCATGCGATCGACTGGGACAAGTTCTTGCCACGGTTCAATCTCTTCAAGTCGCAGGAACAACAGAGCAAGATCAAACACGGGTGGGTCTGACGGCGGAAAACCCAGCTGTCACACAGATTGGCGCCAGAGACAGCACAGCATGGCGTCTGATGCTTGACTAATGGTGATTCGACGTTGGTGGACGTCCGTGCTGGCGCTCGGAGTCGCGGTATTGCTCGGTTTAGTGGGGTGTTCGTCAGCTGGCTCGGCGTCAGGTGACGCCTCAGAGCTGGCCGGCACGGGCACGGTGGCCAGCGGAAGCATCTTCGATTCGTCCGAGGCCCATGAGGTGATCATTGATGTGGGTCAGGACGATTTGACATTAATGCTGCAGACGTACATGGACAGCGGCGACAAGGATTGGGTCTCTGCGACTGTCACGATGGACGGCACGGTCTTCGAGAATGTCGGCATCAAACTCAAGGGCAACTCGTCGTTGAGAGGAGTGACTACCGAATCGGCGCCGCAGGACCTGCCCTGGCGTATCAAACTCGACAAATACGTGAGTGGTGCAAATCTGGACGGTTACACCGATTTCACGGTGCGGGCGAACTCGACTGAGACATCCCTCAACGAGGCGGTTGCTCTGGATCTGCTGGGCACGGCCGGCCTGGCCAGTGAACAGGCCGTCGAATCGTCCTTCTCGGTGAACGGCAGCGACGCCCAACTCAGACTCGTCGTGCAGAACCTGGATGAGAGCTGGGTTGCCGACAACTTCCCGGATGCAGGCAGTGACTCGGTCCTCTACAAGGCAGAAGCGGACGGTAGTTGGAGCTGGCTTGGCTCTGATGCAGACTATTCGGATTCGTTCGACATCGAAGCGGGTCCCGATGACTATGCTCCACTGGTTCAACTCCTCGACCTGGTGAACAACGGAACCGAGGAGGAGATCGCAGCGCAGCTGCCGAACCTGCTCGACATCGACTCATTCGCGACCTACCTGGCGTTTGAGGAACTCGTCAATAACTCCGACGACATTGACGGTCCCGGTAACAACTCGTACCTCTTCTGGGATTCGACGACCCAGAAGTTCACTGTCGTCGCATGGGACCACAATCTCGCCTTCGGTGGGTCACCGGGCGGCATGGGCGGAACGTCTTCGGGGATGCCTAGTGGCATGCCGAGCGGCATGCGGCCCTCAGACATGCCGAGCGATTGGCAAAGCGGTGGTATGCCGGGTGGGCAGGGCAACGGCATGCCGGCTGGGCAGATGCCCAGTGGCATGCCGAGCGACATGCAATCTTCAGGCGGCGCTTGGGGCGGTGGCATGCCTGGCGGCATGGGTGGTAACAACCCGTTAGTGACTGCTTTCGAAGCCAACGAGGAGTGGACGGCGCTCAAGACTCAGGCTGCCAGCGATCTTCAGTCGGCTCTGATCGATTCCGGGGCCTTGACGAGTAGTCTCGATCGCTGGGTGGAGGTCGTCAAGAGCTCAGGCCTGATCGATGAGGCGACGATCACCAGTGAAGCGGACCAGATCCGCTCCTACGCGTGACATGCGCTGCCATGGGATGGCCCGTTCGCCGGTTCACAGCATCTTGCGTAGTGCTGCCGCCGACTCCACCACCAGGTTCGGACGATAGGGGAAACGCTCCAGGTCCTTGCGTCCGGTGATGCCGGTGAGGACGAGCACGGTGAACAACCCTGCCTCGATGCCGGCAACGATGTCGGTATCCATACGATCGCCGATCATGGCCGTGGTTTCGCTGTGCGCCTTGATGCGGTTCATCGCACTGCGGAACATCATCGGATTGGGCTTGCCGACGACATAGGGACGACGATTTGTCGCCGCCGTGATGAGGGCGATGACCGAACCGGTGGCGGGCAGCACGCCCGTCGGGCTGGTGCCGAGCGTGTCGGGGTTCGTTGCGATGAAGCGGGCACCGCCGATGATGTGATTGATCGCCATGGTGATCGCCTCGAAGGAGTACGTGCGGGTCTCGCCGACCACGACGTAGTCGGGATCCTCCTCGACCATGACGAAGCCGGCATCGTGCAGGGCCGTGGTCAGGCCGACCTCGCCGACGACATAGAGCCGTGCTCCGGGATGCTGGCCGGCCAGGAAGTCGGCGGTCGCAAGTGCCGAGGTCCACAGATTCTCCTCGGGGACGATCAGCCCAGCCTGCTCGAGACGGGCCGAAAGATCCCGGGCGGTGTAGCTCGAGTCGTTGGTCAGCATCAGGAAGCGGCGCGAGGTGTCAACCCAGCAGTTGATCAGATCGGAGGCACCCGGGAGGGGGACGTCGCCTTGGAGCAGTACGCCATCTTTGTCGGTCAGCCAGCATTCGATGTCGCGAGGAGTCCTCTTCATGGGTACAAACCTACGGCCGAGCGCCGTGTTCTGCAGTATCCCAGTCGCACGTCGGCCGGCCGGACGAGGCAGTGATACAAATCTGCGATTCTCGGACACGATTTGGGCGCGTCCGGCTTCGATCGACGAGCCCGCCCTTCACGGGTTAACAGATATACGCCTGAAAGGGGTACGAATCACTCTCGTACCGGCGACGTAATAGCGCCGCAAAGACCGCATTGCTAACGTCCTCGTCAGAGGTTTTGTGCCCCGCGATAGACGCTTGCGCTGACGATAGCTGATACTGCCGGACGCATGCCTTGGATGAATGCTTCGTCCAGGTTCTCCGCGGTGAGCGCATCGCGCAGCGCAGCGTGGTGCTCGGAGACGGTTCGGGAGCCGGATTCGTCATCTGCTGAAACGATCTGGGTCAGCAACTGGAATTGCGGTTGAGTGCGCTCCGGGTGCACCGTCTCGGCGGCACGAGAGCCCGACCTGGTCGGCAGATTGAAGATCGGGCACTTGTTGACCAGTCCGGCGGACTTGCTCAGCCCGAGCAGCGTCTCCGATGCCGCAATGATGCGTCGGCGTGAATAGACGGGAACCTGGTTGTACAGCTCGACCAGGCGTGGATCGTCCTGCCAGGTGCTACCGGTGGTCAGATACTGCGGTTGATCGGCGTCGTCGGTCTGACGCACCTGACCCGAAGCGATCGCTCCCAGATACTTGTCTCCTTCCATCATCGGCACACTGAAGTCGATCAGGCCGGCATGACATCGATAGATGCGCGGCGACTGTTCGATCAGAGACTGCAGTCCGCCATGAGCGTCACAGCTCTCACAAAGCTTGGCTCGCACCGGATCCGAGCGCATGGCCTGGCAGAACTCGGTGAATGCGCAGGGTGCCGCCACTGGTACCCCGCGCGCCTCCACGATTACCGAAGCGAGTCCCGTCGCTTCGGAATAGTCTGCGGTCATCCGCTGAACCTGGTCCAAGTTCCATCGTTCTTGTTCCAGATCTGTCATTGTTTCCCTCCCACGGGCACCTCCGAGGGTAGTTGATTCCGCGGAGATTGAGAAGGTAATTGTCTGGATTGCCGAGCCGGGTTATCGACGCAGATCTCGGCGATCAGTCGAGGCGCCCCGGGGGTCTCTCGAGCTCTGCGGTGGTCGCTTCCCGGTACGGCGGACCGGCGTCCGGGTCGGGGAGGCGGCCGGCGCCGCCCGGGTCACCACCTCTCGGCGGAGTCGTCGAGGTGCGGCGTGCTGCGCGCGTTAGGCTTAGGTCTGGCTGTTGGGGATCCGGCGAGGAGATGATGCACAATGCGCTGGCATTTAGGCGGTTCTGTCGATAATTCCGGCAAGGTCCGAGTTCCGGCTATTCCTGACGGGGAACCGGTCCTTTCCGCCCGTAGCCTGATGGCGTCGGGACCGGAAGGAACAGTCTTCGGCCCGGTCGATCTCGACCTGTATCCCGGCGAGTTGTGCATCGTGACAGGTGATGAAGGTTCCGGGAAGTCGGCATTCCTGCTGACTCTTTCCGGACGATTCCGCGGCGCGACCGGAGACCTCACGATCTGCGGCATCGATGCGCTGGCCAGACCCTACGAGGCGATACAGAACACTGCTGTAGCCCGGCTCGGAAACTATGTACTGCCCGAAGATCGCCTCACTGTGACCGAATCCATTTCTGAGCGCGCCTACCTTGACGGCATTTCCTTGGCCGAGGCCGAACGCCGCGCCGCCCAGATGGAGGAGATACTCGGTTTCCGCATCGAACGCGGCGCAGAGATCGAGCAGTTGGATCCGGTCACCAGGATTGTCGGCGCAACGGCGCTTGTGGCGCTGCGTCCGGCACGTGTGATCGTCGTCGACGACGTGGACGCCGCAGTTCCGCATGCCGACCAGGTCGCCATGTATCAGTACCTCATCAAACTCGCCCAATTCAACGGGGCCGCAATAGTCTGTACGGCCATCAATGGCGATACCGTCCCGAAGGGTGTGCTGCGCGTGCGGCTCGCCTCGCGCCGGCGTTCTTATGTGCATGCCTATACCGACCATGAACCGGCCGAGATGACCGTCGTGGATACCGATCCGGTGATATCGGCAGATCCATTGCTGGACACCGACACCGGCACCGTCATCGTCACAAGAACAGGTGAGAACTGAAATGAGCGTCCAACCGGCATCGCGCCTGCTCCAGTACGAATTCCGCCGCTTCAAGGGCAAGTCGAGACTCGCGCTCATCTTCGTCCTGCTCATCCCTTTTCTGTACGGATGCATCTACCTGCACGCCAACTGGAACCTGTACGCGAACATCGATGAAGTCCAGGTGGCGGTCGTCAATCATGACAAGCCGGTCGAATTCCAGGGCCGTACCATCGCCGCCGGCCAGATGTTCGAAGATGGTCTCCGCGAAGAGCCGACATTCGACTGGCAGTTTCTCGGGGGCGACGACGCGAAAGCACAACAAGGTCTGTCCGACGGTGATTATTACATGATCATCGAGGTTCCGGAGGACTTCTCGTCCAATCTGGTGAGTGCCGGATCCTACGACGCGGTTCGAGCCAGCCTGACGCTTTATCGCGATGACGCGAATGGCTTCATCATCGGCACGCTCACCAGCAAGGCGGACGATGCCTTGTCCAGGACTCTCGACTCGACCGTTTCGGAGGCCTATTTCAAGGCGTTGTTCGTGAGCATCGAGCAGATCCGGGAGCAACTGACGACGGCATCGACCGGAGCTGCCCAGCTCGACAGCGGACTGGCCCAGGCAGCCACCGGGGTGAGTCAGCTCAATGATGCCGTGACAAGCATCGATACGTCCGGAATGCAGGCTCAATTGGACGCCTTGAATTCGGGACTCGATGATGTCGATGCCAGCATGCAGACGATGGCCGGGGCGGTCGGCACCATGCGCGATGGCGCCGGCGATCTGGCCGGAGTCAGTAATACCGTGATCAACGGCGCATCCAATGTGGAAAGTTCGCTGGCGCCGATCAACGACTTCTTTCAGAATCAGCTGCCAAATATGCAAGGCGATGCCGTAGAACTGGGAGATATCAATGCCGCTTTGGTGGCCGGCGAGAATGGTGGGCTGGTCACCGAACTGAGCGGCGATCTTTCCGGTGCCACGGTGGCGGCGCAGAGATTGCTGGTCAGCCATCCCGAATTGGCGACCGACCCGAACTATCAGGACTTGGTTTCACAACTTGCGAGTGCGACGATTCTGCATGCCGAGATCCATTCGAAGGCGACCGCACAGGCGACGTTGATCGCCGGCCTGAAGGCAAATCTCGATCCGACGTTGCTCCAAGCCGCCGCGAACGCTGCTCAGTCGGCTTCCGACACCTTGAACAATGCGACGGCCCAGCTTCAGACCGGCGTCTCCAAGATCGAGACAGGTATGACTCAGGCCGATGGTGCCACGGCCCAGCTCTACGCCGGGGTCTCGGCCCTGCGCGCCACGGCGAGCGATGTCATGGCGCAGGCTCCGAAGCTGATCAGCGGCGTGGTGCAACTCACCAATGCGCTCGGTCAGCTGAACACGGCGATGCCGCAACTGTCCAGCGGAGCCCACGAATTGGCCGAGGGCCTCAGCGCCGGGGTGAGCCAGATTCCCTCGCTGAGTGAGAACCAACAGGAGACGCTGTCCTCGGTGATGGCTTCGCCGGTCGATATCGAACAGGTCGTGTACCACGACGCGAAGTACTACGGGCGTGGTCTGGCCCCGATGTTCTTCTCCATCGCACTGTGGATGGCCACGGTCTCGATGTTCCTGGTCATCCGCACGATCTCCGGGCGGGCATTGACCGGCCGGGCATCCTTCCTACGGACGACACTTTTCGGCTGCGGTCCGGTGGCGGTGGTCGCCGTGGCCTCGGCGATGATCCTCGGCTTCGGCGTGTGGGTGCTTCTCGGCCTGGATCCGGTACATCCATGGCTGTATCTGCTGCTGCTGGTCGTGGCGTCCTTGTGCTTCACGTCGCTTGCCTATGCGCTGCGCGTCCTGCTCGGCTCCCCGCAAACGGCGGTCTTCCTGGTTGCGCTGATCGTGCAGCTGCCGGCCTGTGGCGGCACGTTCCCGGTATCCATGCTGAACGCGTTCTATCAGGGACTCGCCGTGATCTCGCCGATGCGCTATTCGGTGGATGCCTTCCGCGTGGCGATCTCCGGTGGGAATCCCGCGGTCTACTGGGGGAGTGTGGGCGTGCTGGCCGGGATCCTGGCCTGCGCAACGGTCGCGATCGGATGGCTGATCCGGCGCCGGATGATCTTCGAGATGCGCGATATCCATCCGCCGATGGTCACCTCGACCAGCACCGCCGATTACGCGTTCTCGGTGCGTCCTCGCTAACTCATCACCTCGAGTTGGGCCGCCAGCCTCTTGACTGATTCGAACTGGTGTTCGATAGTAGAAGGGTGCTAGTAAACACCGCCGCAGCCACAGCGACCCCGCATGGGGATCTGCTGCAGCGCCTGCGCAGCCAGGCCGATGCCGGGCCGCGGGTGCGTCACCTGGTACCGGTGCATCCGGCGCTGGCCGGGCTGCTGGACGGTGGCCTGCAGCCCGGAGCGGCCTACTCGGTCAGCGGCGGGGCCCTGCTGCTGGCGTTGCTGGCCGAGCCTTCCCAGGCGGGCTCATGGTGTGGGGTGGTCGGTATCCCGGAGCTGGGAGCCGAAGCGGCCGGTAGCGCCGGAGTCGTGCTGGAGCGACTCGTCCTGGTGTCGCAGCCGGGGGAGCGCTGGCTGTCGGTGGTCGCGGCGCTGGCCGAGGCCCTGCCGCTGGTGGCCGTGCGGCCACCAGCTCAGGTGCGCGACGCGGATGCCGCGCGGCTGGCTGCCCGTCTGAGAGAGCGCTCGTCGGTGCTGCTGGTCTGCGGTGACTGGCCGCGGGTCACCGCGAAACTCGGCATCGCCGAGGCGCACTGGTCGGGGCTGGGTTCCGGTCACGGCTATCTGGACTCGCGCGAGGTGCTGGTGAATGCCACCAACCGGCATTCCGGCATCTCCCGCACCGCCCGGCTGATGCTGCCCGACAGCACCGGACGGCTGTCTGCCGATGCCGGCGAGACGATGGCAGAACAGACCCAGCCACGGTCGACGTTGCGGGCGGTGGGCTGATGACTACCACTCTTGCGCCGGTTAGGTGTCTGGCCGCCTGGTTTCCGGATTGGCCGGTGAATGCCTGGTGGCTGGCCGAAGATCAGCCGCAGACCGGGCCGGTGGCGGTGATCGAGGCCAACCGGATCACCGCCTGCTCGCCGGCCGCGCGTGCCGAAGGCGTGCGTTGTGGTCAGCGGCGCCGCGAGGCGCAGGCCCGCTGCCCACAGCTGACCGTGGTGCCGGCCGATCCCCGACGTGACGAGCAGATGTTTACCCCACTGGTGGTCACGATCGAGCAGATCGTGCCGAAAATACAGGTGGTGCGTCCCGGGCTGGTAGCAATGCGGACGAGGGGCCCGGCCCGCTACTACGGTGGCGAGGCCGCGGCTGCTGAGGCGATCCTCGCCCAGATCTCCGAGTTGGGTGTTGCCGGCAGCCGGGCAGGAATAGCCGACGGTCTGTTCACCGCCGAACAGGCGGCTGTTCACGCCGATCCGATTCTGGTGGTACCACCCGGTGCTGCGGCCGGTTATCTGGCGCCGCTCCCGGTGAACCGGCTGGGCGATGCGGAGCTGAGCGAGCTGCTGCCCAGGCTGGGGATGCACACTTTGGGAGACTTCGCGGCGATGAGCGTCGGCGATGTCCGCGATCGCTTCGGCGACCGTGGCGTCCGGTTGCATGCGCTGGCGTGCGGACGAGATCCCCGCGAGGTGGTTCCACGCAGGCTGCCGCCCGAGTTCGACCGTCAGATCGACTTCGATCCGCCGCTGGCATTGGCTGAACAGGTCGCGTTCAGTGTGCAGGCCACCGCTGAGGATTTCGTCGCCGGGCTGGCTGCTCAGCAGTTGGTCTGCACCGAGCTGCGGGTCATCCTGCGGGCCGAGCAGGGCGAGCATGTCGAGCGGGTCTGGTTGCATCCGGGCTGTTTCGATGCGGCGGCGGTGGTCGATCGGGTGCGCTGGCAGTTGCAGGCGGCGGCAGGTAACGCGATCGGCAGCGGGCTGGTGCGGGTACGTCTCGAGCCGGTAGCGACCGATGCGATCGCCCATCATGCCCCCGGCCTGTTCGGCTCCGGCACCGACGAGAAGGTGCATCACGTGCTCTCCCGGGTGCAGTCGATGCTGGGTCACGAGGCGGTGGTCACCCCGGCCATCGGTGGTGGACGCGGGCTGGCCGAACGGCAGCTGATGGTGCCGTGGGGTGACCGGGCGGTGTTGCGTCACCCAGCTGATCGTCCCTGGCCGGGACGATTGCCCGATCCGCTGCCGGCCACCGTCTTTCCGCAGCGTCGCCGGGTCGAGGTGACCGACGCCGACGGCGTGCGGGTCGGTGTCGATGACCGGTTGCTGCTGACCGGTATCCCGGCCCAGCTGAGTGTGGGAGCCGCTCACCTGCAGCTGGCCAGCTGGGCTGGTCCGTGGCCGGTCAGCGAACGGGGCTGGGACGCTGCACAGGCAACCAAGGGCTGCCGTTTCCAGGTAGCAGACGTCA
Source organism: Brooklawnia propionicigenes (assembly GCF_030297015.1). NCBI lineage: Bacteria > Bacillati > Actinomycetota > Actinomycetes > Propionibacteriales > Propionibacteriaceae > Brooklawnia > Brooklawnia propionicigenes. Next base: position 153,452 of record NZ_AP028056.1, on the reverse strand, counting down.
CCGGCGGCGCCTGGTTGCTGATGCTCGACGATCAGGGCTGGTGGGCTGAGGGACGGTACGACTGAGGCCAGAAAGGAGGTACACCCATGGGCTACCACAATCCGCCCATCCCATGGCGTCAGCTGGAAGGCACACTGACCGGCCGTAAGCCGCCGGCCGAACAGGAGGCGCCTTTTTCGTGGAAGCGGGCGCCCTACCAGGCGCCACCGATTGTGCGTCCCGCCCACGTCGTGCCATACGCCGAACTGCACGCCCATTCGTCCTTCTCATTTCTGGACGGCGCATCCGGTCCTGTCGAACTGGTCGAGGAGGCGGAGCGGCTCGGTCTGCACGGGCTGGCGCTGACCGATCACGACGGGCTCTATGGCATCGTCCGGTTCGCGGAGGCAGCCGAGGCGACCAGCGTGAAGACGGTTTTCGGAGCGGAGCTTTCGCTGGACTTGCCGGCGCCTCAAAAGGGCGTCCCCGATCCGGTCGGATCTCATCTGCTGGTGCTGGCTCGTGGCGAGGCGGGCTATCACCGGCTGGCCGGTGCTCTCACGGCCGCCCAGTTGGCTGGGCAGGAGAAGGGCCGGCCGGTCTACGATCTCGATGGTCTGAGCGACCAAGCCGGAGGCGATTGGGTGATTCTCACCGGATGCCGCAAGGGAACGATCCGTCAGGCACTGCGCGCCGGCGGCCATCGGGAGGCGTCGCGGGAGCTGGCAGATCTGGTGGAGCGGTTCGGCCGCGATCGGGTCTATGTCGAGCTGACCGATCACGGCGGTCCGCTGGATTCGACCCACAATGACGCGCTCGCCACGCTCGCCGCGCAGGCCGAGCTGCCGGTCATCGCGACCGGCAATGTGCACTATGCCGCCCCCGTCCGGCATCTGCTCGCTCAGGCGGTGGCTGCGGTGCGGGCCAACCGCAGCCTCGATGAGCTGGACGGCTGGCTGCCCGCCGCCGGGACCGCGTTCCTGCGTTCGGGGGCTGAGATGCAGGCGCTGTTCGCTCGTTACCCGGGTGCTGTCGAGCGCACGGTCGAGCTGGCCGACGACCTGGCGTTTCCGTTGCGGAGGGCAAAACCGGCGCTACCCAAACAAGAGGTGCCCGATGGCCACACGCCGATGTCGTGGCTGCGCCGGCTGGTCTGGCAGGCGGTGCCGCGCAAGTATCCCGATCTCGACGAGTCCGGACGCTCACGCATCGAGCATGAGCTGGATGTCATCGAGGCCAAGGATTTTCCGGGCTACTTCCTGATCGTCCATGACATTGTTGCCGAGGCCCGGCGCCGGGGGATTTTATGCCAGGGCCGGGGGTCGGCGGCCAACTCGGCGGTCTGCTACCTGCTCGACATCACCGCGGTCGATGCGATTTTCTACAGACTGCCGTTCGAACGGTTCTTGTCGTCGCTGCGTGAAGAAGAACCCGATATCGATGTCGATTTTGATTCCGACCGCCGAGAGGAGATCATCCAATGGGTTTTCGAAAGATACGGGCGCGAGCGTGCCGCCCAGGTCTGCAATGTCATTCAGTACCGGCCGAAGAATGCGGTGCGCGATATCGCCAAGGCTCTCGGCTACTCGCCGGGCCAACAAGACGCATTCTCCCGCGATATCGAACGCTGGGGTGGCCCGATCGGTGCCGATGGCAGCAATGACATTCCACCGCAGGTGGCCGAGTTGGCGAATCAACTGCTGAAGGCACCGCGTCATCTCGGTATCCACTCCGGCGGGATGGTGCTGACCGAGCGCCCGGTGGGCGAGGTGGTGCCGATCGAGCATGCCCGGATGCCTGGTCGCACGGTGATCCAGTGGGATAAGGACGATGCCGCCTGGATGGGGTTGGTGAAGTTCGATCTGCTGGGGTTGGGCATGCTGGCGGCCCTGCAGCACTGTTTCGACCTGATCCGGGCTTCCACCGGCGAGACGTGGGAACTCGCCACCTTGCCGAAGGAGGAGAAAGCGGTCTACGACATGTTGTGCCGGGCCGATTCGATCGGGGTTTTCCAAGTCGAATCCCGTGCTCAGATGGGCCTGCTGCCGAGACTGCAGCCGCGCAAGTTCTACGATCTGGCGATCCAGATCGCGCTGATCCGGCCTGGCCCGATCCAAGGTGGTGCGGTGCATCCGTTCGTCCGCCGCAAGCTCGGGGCCGAGCCGGTGAGTTATCTGCATCCGAAGCTGGAGCCGGTGCTGGCTCGCACGTTGGGGGTCCCGGTTTTTCAGGAGCAGCTGATGCAGATGGCGATGGCGGTCGGGGAGTGCTCGGGGGAGGACGCCGATCTGCTGCGCCGGGCGATGGGTTCGAAGCGCGGCCTGGAGCGGATCGAGTCGGTGCGGGAGCGGCTGTATGCGGGAATGGAGCGCAATGGGCTGGTGGGGGAGAAGGCCGATATCATCTACCGGCAGATCCAGGCCTTCGCCAATTTCGGTTTCGCCGAATCGCATTCGCTGAGCTTTGCGCTGCTGGTTTACGCGAGTTCGTGGATCAAATTGCATTACCCGGCTGCTTTTCTGGCCGGGCTGTTGCGGGCTCAGCCGATGGGTTTTTATTCAGCTGAGACGTTGACGGCAGACGCCCGCCGGCATGGGGTCGAGGTGCGTCGTCCCGACTTGCAGCATTCGGGCGTCGATGCGGGCGTGGAGCTGCTGGACCCGGGATCGGGCGGGCCGACCGGCATGGATGCGTGCTGTGAGCGGTACCAGCCGTCGGTGGGCGAGTTCGATCCGGCTGCACCTGATGAGGGGGCGAGGCATCGCCGGGATGGCAGGTTTGTGGTGCGGTTGGGGCTGGCCGGGGTACACGGCATCGGGAAGGATGTGGCCGCCCGGATCGTCGCTGAACGCGAGACGGGTGGGCAGTATCGCTCGATGGAGGATCTTGTTCGTCGCACCGGTGTGACCGAGACACAGTTGTCGGCGCTGGCCACGGCAGGGGCATTCGATTGCCTCGGGTTGACTCGGCGGCAGGCCTTGTGGCGGGCGGGTACAGCGGCACTCGATCAAGCCGAGACGCTGCCGGGGACCATCGTCGCGCTGCAGCCGCCGTTGTTCGCTGAGCAGACCGGGCTGGAGCGGTTGGCGGACGATCTGTCGTCGACCGGGGTGTCGGTCGACGATCATGCCATCGCTCATATTCGCGGAAGCCTGGCCGCGCGCGGGGTGCTGACATCGGCCGAGTTGCGCACCTTCGAGGCCGGACGCCGGGTGAGCGCGGCAGGTCTGGTGACCCACCGGCAGCGACCGTCGACTGCCTCGGGTATCACGTTCGTGAATCTGGAGGACGAGTTCGGGTTGATCAATGTGGTCTGCTCAGCGGGCCTGTGGAAGCGGTACCGGCGGGTGGCCCGATCGTCGGCCGCGCTGATCGTGCGCGGCAAACTGGAGCGTTCACCGGAAGGAATCGTCAATCTGCTGGCCGATCGTCTGGAGCCGCTGACGATCGATGTGGCGCACCATTCGCGGGACTTCCGTTGAGTTCGTCCACGGACCAACAGGTGGTTTGATCTCGGTTGCGTTGCGCATCGCTTTCAGGAAGGCAAGACCTGCAACGCCTGGTGGGTCAAGTAGGTGACAGCTCACGCCCGCCAGCCACTCCAGTTGCGGCGCAGCCAGCGATCATGGGCGACCACGACTGCACCAGGATAGGAGATCAGCCAACCAGCCCGAGAACAGCCCCCGCGTCAACCGCGTCCCCTTCTGCGGCCGTGACGGTCAGAGTGCCGGGCCGGGGCGCGACCACGGTGGTCTCCATCTTCATGGCCTCGACCACCACGGTGGCCTCACCCTCGGCGACGGTGCTTCCGTCCGAGGCGAGCCAGCGCACCACGCTGCCGGTGATCGGCGACACGACCGCCCCTTCTGGGATGGCAGGGGCCGTCGGTGTCACGTCTGCATTCTCGGTCACGCCCGACGCGGCGAGCGAGCCTACCGCGAGGATGCCCGCCGGGATACCGAGTTGCACTCGTCGGCCGTCGAGTTCTACCCACGTGCGCACCACATCGAGGCCAAGCGGAGGCTCAGGTAGCGGCTCCGGCTCGGCCCGGGTCACATAGTCGGTCTCGATCCAGCGGGTGTGGACGCCGAACGGTTCGCCGGTGAAGGCCGGATCGACCACCACGTCCCGGTCGAACGGCAGCACGGTCGGCAGCCCGCCGATGTCGAACTCGTCCAGGGCACGACGGGCGCGGGCAAGCGCGGCGTCGCGGGTGGGCCCCCACACCACCAGCTTGGCAAGCAGGGAGTCGAACGCAGCAGGCACCACTGAGCCGGACGACACGCCGGAGTCCAGCCGTACACCCGGTCCCGCCGGAGGCCGGAAGTCAGTCAGCGCGCCGGCAACGGGCAGGAACCCCCGGGAAGGATCCTCGGCATTGATCCGGAACTCGATCGCATGCCCGTGTACGGGAGGCGGTGCCGGGTCGAGCCGGCCGCCCTCGGCGAGCCGGAACTGTTCCAACACCAGATCGATCCCTGTGGTCTCCTCCGTGACCGGGTGCTCCACCTGGAGCCGGGTGTTTACCTCCAGAAACGAAATCGTCCCGTCGGCGGCCAGCAGAAACTCGACAGTTCCCGCTCCGACATAGCCGGCGGCCGCGCAGATGTCACGAGCCGCGCCGGTGATCAACGCATGCTGGTCCGCAGTGAGGAAGGGAGCGGGTGCTTCCTCCACGAGTTTCTGGCTGCGGCGTTGAAGGCTACAGTCGCGGGTCCCGACCGGGACAACCGTGCCGGCCGAGTCGCCGAGAATCTGGACCTCCACATGGCGCGGGCGGTCGAGATAGCGCTCCACGTAGCATTCGCCGGATCCGAAGGCCTGGGTGGCTTCGCGGACCGCGGCTTCGTACTGCTCAACGACATCTTCGGCGCGCCATACCACCCGCAGACCCCGGCCACCGCCGCCGTGGGCTGCCTTGATCGCTATCGGAAGGCCGTTTCGGGCCGCGAAAGCTGCGGCCTCGTGCGGACCGGGGATGGGCCCAGGAGTGCCCGGCACGAGCGGCGCTCCGACTTGCTGGGCAAGAGCCCGGGCGGCGACCTTGTCACCAAGCAGGTCAATGACTTCGGGCGGCGGACCGATCCAGATCAGTCCGGCGTCGAGCACTGCGCGAGCAAAGTCCGCGTTCTCGGCGAGGAACCCGTAGCCCGGGTGCACGGCGTCGGCTCCCGCACGGCGAGCTATCCCGATCAGCTTGGCGATATCAAGATAGGTCTGGGCTGCAGTGGAGCCCTCAAGGGCCCAAGCCTCGTCGGCCAGCCGCACGAACTCGGCATCAGCGTCGGAGTCGGCGTAGACCGCGATCGCGACGCGGCCGGAGTCGTGGCAGGCACGCACGATGCGAACGGCGATCTCACCACGATTGGCGATCAGGATCCGGTTCATGGCAGCTCCAAAGAGGTCGGGGTATGGACGGCAAGCGGAGTCAATGAGCTATCCGCCGCAGTGAAACGCACCGAGATGCCGGGCGTCAGCTGGGCCGCGACTGCGAGCGCCCGCGTGGTCAGCACGGCAATCACAGGGTATCCGCCGGTCACCGGGTGATCGGCGAGGAAGAGCACGGGCTGCCCACTGGCCGGCACCTGTAAGGCACCTGGGACAACGCCTTCGCTGGGTAGTTCGTCGGTGATTGACCGTTCCAGCGGCAGGTCACCGTGCAGTCTGAGCCCGACGCGATTCGATTGCCGCGTCACCCCCCAGAGCTGGGTGAACAAGGTGCCGAGGGCTTGCTGGGTGAACCAGTCGTCCCGGGGGCCCAGCACGACCGGGAGCTCGACCACGTCGGCAAAGACGTGTTCGCTCGGCCATGGCTCGGGGGCTCTGACCGGGGGAAAGGGGACAGCGCCTATCGTCCGGACATCAAGCATCGATCCGGCGGTCAACGGGGGTGTGCCGATGCCAGACAAGGTGTCGGTCGCGCGGCTGCCCAGGACGAGCGGCACGTCGAACCCCCCACGAACCGCGAGATAGTTGCGCAGGCCGCCGCGAGCGGGGACGATAGCGAGGCGCTCCCCGCTGCCGAGCGCTATCGGCGAGAGTCCTGCGGCCGAGTCGACACGGCCGCTGCGCCGGGTGATGCGAAGCTCGCCACATGCGCCCGCAACGGCCAGCACGATCTCGCCATGTGCCTCGATCTCGCCACCCTGAGCGAACTCGATTGCCGCTTCACCAGGGGAGTTGCCAACCAGTCCGTTCGACGTGTGGAGCGCGGGGCGATCCAGCGCACCCGATCCGGTGACACCCAGACCTGCAACGCCGACCCGGCCCTCGTCCTGCAGCACAGCCTGTGCGCCAGGACGCAGTACCTCGACCGCACGCTCGGCGCAACCGGAGTTGGCCCGGATGACGGTCGAGGTACTGACGGGCACACCATTGACTCTTGCTGGGCCGGCATCGACGAACCTCACTCGATCACCGGGTTGCAGGGTCGCCGGCGGTGTGCGATCGAGATCCCACATCACGACATCGGTGCGACCGATAAGCTGCCAGCCGCCCGGGCTCTCCCGCGGATAGACGCCGGAGAAGGTGCCGGCCAGACCGACCGCACCGGCCGGGATCCGGGTGCGCGGTGTCGCGCGACGGGGCACGTCCAGCAATGGGTCGCCACCGGCCAGGTAGGCGAATCCGGGTGCAAACCCCCCGAACGCCACGCGATAGTCCGATTCACAGTGACGCCGGATCAGCTCAGCAGTAGTGATGCCAAGAAGGTCGGCGACCTCACTGAGGTCGGCGCCATCGTAGTGGACGGGGATCTCCACCAGCTGCCCGCTGGACGAAGTCCCGTCACTCACGTCCAGCGTGGCCAGTCGATCTGCCAGCTCGCCGTACGAGACGGTGCCCGGGGCGTACTTCACCAGTACAGTGCGCGCCGCGGGCACTGCTTCGACGATGCCATCCAGCTCCGCTGCCCGAAGACTGTCGAAGAAGCCGAGCGTCGTCGCCAGATCCGCGAGCTCGACGAGTAGTGCTTGCTCGCCGACCGGCAGGATTCGGGGTGTGGAACGCAGCTCAGTCATGTCAGACGCCTGCGAAGGAGGCGATCTGGACACCGGCCGCGGTGAGGCGAGCCCGCAATGCGCGTGCCGCCTCGACTGCACCGTCGGAGTCGCCATGGACGCAAATCGAATCCGCGTGCAGCCGGACTTCGGTGCCGTCGATGGCTGTGATCGTCCCGGCCTCGACCAGCCGGACAATCCGGTTGGCGATCAATTCGGGATCTCGCAGTACAGAGCCCTCTATGCGGCGGGAAACAAGCTCCCCCTGGGGGGTGTACGCCCGATCGGCGAACGCCTCGGTGGCGGTTGGCACGCCGGCCCGTTCTGCGAGTCCGAGGACGGCCGATCCCGGCAGGCCGAGCAGGACCATGGAAGGGTCAACCTCGGTGATTGCGGTGACCACGGCACCGGCCTGCCGCTCGTCATGGACGATACGGTTGTACAGCGCCCCATGCGGTTTGACGTAGCTGACCCGGGTGCCAGCCCCGATGGCCAGCGCCTGGAGGGCCCCGATCTGATAGATGATGTCGGCAATCAGATCCGGCGTGTCGACATCCAGGTCGCGGCGGCCAAAACCGACAAGGTCGCGATAGCCGACGTGCGCGCCGACGGTGACGCCATTGGCGGCGGCCACCGTCAGCGATCTGCGGATGCTCGACGGGTCGCCGGCATGGAAACCGCAGGCGATGTTCGCGCTCGAGACCGTGGTGAGCATCGCGGCGTCATCGATCGTCCAACGCCCGAAGCTTTCACCCACGTCGCTGTTGAGATCGACACGTGCGGATGATTCGGTCATGAGCTTGTTCTCCTTCTCGTAGTGGCAGTCCCGCGGCAGGATCGCTCGAACAAGACAGCGGCCATTCACACCACCAGGTACCGATCGTTCGGGACGTCAGAGATGAACATATGTCCGGGCGCGTGGGTAATCGCAAAACGCGGCCGGGAGGCGACGACAGCGGCCTGCGGGGTAACACCGCACGCCCAGAAGACGGGGACGTCACCAGCCTCGAGGATCGGCGCGTCTCCGTAGTCAGGATGCTGGAGATCGGTGATTCCCAGCTTCTCCGGGTCTCCTACCTGCACCGGCGCGCCATGAACCAGCGGATATCGTCCACTGACCTCGACGGCCGCGTCCACCATCTCGGCAGGTATGCCCCGCATCGACACGACCAGCGGACTCGAGAATGCGCCGGCGCCCACGCATGACACGTTCGTCCGGTACATGGGGACGTTGCGGTCGGCGGTGATGTGGCGCACCGGAATACCCTCGTCCAGCAGCGCCCATTCGAAGGTGAAGCTGCACCCGATGACGAAGCTCACCAGCGCGGCAGGATCGCCCCAGGCGTCGGTGGCATCGCTCACCTCATCCACCAACTCGCCATCCCGCCAAACCCGGTAGAGCGGCAGATCGACCCGCAGGTCTGCTCCCGGCGCGATCGCCGGCTCGGTGGTGCCATCCAGTACGTCGAGGAGTGGGCACGGCTTGGGGTTGAGTCGTGCGAACTCCTGAAAGTCGGCGGCGTCGGCACGGGGCAGGGTGATGAGGTTGGCTTGCGCGTATCCCTGTGACAGCCCCGCCGTCGGGCGCACCAGACCCGAACGGAACGCCTGCCGTGCCTGCTCCGGAGGTGACGACGCGCTGAGCGCTGTTGTCAGCCCGTTCACGACTGTGCTCACCTACCGAGGAACTGGAAGATCGGCACGATCGATACGACTGCCATGTACCACGACAACGCCGTAGCGAGTGTTCCGACCACCAGCAGGAACCGCGAGTAGGGGCCGCCCAACAACTGCTTGGCGTGGAACCAGCCGATGTACATGAACAGGGTCAGGCCGATCGGCAGTACCAGTCCGTTGAAGCCGCCCGCGAACACCAGCAGCGCAGCCGGAGCAGTCCCGAGTGTGACGTACACCGCGAGGCTGACCAGGATGAACCCGACGGTCCACCAGTTGCGGGTACGCTCCGTCATTCCGGTCTTGCTGAAGACGGTGATGAAGGACACCGACGTGAAGGCGGCCCCGATCACGCTGGTGATGGCTGCTGCCCAGAACACCAGTCCGAATGCACGCAGACCCAGTTCGCCCGCGGCGTAGTGGAATGCCTGAGCGGCCGGATTGGCAGCATTGCTGGAGGTATCCAGGACGACGCCGGAGGAGACCACACCGAGGATCGCGAGGAACAGTACGTAGCGCATGACACCGGTGGCAGCGATGCCGGCCAGCGCCGATCGGGTGACCTGTTTGATGTGTTCCGGGCCGGCGTTTCCGCTGTCGAGCAGCTTGTGCGCGCCGGAGTAGGTGATGTAGCCACCGACCGATCCGCCGACGATCGTGGTGATAGTGGCGAAGTTGATGGCGTCCGGCCAGATCGTCTGGCGCAGCGCCTCGCCGACAGGGGGGCTCGAGACGATCGCGACGTACAGCGTCAGACCGATCATCAGGAGACCGAGAAAGACGACAACCCGGTCGACGATCACTCCGGCGCGCTTGTAGAGGAAGATGGCGATGGCGAGGAATGCAGAGATCAGGCCACCGATCTTCGCGTCCACGCCCAGCAGTGAGTTGAGGCCCAGGCCTGCACCGGCGATGTTGCCGATGTTGAACACCAGCCCACCGAAGACGATCAGCACAGTGAGCAGGTAACCGGAACCCGGCAGCGCCGCGTTGGCGAGGTCGCTGGCTCGTTTTCCGGACAGGGTGATCATCCGCCAGACATTGGTCTGGATAGCGAAGTCGATCAGCACCGAGGCGAGAATCCCGAAGGCGAATGCGGCACCCATCCTCGAGGTGAAGGTTGCGGTCTGAGTGATGAAGCCGGGGCCGATGGCGCTGGTGGCCATGAGGAAGATGGCACCGATGAGGGACGAACGGCGTTTCTTGGCGAAGGTCTTCAGGTCAGTGCCCTCAGAATCGGACGGCGATGCGGGACGGGTCGTTGACTCTGCAGTCATAGTGGCTCCTTGCCGGTCGGGCCGGGAATCGGACAGGTGGACCGAAGGTGACCACCACTCCGCCGCGATCTGGCCTTCGGGTTGAACTGCGAACCACACTAAAAGTGTCGAACGATCGTTAGAAGATTGTTCATGTAACCATCGAGTTACGTTCACATATCACGGTGCACGTCTCGTACGACCTCGCAAGAGTGACGGGCGCCCTAAACTTGCGCTGTGACTGACACCGAAGGCGACGGCCTCGACCTTGCCGAACGGATCGCGGGAGTCTTGCGGGAGAGACTGATCACGGGTGCTGCCGTGCCGGGTGAGCAGCTTTCGGAGGCCGCGCTGGCCTCAGACCTGGAGGTTTCGCGGAACACCCTGCGCGAGGCTTTCCGGATCCTCATTCACGAGGGCACGTTGGAACGCATTCCCAATCGCGGTGTGTTCGTCCGGGTGCCGTCGGTCTCCAGCATCCTCGACGTCTTCCGGGTACGCCGGGTCATCGAGGTCGCGGCCGTGCGCGAGGCGCTACCCAAGCACCCGGCGATCGCGGACGCACGCGATGCCGTCGAGCGCGCCAAACAGGCGCAGGAAATACCGGAGTGGACGATCGTCGGCACGGCCAATATGGAGTTTCATTCCGCTCTAGTCAGCCTCGCCGACAGCCCGAGGCTGAACATCTTCTTCCAGAATGTCTTGGCCGAGCTGCGGATTGCCTTCGTGTCGTTGCATTCGGCCGAGCACCTTCATGCACCTTTCGTCGAGCAGAACGAAGAACTCACCGTGCTGTTGGAACAGGGAAGGATGACCGAGGCAGCGGCCGAACTCGAGACCTACCTGGCGCGCAGCGAACGGCTGGTTCTCGCGTCTTTCGGCCGGATGGGGCAGAGCTGACCAGCCGTCGATCACACGGGTGAATCACCATCGGCGGCCATCTCGAACCGCTGACCAGTCCAGTTCCGCCGCAGCCAGCGGTCATGGGAGGCGACCACGACCGTACCGGGATAGCCGGGGATGGCGGCCTCGAGCTCAGTCACCAAGAGAAGTGACAGGTGGTTCGTCGGCTCGTCCAGGAGCAGCACGTCCGGTGGGTCGGCCAGCAGCACGGCGAGCGCCAGACGGCGTTGTTGGCCGAGGCTCAACGCCAGGAGTGGACGATTCTCGTCGCGTCCGGCAATCAAACCGAATCTCGACAGCGGCGCCTGCTCGGCCAGTTCGGCACCGAGCAGATCCTGATAGGCCTGGCGCACGCTGCGCTGGTCACCCCGCTCGAACGGATCGGGCAGGTCGACATCTTGGCTGAGCATCCCGATCCGCAGCCCGGCCGGAGCATTCACGCTGCCCCCTGTCGGGTCCAGTTGACCGGCGAGAACCTCTAGCAGTGTCGATTTGCCCGAACCATTCGGCCCTGTCACCAGCCATTTCTCGGTCGCGCTGACGGTCAGGGAGACGGATTCCAGGCGTCCTGAGACTGCGACCTCCGAGGCAGCCAGCACCGGCCCGCTGAACTCGCGCCGGTTGCGCAGCTCGAGGCCTGCGGTCAGGCCACCGAATCGCAGCCCGGCAGGTGGACGACGGATCTGGCGCTGTTCGAGATCGTCCAGCCGGGAGCGGGCATCATTGACGCGCCGCGAAACGACGGCCGCGTTGCGGTCGGAATAGAACTTCGCCGCGCCGCGCACCTCGGTGCGCGGCTTCCAGTTCTCGTGACCGACGACGTGGTTGTCGCGTACCGACGCCCGCAGGCGCTTCAACTCGGCCTGCTCATCGCGGTACTGCGTCTCCCACCTGATGCGGGCCTGGTTGCGAGCGGCCAGATAGTCGCTGTAGCTGCCGGTGAATCGGGTGATGCCGATTCCGGAGCCCGGACCATCGACGGTCAGCGGTCCGGCGACCGCATGCGGAACCGGCGCCGGGTCGAGATCGATCAGCGAGGTGACGGTCTCGTCCAGGAAAGCCCGATCATGACTGGCGAACAGCACCGGTCCGCGCCACGCCAGCAGGATGCTGCGCAGATAGGCCGTCGCGTGATCGTCCAGATGGTTCGTGGGCTCATCGAGAAGCAGCACGTCGGGGGCGCTCAACAACAGCCAGGCCAGCGACAGCCTGGCGCGCTGGCCGCCGGAGATCTCGCTCGTGAGGCGATCGGTCGGCAGGTCGTCCAGGCCGAGGCCTGCAAGCATCGCAGCGATCCGTGCGTCGACATCCCAAGCCTCGAGCCGCTCGGCGTCGTCCAATGTCTGGGCGTAGCGGGCGGCCGCATCGTGGTCGTCCGGATCGGCAGCCATCTGCGCTGCGTGACGGTCCATCGCCGCCAAGACGTCGCGCGCCGGTGCGACCGCGGACTCCAGCGCTTGTGCAATGGAATCGCCCGGGGTGAACGGCGCGTCCTGGTGGAGCAGCCCAATGCTCGGAGTCAGCCCCGCAGTGGCATTGACCGTCACCGCACCCGAATCGGGAGGCAGCAGCCCGGCGATGATCCGCAGCAGCGTCGACTTGCCCGAGCCATTCTCGCCGATGATGCCCACCCGTTCACCGGCGGAGACCACGAAAGAAACATCGGTGAGTACCCGGCGGTCGGCGAAGGCGAGCGAGACACCGTCGACGCGCAGATGAGCCCCTGGCAGCAGCGGTGAGGAGATGAGTGAGTTCATGGGTGTCCTTGGAAATGAGTTGGGGACCTGCCGGGCAATCACGCCGCGGGCGCAGGCGAAGACGAACTCACAAGAACATGCCGCCACCTTAGCAAGACCGGTCAAGCGCGGTTTGATCGCTGATCGCGGCGCCATGCGGCGCTTCGGAGACTAGCGTTGAGGCATGGCTTTCGAAAACGCCGAAATCTATGGCTACTTGAGTGAATATGCCGCCGCGCTCGAATCATTCGATGCCGAGCGCGCCGCGGCGTTGTGGGGGACCCCTTCGACGGTCCTGACCGATGAGGCGGTCAGCGTCGCGCACAACCATGAGGACTTGGTGCGCGAGCTCCAGAAGAACTATCCGCAATACCAGAAACTCGGACTCGCATCGGTCGGTAACGAACTCATCGAAGTGAACCCGCTCACCGAGCGCCTGGTCCGCGTCCGCGTGCGCTGGGTGCTCCACGATCGCAGCGGCGCGATTCTCACGGCGATCTCCTACATCTACGTGCTGCGCCGCGACGATGACGGTGTGTTGCGCGCCTACGTCGCCGTCCCGATCGAAGAGGACGAAAAACTGGCCCGGCTGGCCAAGCGCCGCGGCGTCGCCCTCGACGACTGAGCTTGCGGCCGGCTCCCTGCCCCTGCACTGACGAAAAAAGACTGCTTAGTGTACCCTAAGCACCGCAGCAAGTCGTGCGTGTGAAGAGGAACGGCCATGGCCAAACGCGGAGTCTCGGGCGCCATCATGCGCGGTCTGGGCGCGAAGGACCACGCCCTGACCGTCGTCGACAAGAAGGTATTGGCACCCCACTTCGTCCAGGTGCGGATGACCTCGCCTACTCTGCTCCACGATCTGGACACCGGGCCCGCTGCCTGGTTGCGCTTCTGGTTCCCCGGTGAAGGAAGTCACGAGTACCAACGCGGCTACACCATCACGCACCCCGATCGGAGCACCGGCGAGTTCAACGTCAACTTCGTCTTGCATGAACCCGCCGGGCCAGGTTCTGCCTGGGCCAAACGCGCCCGGCCCGGTGACACTGTGCAGGCGATGATCTACGGCTCCACCACATTCGAGGTGCCCGACCAGCCGGCCACCGGATATCTCCTGATCGGCGATTCGGCCTCCATACCCGCGATCGCCAGCATCATCGAAGCACTGCCCTCCGAAGCTCATATCGAGTGCTACCTCGAAGAACACGATCCTGCCGATCACGAGATCCCATTGCCCGAACACCCCGGAGCCACCGTCTACTGGGTGCCACGCCAGGGCCCCGGCTCGCTGACCGCGGCCATCCCGGCCCGCGACTACGGCGGCTGGTATGCCTGGGTGGCGCCCGAATCCGGATCGCTCAAAGCACTGCGTCCACGTTTGCGCAACGAGTTCGGCTTCACCAAGGCGACCTCCTATATTCAGGCGTACTGGGTCGAGGGCAAGACGATGGGCACTCGGCGCGGGCTGGGGGAGTCCAGCGACTAGGTCCATCCACGCGTGCTCGGGAGGGGAGCCACGATGAACCACGACCGCACGGCGCTGGCGATCAGGCATGTCGCGTTCGAAGACCTCGGATTGATCGAGCCGCTGCTCGTGGCACGGGGCTACCAGGTGAGTTACCTCGACATCGGCGTCGACTCGCTCGATCCGCAGATTCTCACCCAGCCGGATCTGGTGGTGGTTCTCGGCGCCCCGATCGGCGTCTACGAAACCGACGCTTACCCATTCCTGGTGACTGAGCTCGAAGCGATATCGGTCAGGCTGCAGGCCGGACTTCCCACCCTGGGTATCTGTCTGGGTGCACAGCTGATCGCCGCAGCCCTTGGCGCACCGGTCACACCGACCGGACGCAAGGAGATCGGTTACGCGCCCCTGCAGCTCACCGACGCCGGACGCGCTTCGGTGCTGGCCGGACTGGAGGGCGTCGCGGTGCTGCACTGGCACGGCGATGAGTTCGCCATCCCCGACGGCGCGCAGCGCCTGGCGCAGACTCCGGGCTTCCCGAACCAGGCTTTCTGCCTCGGTGACCGGGTGCTGGGCCTGCAGTTCCACGTGGAGGCAGATCACACCCGCATCGAACGCTGGCTGATCGGGCACGCTCTCGAACTCGCCGCTGCCGGCATCGATCCGCGGCAGATCCGCGCCGATGCGACCACCTGTGGGCCGATGCTCGCCGATGTCGCGGTCACCACGATCACCAGCTGGCTTGATCGGGCCGAACGCGGCTGATCGCTCAAACGGCCGGCGCTCCTGGGTAGGGTTCTCCGCAGGGCCTGCAGACAGTCCTACCCAAGTTCGGCACCGGGACCCCTGTGCGCGGATCGTGCAGGATATGGGTAAGGTTGTGGCTCGTCCACAAGCCTTCGTCGCCGAGGGAGTTCTTCATGGCATTGCGCGACCTGTTCACCGGCACCGATCCGAGCATCTACGAGGTGCGGACGCAGGCCCCCGGCCCAGCGGGCAGGCTTCCCCTGACACCCGAACTGCTCGCAGATGCCCCCAGCGGTGACCTGTTCGGTATGACGATGAATGTCGGCATGGGCTGGAACCCGGACGACGTTAACCGCGATGCGGTGATGATCGTCAGCACCGCTGGCGGCGCCACTGATGCCGATGGCAACCCGATCGCACTGGGCCTGCACACCGGCCACTACCAGCTGGCCGAGTTGGTCAACGAAGCCGCCCGCGAAGTGGCCGCCCAGGGCGCACTGCCGTACGCCACCTATGTCTCCGATCCCTGCGACGGCCGCTCCCAGGGCACCGTCGGCATGTTCGACTCGCTGCCCTACCGCAATGACGCCGCCATCGTGATGCGCCGCCTGATCCGTTCGCTGCCGACCCGCCGCGCGGTCATGGGCATCGCCTCCTGCGACAAGGGACTGCCCGCGATGATGATCGCGCTGGCGTCCATGCACAACGACCCGGCCATCCTGGTGCCCGGCGGCACCACACTGCGCGCCTCCGACGGCGAGGACAACGGCGCGGTCCAGACCATCGGCGTGCGCTACGCGGCCGGCGAGATGAGTTTCGAGGACGCCGCGGAGGCGGGCTGCCGCGCCTGCGCATCCCCCGGCGGCGGCTGCCAATTCCTCGGCACCGCCGGGACCAGTCAGGTCGTCGGGGAGGCCCTCGGTCTGGCGCTGACGCATTCGGCACTGGCACCTTCGGGTGAAGCGATCTGGCGAGACCTCGCCCGCGCATCGGCTGACGCGCTGCTCGACCTGAAACACCGCAAGATCTTCACCCGCGACATCCTCACCGACCACGCCATCGAGAACGCCATGGTGCTGCATGCCGCATTCGGGGGGTCGACGAACCTGCTGTTGCATCTGCCGGCCATCGCCTTTGCCGCCGGACTGCAGGTGCCCGGCGTGGACGATTGGGCGCGCATCAACTCCGCAGTGCCCCGGCTGGTGAGCGTGCTGCCGGTCGGACCGGTCGACTATCCGACCCCGATGGTCTATCTGGCCGGCGGCGTGCCCGAAGTGATGCTGCACTTGCGCAGACTCGGGCTGCTGCACACCGACGTGCTGACCGTCACCGGGGAGACCCTGGATGCGAACCTCGACTGGTGGGAGGCATCCGAACGCCGTCAGCTGCTGCGCGGGCGGCTACACGACGTCGATGGCGTCGATCCCGACGACGTCATCTT
This sequence comes from Brooklawnia propionicigenes, assembly GCF_030297015.1. Taxonomy (NCBI): domain Bacteria; kingdom Bacillati; phylum Actinomycetota; class Actinomycetes; order Propionibacteriales; family Propionibacteriaceae; genus Brooklawnia; species Brooklawnia propionicigenes. The sequence goes on along the minus strand of NZ_AP028056.1, from coordinate 137,256 downwards.
GTCGCCGCAGGCAGCGAAGGCCAAGGGCATGGCCTCCACGGTCACCTTCCCGCTGGGAAACATCGCCCCCGAGGGTTCGGTGGTGAAATCGGCGGCGATCGATCCCAGCGTGATCGGTGACGACGGGGTCTTCCGGCACACCGGCCCGGCGAAGGTGTTCACCAGCGAGAAGGCCGCCATCAAGGCCATCAAGCAGTCGACGATCGCCGCGGGCGACATCATGATCGTGCTGGGTGCCGGCCCGCTCGGCACCGGCATGGAAGAGACCTACCAGCTGACCTCCGCGCTCAAGAAGGTGCCCTACGGCAAGCACGTCTCGCTGATCACCGATGCGCGGTTCTCCGGGGTCTCCACCGGTGCCTGCTTCGGTCATGTCGGGCCGGAAGCTCTTGCCGGTGGCCCGATCGGCAAGCTGCGCGATGGCGACCTCATCGAGATCGTCGTCGACACGGTAGGCCTGACCGGTTCGCTCAACTTCATCGGTAGCCCGGACGAACCCCTGACCCCACCAGCCGGCGCGGAGGTCCTCGCTGCTCGCCAGACCTATCCCGGGCTGGCTCCCGACCGCGACCTGCCCGACGACACCCGGCTGTGGGCTGCGCTGCAGGATGTCTCCGGGGGCACCTGGGGCGGCTGCGTCTATGACGTGGACCGCATCATCGAGGTGCTCGAGGCCGGCAAGAAGGCATTGGCCGCCCAGCAGTGAGCTGCGTCCACCGCCAGCAGCCGTCGCGTCAGCTGCCGTCGGCCGAGTTACCTCGCGGACGCCCGGGCCTGCGTATCGGCTCGGCCTTGACGGCGCGCCCCGCCCGCCTGAGATCGTCGCGCAACAGCATCTCGATCAGGCTGTTGACGCTGCGCAGATCATCGGACGCCCACTTGGCAAGCGCCTCGTGAACGGCCGGATCCAGCCGCAACAGGATGGACTTGCGTGACGGGTTGCCTCGTGGACGGCCGGGTTCGGTGACGCGCGGCTCATTGCCGCGCGCCACCTCGTCCTTGCCGGTGCTCATCCGTAGAGCGTCCCGGTATTGATGACCGGAGTCGAACGCGAATCCGAGCAGAGCACGACCAGCAGGTTCGAGACCATCGCCGCCTTGCGCTCGTCGTCCAACGAGACGATATCGTCGGTTTCCAGCCGTTCGAGAGCCTGCTCGACCATTCCGACCGCACCCTCGACGATCTTGCTCCGGGCCGCGAGCACGGCGGAGGCCTGCTGGCGCTGCAGCATCGCCTGAGCGATTTCGGCGGCATAGGCGAGCGACGAGATGCGGGTCTCGACGACCTCCAGGCCGGCGATCGCGATGCGCGCGGCGACCTCCTCGGCGAGTTCACCGGAGACCAGATCGGTGGAGCCGCGCAGGCTCTCCTCGCCCGGCTCGGCGAAGTCGTAGGGATGCGAAGTCGCGATGTGACGCAGTGCGGATTCGGCCTGCACCTTCACGAAATCCTCGTAGGCCTCGACAGCGAAGACCGACTTGGCAGTGTCGGCGACCTGCCAGACGACGATGGCCGCGATATTGATCGGATTGCCGTCGGCGTCATTGACCTTCAGCTCATTGGTCTCGAAGTTGCGGACCTTGACCGAGACTCGCTTCTTGCTCGACAGCGGAATGGTCAGTAGCAGCCCCTGCTTGCGAATCGAGCCGATGTAGCGTCCGAAGAACTGCACGACCTTGGTGTCACCAGGCGCAACGATGGTCAGCGAGGTGAACATCAAGAACGCCAGGAGATAGCCGACGATGCATCCGAAGATCAGCAGGCCGTTGACACCCAGTCCGGCGTCGTCGCTGATCGCGGTGGCGATGATTCCCCATGTCGACAACCCCAGCAGCGCCAATGCGAGCAGCAGCGCGAGCGCACCCGACATCGTCCAGGCCGGACGCTCGTCGACCATGACCCGGGTGCCCTCATGCCCCACCGGCTTGCCGGCAGCCTCGCCGCCCACTGATGCCTCTTCCACCACGTCTCGTGTTTCGTCCGGCATGCTGACCTCCTTTTTTTAGATATCAGGATGATATCAGATTTATGGGCACCGGTAAGCGATCAAGGTCGTGCACACGAGGCCGAGACAGTGAACAATGGGAGCGATGAGTACCGACAGTGTGATCCGTTCCATCGTCTGGCGCGACGACAAGATCGCCGAGACCGATATCGACTTCTCGACGATCTCGGCCAGGCTCGCCGACCCCGAGCAGTTGCTGTGGGTCGGCCTGCAGCAGCCGACTGCCGACGACCTGGCCCGACTCGGCAAGGAACTGGATATCGATCCAGCCGCGATCGAGGATGCCCTCAACCATGTCGAGCGCCCCAAGGCGTTGCGTTATGCGCACTACTCGTTCGTGACCGTCTACGCCGCCAAGTGGGCAGGCGGTGAGCTGTCCCCGGCGTCGCCCGGCGAGCTGACGCTCACGAAACTGTCGGCGTTTACCTTTCCGCACGGTCTGGTCACCGTCTGGTACGACCCCGATTTCAGCTTCGACGAGATCATCGATCGCTGGAGCGAGGACAGCTACCTGTCGGCCCATGGGTCGGCGATGCTGGTCCATGGCATGCTCGACTACGTCGTCGACGGCTATTTCGAGATCACCCAGGACTTCGACGATGTCATCGAGGATCTGGAGGACGAAGTACTCGAGCAGACAGCGGGCAGCCGGGATCTGCAGCGCCGGATCTATCGGTTGAGGGCTTCGCTGGTGCACCTGCGGCGGGCCGTGGTGCCGATGCGCGAGGTCGTGGCGTCCATCATGCGGCACCGTCGCGAGGTCTCCGCGGACGCGACGCTTGACCCGTGGTTCGACGATCTCTACGATCACGCGCTCCGGGCGGCCGACTGGGCGGATTCGCTTCGTGATCTGGTGACGACCATCTTCGAGACGAATATGTCGCTGCAGGACACGCAACTGAATGTGGTGATGCGCCAACTCGCGGCCTGGGCGGCGATCATCGCGGTGCCGACAGCCATCACCGGCTGGTTCGGCCAGAATGTGCCCTACTTCGGGTTCAACCAGCCATACGGCCTGTGGCTGTCGGTCAGCTTGATCGTGGTCATCTCGGTAACGCTGTTCATCTCCTTCAAACGCCGCGATTGGCTGTGAGCTAGGCACCGCCACGTCTGCGACCACGGGGCAGCCCGATCATTCCCGCCGCAGGCCCCAGGAAGGCCCGGAGATGACCCGCGATTCCTCGCCGCGGCCGATTCGGGCAGAATGGGCAACGGTACGCACCGTGCGCGCCACACACAATCGGGCGGCCAGGTATGCCGCCGAAAGGATTTCCCGTGTCGGTCAACATCAGCATCACCCGTGATCAATCCCCCGAAGCACAGGTGGTGGAGCAGGGCACTACCGGTCTTGATCTGTTCGGCAACGATCGCAGCATCGTCGCCATGGCAGTCAACGGAACCACCGTCGATCTGGCCACCCTTGTCCACGACGGCGACCAGATCAGCCCCATCCTGATGACGTCGGACGAAGGCCTGGCCATCGTCCGGCACTCCGCAGCGCACGTCACCGCCCAAGCTCTGCAGCAGATCTTCCCCGAGGCCAAGCTCGGCATCGGCCCGCCCATCGTCGACGGCTTCTACTACGACTTCCAGACCTCCCCGCTCAGCCCCGACGACCTCAAGGCCATCGAGAAGAAGATGCAGGCGATCATCAAGGAGCGTCAGCGTTTCGTCCGCCGCGCGGTCAGCGACCAGGAGGCCCTGGACGAAGAGGCCGGCGAGCCGTTCAAGCTGGAACTGATCCACGACAAGGGCAGCGCTTCGTCCGACGACGGCAGCTCGGTCGAGGTCGGCAAGGGCGAGCTCACCATGTACGACAACGTGCGGCGCAACGGCGAGGTGGCCTGGACAGACCTGTGCCGCGGCCCGCATGTGCCACACACCGGCTATATCAACGCTGTCGCCCTCACCAAGACCTCATCGGCCTACTGGCGCGGCGACCAGCGCAATCAGCAGCTGCAACGCGTCTACGGCACCGCCTGGGCGACCCGCGACGATCTGAAGGCCTATCAGCACCGCATGGAGGAGGCCGCCAAGCGCGACCACCGCAAGCTGGGTGCCGAACTCGACCTGTTCAGCTTCCACGAGCAGGTGGGCTCCGGCCTGCCGCTGTTTCATCCCAAGGGCGGCGTGATCAAGCGGGTGATGGAGGATTATGTCCGCACCCGCCACATCGACGAAGGCTTCCTCTACGTCGGTACCCCGCACATCGCCAAGGAAGAGCTCTTCTACACCTCCGGACACCTGCCTTACTACGCCGACGTGATGTTCCCGCCGCTGGACGACGACGGTCAGGCCTACCGGCTCAAGGCCATGAACTGCCCGATGCACAATCTCATCTACTCGTCGCGTGGCCGCTCCTACCGCGAGCTGCCACTGCGGCTGTTCGAGTTCGGTACCGTCTACCGCAATGAGAAGTCCGGCGTGGTGCAGGGACTGACCCGTGTCCGCTCTATCACCCAGGACGATTCGCACTCGTACTGCACTCCCGACCAGGCCCCTGATGAGGTGCGTCACCTACTGCGTTTCGTGCTCAGTCTGCTTCACGACTTCGGGCTGACCGATGTCGCGCTCGAATTGTCGACCCGCGACGAGGTCGGCAAGAAGAAGGACAAGTTCATCGGATCCGACGAGCAGTGGGAGGCCGCGACGAAGATCCTGGCCGAGATCGCCGCCGAATCCGGCCTTACCGTGGTGGACGATCCCGGTGGCGCCGCCTACTACGGCCCGAAGATCTCGATTCAGGCCAAGGACGCGATCGGGCGTACCTGGCAGATGTCGACCATCCAGTACGACTTCAACCAGCCGGAACGCTTCGGCCTGGAATACGTCGCCCCCGATGGCAGCCATCGCCAGCCGGTGATGATCCATTCGGCGAAGTTCGGTTCCATCGAGCGGTTCATGGGTGTGCTCATCGAGCACTATGCGGGCGCCTTTCCGGTCTGGCTGGCTCCGGTGCAAGTCGTCGGCATCCCTGTCGCGGCAAGCTTCAACGACTATCTCGCCGAGGTGCTCGACAAGCTCAAGGCCGCCGGCGTACGCACCGAACTCGATGCCTCGGACGACCGGATGCAGAAGAAGATCCGCAACGCCCAGAAGCAGAAGATCCCGTTCATGCTCATCGCCGGCGAGACCGACGCCGAGGCCGGTTCGGTCTCCTTCCGTTTCCGCAACGGTTCGCAACGCAACGGTGTGCCCATCGACGAGGCGGTCGCCTTCGTCCGCGACTGGGCACAATCTCGCCGCAACGACGATCCGAAGGCCGAGGCAGACGGTGAATGACGAGCAGCCCTGCGAGGTCATCCAACCGGGGGAGTTACCCGGCGAGCCCGACGCGCTGCAACGGCTGTGGACGCCCTACCGGATGGTCTACATCCAAGGCAGCTCCAAGCCGGCCGATGGCTCCGCAGGCCAGTGCCCCTTCTGCCGGGCGCCCGAGCGTTCGGACGAGGAGTCGCTGATCGTGCATCGCGGACGCACCGCGTATGTGATCTGCAATCTCTACCCGTACAACCCGGGCCACCTGCTGGTGTGCACCTACCGGCACGTCTCGTCCTATATCGATCTCGACCCGCAGGAAACCGTGGAGGTGGCCGAGCTCACCCAGCAGGCCATCCGGATGATCCTGCACGTCTCGGGACCGGCCGGATTCAATCTGGGCATGAACCAGGGGCAGATCGCCGGGGCGGGTATCGCCGCGCACCTGCATCAGCACATCGTTCCGCGCTGGCAGGGCGATGCGAACTTTCTGCCTGTCATCGGGCGCACCAAGGCCCTGCCGCAGTTCCTCGCCGACACTCGTCAGCTGTTCGCCGACGGCTGGGCCGAGCTGTTCGGCACAACCGAGTCGGAAGGACAGCATGCTTGAGAAGATCCGAGCTCAGTGGACGAAGGTCATTCACCCATTCGCTCTCGGCCTGCTGAAGCTGGGTGTCACCCCGGACATGGTCACCTGGACCGGCACCATCGCGACGATCATCGTGGCGCTGGTCTTCTTCCCCCAGGGATGGCTGTGGCAAGGCGTTGCGGTGTTGGCCCTGTTCATCTTCTCCGATTCGCTGGACGGCACGATGGCGCGAGAGTCGGGCAGCAGCTCCAAGTGGGGTGCCTTTCTCGACTCCACTCTCGACCGGCTGGCCGACGGAGCGATCTTCGGCGGAATCGCGATCTACTACGCGGCCCAGCCCGATGGCCTGCTGTGGTGTGCGGTCGCCATCGGGGCGCTGGTCTTCGCGTTGGTCACCTCGTACAGCAAGGCTCGTGGCGAGTCGGTCGGCATTGAGGTACATGCGGGATTCGCCGGCCGGGCCGACCGGCTGCTGGTGGGTCTGCTCGGTGTGCTGCTCACCGGTATCGGTCTGACCTGGGCACTTCCGGTGGCGCTCAGCTACCTGTGCCTGGCCGGGGCCTTCACCGTCGGCCAGCGGATGTGGATCGTGCGTCGGGCGATCCTCGCCGAGCAGGGCGCCGAAGAGGCCGCATGAGCACACCGCGGAGCGGCCGGGCCACGTTGACAGCATTTCGGGCCGCGGCGCATATTCCGCGGGCGATCTGGCAGCCCTGTGCACAACTGGCCAGCCTGGCCCTGGCTGCCCGCCCACCCAAGCCGTTGCGGCAGTGGGCGATCAATGCGCGCGTGGTCACCGGTGCCCAGCCCGGGTTCAAGGACCGCTACCGCGCCCAGCTGTCCTGGTTCCGCAATACGGTCGGCTCGTTGCAGCTCGGACGGCTCACCCTCGACCAGATTGCCGGGAAAGTGGACGTCGATCCCGGCCAACTCGAAGCCCTGCTCACATCGCATGCCGAGCGCGGCCTGGTCATCGCGATTCCGCACATGGGCAGCTGGGATCTGGCCGGGGCCTACGGCCAGGTCGTCGGCCTGCCGGTGACTTCGGTGGCCGAACGATTGCCCGCCGGCCAGTACCAGTACTTCAGCGCGCTGCGGGCGAAGCTCGGAATGCAGATCTACCCCTATGACCAGCACGGCCTGGTCGAGACGCTGGCCGACGATGTGCACAGTGGACGCGTCGCCTGCCTGGTGGCAGATCGCGACTTCGGACGCCACGGCCTCGCAGTGAGCTGGCCGGCACCCGGTGGTGCGCGCGAGCTCACCGTGCCGCCAGGTCCCGTGCTGATCGCTCAACGGACCGGAGCCGATCTGGTCCCGATCGCGGCCTGGTTCGTGGGCAACCGGACCCATCTCGAAATCGGCGAGCCCATCGAACACCGCCCCGGAGTCGACGGTGCTGGCGTCATGGCCCAGCAGATGGTTGACTTCTTCGCAACCCAGATCGCCGGTCACGTCACCGACTGGCACATGATGCAACGATTCTTTCCAGGAGAGATGGCATGAAGGTCGGACTCGTCTGCCCGTACTCGTTTCACCGTCCCGGAGGCGTGCAGAATCACGTGCTCGGACTGGCCGGCTGGCTCAAGTCCGTGGGTCACCAGATCGCCATTCTCGCGCCGGGATTTCCGCCCGACGGGATGCTGGCCGACTACGGTCTCAGCGATGCCGAGTTCACCACCGGGGGCAAGGCGGTGCCGTTGAAGGTCAACGAGTCGGTGGCGCGGATCAACTTCGGGTTCGGCCCGGCGCGCAAGGCCAAAGCCTGGCTGGATGCCGGCGATTTCGACGTGGTGCACCTGCACGAGCCGATCGCCCCCAACCTGAGCCTGCTGACGCTGTGGCTGACCGACCGTCCGGTGACCGCCACCTTCCACAGCAATTCGCCCACCATCAAGAGCTGGAAACGTATCAACGAGATGCTGCCCGGCGCCGTGCGGCGGCTGGACGCTGCGATCGCCGTCTCGTCGGTGGCGGCCAAGGTGGCCAAGGAGAACACCGGGGTGGTGCCGGTGGTGATCGGCAACGGGCTGGCCATCGACGACTACGAATTGAAACCGGTCAGCGGTCGCTGGCGTGGCGGCGATCATCCCCGGGTCACCTTCCTGGGCCGTTACAACGAGCCACGCAAGGGCTTCCACGTGCTCACCGCGGCTCTTCCACTGGTACGTGAGCGGTTCCCCGATCTTGAGGTGATCGTCATCGGACATGGCCCCGCGATGTCTATCGACGGCGTCACCTTCGTCGGTGGGGTCTCGGACGCCGAACGCAATCGCTGGCTGTCAGTCAGCGATGTCTACGTGGCTCCGCAGACCGGACGGGAGAGTTTCGGCATCGTCTTGATCGAGGCCATGGCCTGTGGGGCGCCGGTGGTCGCGTCCAACCTGTCGGCCTTCGTCGAGGTGCTCTCCGATCATGACGGGGTGATCGGGCACATCTTCAAGACGGGCAACTCGCACGCCCTGGCGGAGGCCATCATCGACAGCCTGAACGAGCCGCGCGATCTGCGCCTGCTGCGTGGACGCGCGCAAGCGGCCAGCTTCGACTGGTCGGTGATCGGCCCCCAAATAGTGGCGATGTACGAGATCGCCGCCGAGAATCGTTATCTGGCCGTCGACGAGGCTAAGGGGCGTGCTCGCCGGCACATCACATAGATTGGAGTTGTGGCAGTGAATGGGTCGGATTCAGGTGATGTCTCGGTGGCGGCCGACAGGCCGCTGGTGAGCAACCGCGTCTGGACGATCCCGAACGTCCTCAGCTTCCTCCGGCTGCTTGGTGTGCCCTTCTTCCTCGCGCTCATCCTGCTGGAGCATGACGTGGCGGCGGTCGTGCTGCTGGCGCTGGCCAGTCTCACCGATCTGCTCGACGGCCGGATCGCCCGACGTTTCAACCAGGTCTCCAAACTCGGCGAGATGCTCGACCCGGCCGCCGACCGGCTGTACATCTTCGCGACCGTGCTCGGACTCGCCGTGCGGGGGATCATCCCGTGGTGGCTGCTGGTGGTGCTGGTCGGCCGTGACGTGACCATGGCGGCGCTGCTGCCCGCACTGAAGTCACGCGGATTCGCCAGCCTGCCGGTGAACTTCATCGGCAAGGCCGCCACCTTCTGCCTGCTGTACGCGTTGCCGCTGATCCTGCTGGGTGCAGGTCCTTGGGTCATCTCTCCTGCGGCGAGCATCATCGGATGGGCCTTCGCGATCTGGGGTGCCTTCCTCTACTGGTGGGCAGGTCTGATGTACATCTGGCAGACCCAGCAGATACTCCGGTCGGTGCCGCCGGTGAAGACACGGGCAAGCTGACTCATGAGCACCACGCAGGCCCCACCGAAGCGGCGTCCCCCGGACGCGTCCATGGAACTGCTCACTGCCATCCAACGCGACACTATCGACCCTGAATACGGCTCTCACTACGGCGAAGACAGGCATGATCGGCGACGTCACCGCTGGCTGGCAGTGCTGGTCAGTTTTCTGGCCGGGCTGATGTTCGTCACCTCGTCGATGGGTGCCGGGCGCGGAAACGACAACGTGGCCAGTGAGCGCGCCGACCTGATCGCCCAGGTGAACCAGGCCGAACTGCGCAACAAGGAACTGCGCAGCGAGGCCGATGAGCTGGCCGAGCAGGTGCAGGAACTTGAGGAGGCGCAACTCGGACGCCAGGTCGACCTCGACAAGTCGTCGCTGGTCTGGTCGGGGATGGGGGCGGTCACCGGACCCGGCCTCGCGCTGACGATCACCGAGAACCCGCTCGACGACGCCGGCATCCTGATCGACCAGGACATCCGCCAGGTGGTGAACGGGCTGTGGCTGGCCGGTGCCGAGGCGGTGTCCGTCAACGGATACCGGCTGAGTTCGCGGACCGCGATCCGTCAGGCCGGCAGCGCGATCACCGTCGATTACCGATCGTTGACCGCCCCCTACCGTATCGAGGCGATCGGTGATCCGGACTCCCTGGCGAGCCGCTTCGAATCCGGACCCGGGGGAGCGTGGCTGAACTTCCTCAAACGCAACCACGGTGTCGGTTGGACGATGGAGTCGCGCGGCGCGCTGGAGTTGGACGCCGATGGCGGACTCGGTGTCGACAAGGCTGGTGTACGGTGACGGGCAAGCCTGACCAGCAACCGCTGAACTCGGGACGCCCGGAAGGGGGACGACGTTGCTCGCCATTCTCGGATTGATCGCGGGCGTGGTACTGGCCATCATCTGGCGGCCGGACATGCCGATCTGGTTGCAGCCGTATCTTCCCATCATGATCGTTGCTGCCCTGGACGCTCTGGTTGGAGCCGCCCGGGCAGGTCTGGAACACACCTTCTCCGACAAGGTCTTCGCTGTCTCGTTCATCTCGAATGTGGCAATTGCGGCACTGATCGTATGGATCGGCGATCTGATCGGTGTCGGCTCGCAGCTGTCGACGGCGGTGCTGGTGGTGCTGGGCATCCGCATCTTCACCAACGCGGCCGTCATCCGCAGGAAGGTCCTGCATGCCTGAGTCCGCAGCACCCAAGCCCCGCGACCTAGGCGGCGCCATCGCCGGTTGGCTGCGTCCCAACCGCAAGCAACTGGTCTGGGCGGTCGCGTTGTGCGTGGTGGCGGCCGCCATCGTCATCCAGGTCCAGTCATCGGCCAAGGACGATCAGTACGCGGCGTTGCGCCGCGACGACCTCGTCCAGTTGCTCGACGGGCTGACCACCGAGACCGATCAGCTGACGGCCGAGGTCGCCGAGCTCGAACGCACCCGCGATGCGCTGGCCTCCGGCGCGGACGCCGAGGCGGTGGCCGCTCAGGAGGCTCAGAAGCGAGCCGACACGCTGGGCATTCTGGCTGGTACAGTGGCTGCCGTCGGCCCGGGCGTGCGGATCACCATCTCGGCGCCGCCGGGAGCGCTCACCACCGATATCATGCTGGAAGCCATCCAGGAGCTCCGCGATGCCGGCGCAGAGGTGATTGAGATCAACGACAGCATCCGGCTGGTCGCTCAGAGCTGGGTGGGCCAGACACAAGAGGGCTTGGTGATCGATGATCAGGCGGTCAGTCTGCCGATCACGATCGACGCAATCGGCGATTCGCACGCGCTGACGGAGGGTGCCAAGTTCCGCGGGGGCCTGGTCAGCCAGGTCGAAAGCGACCGGATCGGTGGTTCGGTCGACATCGAGCAACTGGACGAGGTGGAGATCACCAGCCTCGCCACGCCCCGGACGCCGAGATACGCCCGGCCCGCATGACGCTCTGCCGGCCAGGACGAGAGCAAGAAATGACCTTCAGGAGGAAGCCATGATCGAGTTGCCGGAGGATGTACTTTTCACCGCCGAACACGAATGGGTGCGCATTGACAGTTCGACAGTGGCGCGCATCGGTGTCACCGCCTACGCGACCGGCGAGCTGGGTGACATCGTCTACGTGTCGCTGCCCACGGTCGGTTCATCGGTGGTGGCAGGCGACAGCTGCGGCGAGCTGGAGTCGACCAAGTCGGTTGCCGACATCTTCGCGCCGGTTTCTGGCGTGGTGGTGAGGATCAACGAGACGGTCGCCGATGAACCCGAGTTGATCGGCCAGGATCCATTCGGAGAAGGCTGGTTGTTCGACGTCGAACTCGCCGATACCAGCGAGTTGGACGATCTACTGGACGAAGACGCCTACGCTGAGCACATCGGCGAGTAGGAGTTTGCCCGCAGCCTCACGCTGCTCGACTAAACTGTCACCCAACCATCCATCGGCTTCCCCCGATGGCACGCAGACAAGAAAGCCTCCGATAATGATCGATTGCAGCAAGTGCGGTCACTCAAACCCGGTCGGGAGCAACTTCTGCTCCAAGTGCGGCAACGCGCTACCGGCGTCGGTGTCCGAGACAACGCGCGTGATCATCGTGCCCGAAGAGGACCCCCGCACCCTGGAGATCAGTGCCGAGGACGCGGATGCGCTCAGCACCCTGCCGGCCGGCAATGCTCTTCTGATCGTCACTCGCGGGCCTGACGTCGGAGCTCGTTACCTGCTCGACAAGGACATCGTGACGGCCGGCCGTAGCCCGAAGTCCGATATTTTCCTCGATGACATCACCGTCTCACGCGATCACGCCGAGTTCGTGATGCGCGACGGCCAGATAAGCCTGGTGGACAAGGGCAGTCTCAACGGCACGTACGTCAACCGCACGCTGGTCGACCAGGCCGCTGTGTTGCGTCCTGGCGACGAGGTACAGATCGGCAAGTTCCGGATGCTGTTCTTCGTGAGCGAGCACGGACTGCGCTGATGCCGCCACCGGCCAAGCGAAGCATCGGCCAGGTCCTTCCGCTGCTCAAGAACGAGTTTCCGGATATTTCTATTTCGAAGATCAGGTTTCTGGAGAGCGAGGGCCTGGTTTCGCCCGAGCGCGCGCCGTCCGGATACCGCCGCTATGCCGAGGCGGACATCGATCGGCTGCGCTACATCCTGAGGATGCAGCGCGATCACTATCTGCCCTTGAAGGTGATCCGGCAGAACCTCGAAATGATGGATCGCGGGATCGAGCCCCCGACCATCGAATCTCCGGCCTCGTCCAATTCGGCGGCGTCGGCCGCACCCGAGACCGATCCGCAGGATCCGGCGACAGCGCCGAGACCGGCCCAGAAACGCCCGATGAAGCTGACCCGCCGCGAGCTCCTGCAGGTCAGCGGCCTGTCGGAGGCAACCCTGATCGAGCTGGAGCGTCAGCAGATGGTGGTGCCCAAACGGGGTTCGATCTACTACGGACGCGAGGCGCTCACGGTGTGCGTGGTCGCCCGGCGCTTGCAGGAATACGGCATGGACAGCCGTCACATGCGCGCCATCAAGCAGGCCGCCGAACGGGAGGCCGGTCTGGTCGAGCAGGCGGTGCGTCCCTATCTGGCGATCAGCGCCAAACCCGCGCAGACCTTGCACGAGGTCAGCCAGCTGGTGGTGCATGCGCATGCCGCGATGATCTACACCCTGTTGGAGGGCTGATCGGGCGACGCCGATAGACTGGGTCGCGTGATAGAGCTCGACATCATGGGAGTACGCGTGGAGGTGCCCTCCAACGCACCAATGCTGTTGCTCAAGGAATCGGGTGGTCAACGGTATCTCCCGATCTGGATAGGCGCGGCTGAGGCATCAGCGATCGTCAACGCGCTCGAGGGCATCGTCCCGCCGCGTCCGATGACCCACGATCTGATGGCCGACGTGCTGTCGCAACTGGGGCATGTCGACCTCGAGGGGCGCATCACCACGGTCGCCGACGGCACGTTCTACGCCGAACTGTGGGTGGACGGCCATGCCATCACCGCCCGTCCATCCGACGTGGTCGCACTGGCGTTGCGTTCCGGTTTCAAGGTCAAATGTCCCGACGAGCTGCTGGATCAAGTAGGGGTTGAGCTTTTCGAACCCGCCGAGGACGAGGTGGAGAAGTTCCGGGAGTTTCTCGACCAGATCAGCCCTGACGACTTCGAGAACTGAATCAGCAAGCCAAGCGGTGTTTGATCGTATCGCGTCGAGTCCCGGTGCCGGGACACGCCGAGAGCCTTGAGGCCGCGGTGATTGCTCACCGGTTCGATCACGCCTACCGTTTGAAAGGCAGCGGAGTAGTTACACAGCTGTAGTCGAGCGCGAGTTCAGGTCTGCAGGGCACGTGAGGAGAGCACCGTGAGTAGTCCCCAAGAGAGCCTGAGCGTTGTCAGCGCACAAGATGCGCTGTTCGAGGGCGACTTCGGACCCCTGCCCGATGACCTGGCGTTCCGCGGACCGGTTGCCTGCAATGTTGCGGGCATTAGCTACCGGCAACTCGACTACTGGGCGCGTACCGGCCTGGTCACTCCCGAGATCCGTGACGCCGGCGGATCCGGCACCCAGCGACTTTATTCATTCCGGGACATCCTGATGCTCAAGGTCGTCAAGCGACTGCTGGACGCCGGCATCTCACTGCAGCAGATCCGCACGGCCATCGATCACCTGCGCGAGCGTGGTGTCCAGGACCTCTCACAGGTCACCTTGATGAGCGATGGCATCTCGGTCTACGAATGCACCACCGATCATGAGGTGATCGACCTGCTGCGCGGCGGGCAGGGTATGTTCGCCATCGCCCTGGGTGGGGTCTGGCGAGACATCGAAGGTACTCTGCTGGCACTGCCCGGCGAGCGAACCGCTGCGGTCGCGGCGGAGCCGATGGACGACGAACTGTCCCGCCGCCGTCAGCAGCGGGCGGCCAACTGATTTTCCACTCCACCGGCCGGTAACCGAGCCCGTCCAGTGCGCCATCCAAGGAGGCTCGCTTGTCGTCATTCCTGCACCGCCACATCGGTCCGGATGCCATCCAGCAGACCAGGATGCTCGACCGTCTGGGACTGTCGAGTCTCGATGAACTGGTCGATAAGGCGATGCCCGCGGCCATCCGCGTCGACGACGGGCTGAGCCTGCCGGCGGGCATCGACGAGGCGGCCGCACTGGAGCGGCTGAGATCGTTGGCGGCGCGCAACAACCCCGGCCGCGCGATGATCGGACTCGGCTACCACGGCACCATCACCCCGGCGGTGATCCGGCGCAATATCCTCGAGAACCCCGCCTGGTACACGGCCTACACCCCGTATCAACCCGAAATCAGCCAGGGTCGCCTCGAGATGCTGCTGAACTTCCAGACCATGGTCGCAGACCTCACCGGGCTGCCACTGGCGGGCGCCAGCCTGCTGGACGAGGCCACCGCGGTCGCCGAGGGGGTGGCGATGGCCCGGCGCGCCGTGCGTTCGGGTCAGGTGGTGCTGGTAGATCCCGGCCTGCTGCCTGCCTCACTGGCGGTCCTGCGCACCCGGATGGACGCTGCCGGTATCGAGATCGTCATCGGCGGCGACGATCTGGCCGCCGACGACAACCTTGCGCGGGCATTCTGCGTCGTGGTGCAGACTCCCACCGCAGACGGGCGCCTGCAGTCCACCGCCGAGTTGGCCGCGCTGGCCGAGGCTGCGCATGCTGTCGGTGCGCAGCTGGTCGCAGCCGCCGATCTGCTCGCGCTCACCTTGGTGACACCGCCGGGGGAGTGGGGTGCCGATATCGCGGTCGGCAGCACTCAGCGATTCGGCGTTCCGTTGTTCTACGGCGGCCCGCACGCCGGCTACATCGCGGCCAGGGCCGGAGCCGAACGCAGGCTGCCCGGCCGGCTGGTCGGCGTCTCGACCGATGCCGACGGCGCACCCGCGCTGCGGCTGGCACTGCAGACCCGCGAACAGCACATCCGCCGGGAGAAGGCGACGTCGAACATCTGCACCGCGCAGGTGCTGCTCGCGGTGACCGCGGCGGCCTATGCCCTCTACCACGGTCCCGAGGGCCTGCGGGAGATCGCCACGGGGATTCATCTGAGCGCACGACAGCTCGCCGGCGCACTTCGTGCGGCCGGGGCGCAGGTCGTCCACGAGAGCTTCTTCGACACCTTGCTGGTCGGGGTGCCGGACGCGGATCAGGTCGTCCGGCGTGCTCGGGCGGCCGGCATTCACCTGCGGCGAGTCGATGCCGGCCATGTCGGCGTATCGATCGGGGAGGATGCCACCGACGACGATCTGGTCGCGGTGGCCCAGGCGTTCGGAGCCGAGATAGCAGGCGACCAGTTCTGGGGCGGGCTGGCGGCCGACGCGCGTACCAGTGAGTACCTCACACACCCGGTCTTCGGCTCACACCATTCCGAGACCAGCCTGATGCGCTATCTGCGCTCACTGGCCGACCGGGATTTCGCGCTCGACCGCGGCATGATTCCGCTGGGCAGCTGCACCATGAAGCTCAATTCGGCCGCCGAACTGGAGCCGATCAGCTATCCGGGCTTCGCCGGGCTGCACCCGTTCGTCCCGGACAGCGATGCCCAGGGCATGCACGAGCTGATCGACGAGCTGAGCGGCTGGCTGGCCGAGATCAGCGGCTACGACAAGGTCTCACTGCAACCCAACTCCGGCGCCCAGGGCGAGTTCGCCGGGCTGATGGCCATCCGCCGCTACTACCGGGCACGCGGCGAAGACGGACGAACCGTCTGCCTGATCCCGTCCTCGGCGCACGGCACGAACGCCGCGTCGGCCACGATGGCCGGGCTGAAGGTGGTCGTGGTGAAGGCCACCGAGGACGGCTCGATCGACCTGGATGATCTGCGCGCCAAGGTGGCCGCCCACGCCGGCCGGCTGGCTGCGATCATGATCACCTATCCGTCCACCCACGGCGTCTTCGAAGACACCATCAGCACAGCCTGCGAGCTGGTGCACTCGGCAGGTGGGCAGGTCTATGTCGACGGCGCGAACATGAACGCCCTGGTCGGTCTGGCCAGGCCGGGCAAGTTCGGGGCCGATGTCAGCCACCTGAACCTGCACAAGACCTTCGCCATCCCGCACGGCGGGGGCGGGCCGGGGGTCGGGCCGATCGCGGTGCGCGCGCATCTGGCGCCCTATCTGCCCGATGCCGAGCACCCGGTCTCGGAGTCCGCGTTCGGTTCGGCCGGCGTGCTGCCCATCACCTACGCGTACATCGCGATGATGGGAGCCGACGGACTGCGTCAGGCCAGCCAGGTTGCGTTGCTGAACGCCAACTACATCGCCAAGGTGCTCAACGAGGCGTTCCCGGTGCTCTACACCGGCCAGGGCGGCCTGGTCGCCCACGAGTGCATCATCGACCCGCGGGCGGTCTGCAAGCACGCCGGGCTGACCATCGACGACATCGCGAAACGACTCATCGACTACGGTTTTCATGCCCCGACCATGAGCTTCCCGGTGCCCGGCACGTTGATGATCGAGCCGACCGAGAGCGAGGACCAGCGCGAACTCGACCGGTTCTGCGATGCGATGATCGCCATCCGTGCCGAGATCGACCTGCTGATCGCCGGCGAGTGGCCCCATGATGACAACCCGCTGGTCAACGCCCCGCATACCCTGGGACGCTGCACCGCCGACGAGTGGACGCATCCGTATTCGCGTCGGCTGGCGGCCTACCCGGCCGGACGCAGCACCGGGCAGCTGGGCCCGGCCGACTCCCAGAAGTACTGGCCGTGGTCCGCGCGCATCGACAATGCCTACGGCGACCGCCATCTCATGTGCACCTGCCCGCCGGTCGCTGACTACGTCCAATAGGTCAGGCTGAGATGATGGGGCCATGTCGTCGGTACATTCGTTGCTGGAGTGGCTGCAGGCCAGCCCCGCTGGCTCGCATCTGCTGCGCGCCTACGTCCGCTACATGAACCGGCTGGGCAACCAGCTCTCGGCAGCGATGGCGTTCTTCACCATCTTGGCCATCGTCCCCGTCTTGATGTTCGCGTTCGCGGCTGTCGGATTCACCCTGACGGTGCTGCGTCCCGATCTGCTGGGAGTCGTCCAGATCTTTCTCGTC
Organism: Brooklawnia propionicigenes; assembly: GCF_030297015.1. Lineage (NCBI taxonomy): Bacteria > Bacillati > Actinomycetota > Actinomycetes > Propionibacteriales > Propionibacteriaceae > Brooklawnia > Brooklawnia propionicigenes. The sequence goes on along the minus strand of NZ_AP028056.1, from coordinate 120,077 downwards.
GACAATCTCTCGGCCGGGCCGCTGCAGGATCAGATCCTCATTCTGCTCAGCCAGTATCTGCTGAACTGGCGCAACGTCGGCATTCTGGCGATCGGGATCGCGCTGGTTGTCGGGACGAGCTGGGTGGCGAACCTCAAAGGTGTCATCCGGGGGATGGGCCGGCCCAGTTTCGACATGGTGCAGCGCCACAAGCCCTGGCAGGAGCCGCTGATCAACATGGGCCTGCTGCTGGTCATCTTGGTGCTGGTGGCAACGACCTTCACCGCCACGGTGATCGGCACGCAGCTGGCCGGCACGATCGTCGACTGGCTGCATGTGAGCAGTCTGGCTGTCGGCATCTCGAGCGCGCTGGTGCGGGTGGCTTCACTTGCCTTCTCGTTGGCCGGAGCAACCCTGCTCTTCTGGCTGATGTACCGCTTTCTGCCCGATGAGCGGCCGCCGGCGTCCGCCTTGAAGCGGGGCTCGGTCGGCGCCGGGGTATGTTTCGTCATCCTGCAGACCGCGGTGAGCTGGCTCACCGGGCTGCTCAGTGCGGCACGCGCGACCCAGCTCTTCGGCCCGGTGATCCTCGCGATGCTGTTCATCAATTTCTTCGCGAATCTGATTCTGCTGTGGGCGGCGTGGATCGCCACCTCGAATCAACCTGCCGTGGCGCGGCGGCACTCCCTGGGCGACGAAATCCTGCGTGGCCAGGAGCTCACGGTGACCGTGGAGGATCATTGGGCCCACGCGGACGCCGAGGTCGAGCAACGCCTGCAGGCCGACCGGTCCGCGTCCCAGCTCGGGACGACGCAGTCGCCTGCGGACGGACGACGCCCCGCCAGGCTGCGACTCCGCATTCGTCGCGGAGCCGGCCCGGCGGGGCGTCGGATTCACAAGCGCTGAATTACTTGGCGTGCTCCGGCTTGGGCATGCCGATCGACTCGGACAGCTCGACGAACCAGGGCTGGGTGATGTCGAAGGGCTTGTGACCGGCGATCCGCGGGAAATCGATCACGGAGAGCTGGTCGTTGTTCTCCTCGTCCAGGCCGATCACGCCGGGGGTACCGGCCAGGGCGGCATCGACAGCCATCACGCAGGTGCGTCCGATCAGCGCCAGGTCCTCATCGTTGGACGGAGCCGAGCGGCTGAAGTAGCCGGACTTCTGCACCATGGTTTTCTGAGCGCCGATCCGCTTGCTGAACTGCTTGCCGAACCAGGCACCCGGATTGATCTTGTCGATCTGAACATGGCCGAAGGCGTCCTTGGGCACCTTCTCACCGTTCTTCTCCATCTGCTCGACGATCTCGGCCACCCCGGCACCTTCGGAGAGGAAAATGTTGACGTTGCCGACCTCGTCCATGATCTTGGACAGGCGCTCCGCCTCGGCGTCCAGATCGACGGCGACCTCGGGCAGGTAGACCGCATGCACGGCCCAAGCCTCCCTGGACAGGCCGATCTCGGGCAGCCATTCCTGCTCGTCCAGCCAGGCCTGGTAGCGCTTGGTGGTCTCGGCGGCGAGATAGCCGCAGTTGCGCCCCATAATCTCGTGGATGATCAACTCGCGGGGAGCGGCATTGTGCTCGGCGATGATGTTCTTGGCGTAGTCAGCAGCCTCGTCGGCGGCCGTCCATGCGCCCAGCGACTGACGGATCGGGACGATGTCGTTGTCGATCGTCTTCGGCAGCCCGACCACGGTCAGATCGAAGTCGTTGTCGGCGAGGTAGGCCGCCAGGTCGGCGGCGGTGGTGTTGGTGTCGTCACCACCGATGGTGTGCAGCACGTCGACGCCATCGGCCACCAGCTGCTTGGCTGCGACTTCGAGAGGGTTCTCGCCCTCGGCAACCAGCCCGCGTTTGACCAGGTCGGCGACATTGGTCAGCTTGACCCGTGAGTTGCCGATGGGGGAGCCACCGAACTTGTACAGCCGATCGGCGTGGGCGCGCACCTCCGGCGTGACGACGACCGAGTCACCCTTGAGTAGTCCCTCGTAGCCATGGCGGTAGGCGATGATCTCGATTTCGGGAGCGAGTTCGGTGTAGCGCGTGATGAGGCCGGCCACCGCCGATGACAGGCAGGGGGCGAATCCACCGGCGGTGAGCAATCCAACCTTGTTGACCATAGCGGGAGAACCTTTCTTCTTCGGTCAAGCGACTGTCCCCAGCCTAATGGGGACCACCCTTCTCGGCGACCGACATCCATGGCAAACTGGCTCGAAAGACACTCCATCTCACCCCGAGGAGTCTCGATGCCGGCCAAGAACCCCGGACGTGGTCAGCGAGGATTCAGTGTGTCGGTGCTGGTCTGCCTGCTCATCCCGATCCTGCTGGTGTGCATTGGTCTGGCCGTGGACGGGGCAGCCAAGGCCGCGGCCGACCGCCGGGCCGAGGCGGTCGCCGCGCAGGCGGCCCGGGCGGGGCTGGATGCCGCCGCTCCGGCACTGGTGTCCGGGATGACATCCGAGGCCGGAGCGGGTCAGATCGCGGTGCGGGCAGCCGAGCAGGTGATCGCGTCGCATCCCGATATGGAGGGGATGGCCGTTGTCGGCGGTGAGGTCACGTTGCAGGTCACCACGTCCACCACCGTTCGGACCACCTTCCTCTCGCTGGCCGGTATCGATGAGCTTCCCGGGCGGGGCTCCGCGATAGTCGAGTTGCGGATGCGCTGAGCCCTAAACTGGTTCAATGGCCAGGTATTTCGACGTACATCCCGAGAACCCCCAGCCCCGCGCGCTCGATCAGGTCGCGAGGATACTGCAGGATTCCGGAGTGATCGCCTATGCGACGGACTCCGGCTTCGCGCTGGGCGCGCTGCTGGGCAATCATGCCGGTGCCGATCGCATCCGAGAGATCCGCCACCTGGACGATCGCCATCACCTGACCGTGGTGGTCAGCGAGTTCGCTCAGTTGGGCCGATATGTGCAGATGGACAACTGGGTCTTCCGCGCGATCAAGGCCGCCACGCCCGGCCCCTATACGTTCATCCTGCCGGCCTCTCGCGAGGTGCCGCGGACGATGCAGCATCCGAAGAAGCGCACCATCGGGGTGCGGGTGCCCGCCCACACTGCCGCGCTGGCGCTGCTCGATCGGATCGGCGAACCGTTGGTCTCGTCCACCCTGATCCTGCCGGGAGCCGAGGAGCCGATGGCCGATGGCTGGCAGATCAACGAGGAGATCGGTCATCTCATCGACGCGGTCTACGACTCGGGAGACGCCGGACGGACGCCGACCACCGTGGTGGATCTGACCGGGGCGGAGCCGGAGATCCTGCGTCAAGGTGGCGGCGATCCGGAACTCTTCGTGCCCTGACCGGGCGTCAGCGCCTCAGCTGACCCGGCTGCGCCGCAGCTCGTAGCCTTGCACGGCGCCGACGAACTGGCTCTGCTGCTTGGCTTCGGAGTCGATGACATCACCGATGAGCACGGTGATGTTGTCGAGGCTGTGCGGCCAGCACAGGTCGACCAGGATGTTCGCGAGTTCTTGCGGAGCGCTGACCGAGGTGACCTGCGAGCTGATGACGTCCCGCGGAAGATAGCTGGTCAGGCCATCGGTGGCCAGCAACCAGCGGTCGCCGATCTGCAGATCGATCGGCGTGATGTGCACCGCCTCAGGATCGCGCAGCGCGCCGGACAACGAGTGCATCAGCATATTGCGCATCGGGTGGGTGGACGCGTCGGCGGGGTCAAGCATGCCCTCGTCCAGCAGCATCTGCACCCACGACTGGTCCACGGTCAGTTGTTCGAAGACGCCATCGCGGCAGCGGTAGGCCCGTGAGTCGCCGACGTGCACGAGATAGCCGATGTCATCGGTCATCACCAGGCCCGTCACGGTGGTAGCCATGCCGCGTGCGTCGGAGTCCTCGCGCCCGGCTCGCGCCAGCGCGGCATTGGCGCGGATCACCTCATCGCGGATCTGACCGGCATTCGGCTGGACGAGGGGTTCCAGCCCCGTTACCAGGGATTCGACAACCAGGGAGGACGCGAGGTGGCCTGCCGGGGCACCACCGACACCATCAGCGACCAGCAGTAGTCGGTCACTGGCATAACCAGAATCCTGGTTATCACTGCGTCTGGGCCCGATGTCAGAACGCGCGCCGGATGACAAACGGTAGGCGCGTGTGGAAGGCACTCCTTGACGATATCGGTTGTGCACCGGTCGAGGGCAAATCTGCGAGGTTGAGAGTCGAGACTTTCGCGGACGGCTTGCTCACACGCTCAGGTACTTGATGATGAGGGCGACGATGAGGGCCGCGGTGACCGCCAGTAGTCCTCCCCGCAGGTGTGACCTGCGTCCGTTGGCCACTCGGCGCAGATCCCAGAAGATGACGCCGGTGGCCGCGGCGCCGGCCAGGAAGCCTCCGATATGGGCGCTCCAGGCGATGGTCGGGAACAGCACCATGACGACGAGATTGAGACCGAGCAGGATCAGCATCGGGGTGAGTGACCGCTTCATCGCCCAGGCGAGGACCAGATAGGCGCCGAACAGGCCGAAGATCGCACCCGATGCCCCGAGCACGGCGGTGTTCCAGTTGGAGCCGGTGCCACCGGGCCCCTGGCCGGCGGGGAAGGCCAACAGGACGAAAAGCGTGCCTCCGCCCAGTGCGGAGATGAGATAGACGGCCAGGAATCGTCGCGCGCGCAGGATCGGCTCGAGGTAGCGTCCCATCAGCCACAGCGTCAGCATGTTGAAACCGATATGGGTGAACGAACGTGGCGCGTGGGCGAAGGCGGAGGTCAGGAACCGCCACGGCTCGGTGGCGGCCACCGACGGGATGAGCATGACCAGATCGTTGAACGCGGGAGACAGGTTCTGCAGTATCCACACCACCACGCAGATCGCCATCAACGCGTTGGTGACCGGCGTACGGGCGGCTGCCCCGGGCAGGAAGCTGGCTCCGTTGTTGTCCGGGGGACGATTGAACCAGCGATCGCTGGATTGTCGAGGCGCGGGTCCCGGCGTCCAGGCGCCGGAGCCGGACGACCAGTTGGCCGGTGGCGGTGTGCTGGGTACGACTGGCTCCTTCGGCGCCTGCGGAATCGACTGTTCGAACTCCGGTGGGACGAAGTCGGGCCACTCGGGGTTGGACGAAGGCTGATCAGCTGCCACCCAGCAAGCCTACAGTCGTGCGCTTCCCGCCAGCCCGAGCTGGTGGGACTGCCGGTAGCCAGTGTCCAGATCGGTGATGCTGACCGAGACGATGCCGTGCTGGTCGAGGTGGTAGGTCTCCTCGATCAGATGGCCTTCGCCGGTGCGTCTCACCTCGACCTCGTCGACTGCCGGTGGTTCGGCTTGCAGCGCGTCCTCGAAGGGAAAAAGGACGTCGGCGTAGGGCACGATGTCGCCTTCGGGCTGACCATTGGCAAGTCCGGCGTATTCGATGAAGCGGTACCACCCGATGTTGTGAGCGGCGCGGTAGCGGCGTTGGATGGTCAGATCGCCGCCCACGCTCATGGTCTGGTCGCGGTCGAAGATCGAGTCGAACTGCATGCGTTCGCCGGCATCGGCCTCCCGGAAGACACCGAAACCGCGCGAGACGCGATCGGACAGGGTGTACCCGGATTCCGGATCCGAGGCGATCGCGAGTCCGATGGCGGTGGACGCGGCAGGGTATGGCGAGCGGTAGACCCGTCGCCCGAAGCGCTCGCGAAGCATCCGGGGCACCAGTGGCAGTGAGCTTGCGCCGCCGACCAGATACAGACCCGCGATGGCCGACAGGTCCGGCGTGCCGGCATCCAGGCCGTCGACCAGCACTCCCATGGCCTTGATCGACTGCTCGGTCAGGGGAGCGCAGGCCTGGTAGTAGTCGGCCACTGGGACGATGACGGTCTGGTCTTGAACCTCCAGCACGATGCGGCGGGATTGGGGAGCGAGCTGCTCCTTGGCGGCCTGGGCGTCGCCGAGCAGCTGGAAGTAGCCGTCCACGCCCAGATCGTCGGGACGGATGCCGGCGAGTTCACAGGCCAGATCAGCCAGCACGGCATCGAAATCGTCCCCGCCGAGCCGGTTGACACCGACCGAGCCGAGAACCGCATGGCTACGATCATGGATCGCCACCAGGGAGGCGTCGAAGGTGCCACCTCCCAGGTCGTAGACCACCAGTCGGCTGCGGCGGGCACTGGGGGAGCCGGCCAGCCGGTGAGTGTATTCGAAGCCGGCGGCCGACGGCTCGTTGAGCATCGCGGTGACCGGGAAACCGGCCTGCCGGAAGGCCTCGAGAGTGAGGAACCGCTGCCCGCTGTTCGCGTGGGCGGGCACCGCCACGACCACGCCGGCGATCGGATCGGACTTCAATAGGGGGGCGATGGTCGACGAGGTCTCCAGCTGAGTGCGTACGTGGTTCAGATAGCCGACCATGACGTCCAGGAGCTGATACTGCTCGTGACCGACGTGAACCCGGCTGGAGGTCGAGGCCATCGCCGAGGCCAGCTCCCGCTTCATCGAGCGTAGAACGGGACGACCGGCCGCGCGCGCCTGCGCGGCAGCGAATCCGTAGACCAGGCCCTGATCGGCCGATGCCACCAGCGACGGCAGGAACTCATGTGCGTCGCCATGGCTGTCGGTGAATCCCACCACGGGGTAGTTACCGCGATCCGCATAAGCGACGACGGTGCGGGTAGTGCCGAAATCTATGCCCAACTGCATATGGGCAAGCCTAACGTGGTCCCGCAGAACAGCCGTGGAGCCGCGCCATTAGGACGCGACCCCACCGGTCGATCAAAGTGTGCTTGCGCACGATCAGCGATCAGATGGCTCCCGCCATCAGCGCCAGGACGACACCGCCGGCCATGGCCGAGGCGACCTGACCCGCTGCATTCGCGCCCATGGCGTGCATGAGAACGAAGTTGGTGTTGTCTTCCCTGCTGACTTCCTTCTGGACCACGCGGGCGGCCATCGGGAAGGCCGAGATACCGGCCGCGCCGATCAGCGGGTTGAACTTGCCACCGCTGAACAGATTCATCAACTTGCCGAAGAGCACACCGGCAGCGGTGTCCAGGCAGAACGCCAGCAGACCGAGCACCAGGATGAACAGGGTCTGGGGCTTGATGAAGTTCTGGCCGACCATGGTCGAACCGATCGCCAGGCCCAGGAAAAGGGTGACGATGTTGTTCAGTTCGTTCTGCGCCGCACCGGACAGCCGCTCCACGACCTTCGACTCGCGCATCAGGTTGCCGAGCATCAGGGTGCCGATCAGCGGCAGAGCGAACGGCACCAGGATGCCGACGATGATCGTCACCACGATCGGGAACATGATCCGGGTCCGCTGGCTGATCTCGCGTGACGAGTACGGCATGCGGATGGAACGTTCTTTCTGGGTGGTGAGCAAGCGCATCACCGGCGGCATGATGATGGGCACCAGCGACATGTAGCTGTAGGCCGCGACCGTGATCGGGCCGAGCAGATGCGGAGCCAGCTGCGCCGAGACGTAGATCGAGGTCGGGCCATCGATTGCACCGATGATGCCGATCGAGGCAGCCTCAGGACGAGTGAAGCCGAGCAGCAGGGCCAAGATCAGCGTCAGGAAGATACCGAACTGGCCGGCAGCACCGAGCAGCACCATCTTCGGATTCTCCAACAGGGGCCCGAAGTCGGTCATGGCACCGATACCGATGAAGATCAGCAGCGGAAACAACTCGTTGCCAACACCGATGTCGTAAAGGAACTGCAGCATGCCGGGTTCCTCAGCGGTGCCCAGCATCATCGAGATCGGCATGTTCGCCAGCAGACAGCCGGCGCCGATCGGCAACAGCAGGAGAGGTTCGTACTCCTTGGCGATGGCCAGGTAGATCAGCAGAATGCCTACTGCGATCATGACCAGGCCCTGCCAGCTCAGGTTATAGAACCCCGTAAGTAGGTTTTGGATAGTGGATGCGTCCATCTCAGTCCTTCACGAACCGCAGCAGGACCTGGCCGTACTTCACTTGGTCGCCCTGCGAAACATCCACCGACTCCACCACACCGTCCTGGCTGGCATGCAGGTCGTTCTTCATCTTCATGGCCTCCAGCACCATCACCACGTCACCCTTGCTGACGCTGGAGCCCGGGGTCACATTGATCTCGATGATGACGCCGGGCATCGGCGCGCTCATCGAATAGGCCAGATCGGCGCCACCGGCGACGGCCGGGGACGGGGTCCGCGGCTTGGCGGCGCGCATGGTCGCCGGCACCTTGGGAGCCACCGGCACACCGGAGGCCGCCGACGCTGCTGCTGCAGCGGAGCGGGCCTCGATCTGCGGAGTGATCGCAGCCTGAGCCGTGTCGGCCTGTGAGTTGAGCGTCACGGCGACGGTCTGGCCATCGATCGAGACAGAGAAATCGGTTGCCGAGAGTTCCTCGACATCAATGTCGTACTGATTGTTGTTGACGGTGAGCTGATAGCGACGCACTGTCATCTCCTCTGGTTAGTCATCTGGGAACTGCGCCCCATGGCTACCCAGCGGCTCGCCCACAGGCGCGAACCGGGAGCATAGACGCGATTAGCAGGAGCGCCCTGCTTGCGGCGCACATCCGCATGCACGGCGACGGCGACCGAGACCGCGGCGATCTGCTCAGGAGTCAGGCCGCTGTCGTCAGCGATCGTCATCCAGGCATTCTCGTCGGCCGGCTCGACCGACTCCAGTTCAGGTTCACTTGGTGCTTCTTCGATAGCGGCAGGGGCCGGCTGCTTGCCTGGGCGACCCAGAAGCATCAACACGACCATGAGTGCTATGAGCATGAGGAAGACGCTCCCCATACCCAGCAGCATCATCCACAAACCCCATCCAATGTCTGCCATCGCGGATTACACCGGGAACAGACCGTGCTTTTTGGCAACGGTCGGGGCGACTTTGGTTTGCAGAACCTCCAGCGCGCGCACCAGGCGCGGCCGGGTTTCCTTGGGCTCGATGACCTCGTCGATCTGGCCGAGGTCGGCAGCACGGTAGGGATTGAAGAACCGCTCGCGGTACTCCGCGATGAACTGCATCTCGGTGGCAGCGGGATCCTCGGAGTCGCGGATCTGCCTGCCGTGCAGCAGACGGGCGGCGCCTTCGGGACCCATCACGGCGATCTGAGCCGTGGGCCAGGCGAATGCGACATCCGAACCCATCTGCTTCGAGCTCAGGGCCACATAAGAACCGCCGATCGCCTTGCGGGTCACGATCGAGATCTTCGGCACGGTGGCCTGGCAGTAGGCGTAGATGATCTTCGCGCCATGGCGGATCACACCGTTGTATTCCTGCTCGACACCCGGCAGGTATCCGGGGCAGTCGACGAACGTGATCACCGGGATCGAGTAGACATCGCAGACCCGGATGAAGCGACTGATCTTGTCGGACGAATCGATGTCCAGCACGCCGGACATGACCATCGGCTGGTTCGCCACGATGCCGACCGGACGGCCGTCCAGACGGGCGAAGGCGCAGATCGCGTTCGGTGCGAATGACTCATGCACCTCGAGAATCGAATCGGTGTCGAAGATCTGGTCCAGCACCTGGCGCATGTCGTAGCCCTTGCGCTCGTCCTCGGAGACGATCGTGTTGAGCGACTCGTTCATGCGATCAGGATCATCGTCGCTGATCAGGATCGGCGCGTCTTCGGATGTGTTGGCCGGCAGATAGCTGAGCAGCAGCTTGGTCATCTCCAAGGCGTCCAGCTCCGACTTGGCCTCGAACTGAGCAACGCCACTGCGTCCGGCATGGACGGCCGCGCCGCCCAGCTCTTCGGCGGTGACCTGCTCGCCGGTCACCGATGCCACGATCTCGGGGCCGGTGAGGAACATATTCGAGGTCTGGTCGACCATGATGGTGAAATCGGTCAGCGCGGGAGAGTAGACGGCGCCGCCGGCACACGGGCCCATGATCAGGCTGATCTGAGGGATCACACCCGAAGCCGCGACGTTGCGCTGGAAGACCTCGCCGTAGGCGGCGAGGCTACGCACGCCCTCCTGCACACGAGCGCCGCCCGAATCGTTCAATCCCACGATCGGAATGCCGCTTTCGAGCGCGAGATCTTGAATCTTGTTGATTTTCTGAGCCTGTACCTGGCTGAAAGATCCGCCCAAAACGGTGAAATCCTGTGCGTAAACCGCCACACGACGACCGTTGATCTTTCCGAATCCGGTAATTACTCCATCGCCGGGATAACGCTTATCGGCCATCCCAAAATCGCTCAGATTATGAGTGGCCAACGCCCCCAATTCCTGGAAGGAGCCTTCATCGAGCAGGATGGACAGCCGCTCTCGCGCTGTCATCTTGCCCTTGGCATGTTGCGCTTCAATACGCTTTTGCCCGCCCCCCTGGAGAGCCTTATCGCGCATGTCCCGCAGAATCGAAAGATGATTATCTGCTGATGACTGCTCTGGCCTCACGGTGTCGGTCATTGTCACCTCGCTGTCACAAGTAGTGAGCACCGATAACCGATGCTGTGGCAAACCTAGCATGACACAGCCTTGCGCTGACGAGCCAGTTGCACCGGGTTTCCATCAGCGCAGGGACCCCAGTTCTGCAACTGTTGCAGGCTCGGTCGTTTCTCTTGCGCAGGGCCGGTTGGTCGGAGAGATTCGGTGTGACAGGTCGGCTACGGCTCAGGATTTCTCGTGCCGTAGTGCGTGGCGTTCGATGGCGAGTTCGTAGTATCCGACCAGTGCTTCGGTGGCGGAGCGCCAACTGAGGCGCTCGGCCTCGGCGCGGGCCGCCTGCGCCATCCGCCGCCGCAACTGCGGATCGTCGACCAGCATCCGCAGCTTGGTGGCGAACTCGAACGGATCATGCGGGGGCACCAAGAAGCCTTGGATCCGGTCGTCGAACAGGTGGGGAATACCGCCGGCATCCGCGCCGATCACCGGTACGCCGGAGGCCATCGCCTCCAGCCCTGCCAGACCGAGCGTCTCGGTCGTCGACGGGAAACAGAAGACGTCGGCGCTGGCATAGGCCTCGGCCAGTTCATGGCCGCGCAGATAGCCGGTGAAGACCGTATTTGTACCAGAGAATGCGCTTTCCAGGGACTCTCTGGCCGGTCCGGACCCCACGAAAGCGAACCGGACATCCGGCATTTGGTGTACCACCGGCAACAGATCGTCCAGATTCTTCTCGTTCGACAGCCGGCCGACATAGATCACCAGCGGCATGTCGGGATGGCTGTCGGTCAATCTGCGGCGCATCCGCTTGGTACGCGCGCCCGGATGGTACGTCACGGTGTCGACGGCCTTGGGCCACAAGTCGACGTCGTTGACCCCGCCGGCGATCGCTGCAGCCACCATCTGGGGCGATGTGCACAGGTTCACCTCCGCACGGTTGTGCAGGGTGGTTGTCCAGCGGTCGGCGGTACCGGCCAGCCAGGACAGGTGCAGATCCTTGGTGTAGCTGGCCAGCTGGGTGTGATACGAGGCGAGCAGGGGGATGTCGCGGCGTTTGGCGGACAGCACACCGTAGGCCGCCAGCCAGGCCGGGTTGACCGCGTGCACGACCTCGGGCCGGAAGGCGATCATCTGCTCGGCTATCTTCGGGGTCGGCAACCCGACCTTGATCTCCGGATACCACGGCCGGAAGCCGACCGAACGCACCTTGACGATGTCGAAACCTGCATAGACCGGGGGTGGGGAACCGGGCGCGAAGACCAGCACGTCATGGCCCATCGCCGACAACTCGTCCAAGGTGCGCAGCACCCTGGTGACCACACCGTCGATCTTGGGCAAGAAGACCTCGGTGAACATCGCGATGCGCATCGGCGAGGTCGCTCCTACTCCGCGGACGCCCGTGAGGCCGGGACGCCGGCCTGCTGGTGCCTGGTCCACAGTGAGGTCGCGGGAATGCGGCTGAGATCGGCACGATCGGCATAGCGCCCGGCGGTCTCGTTGATCTCCATCAGCAGGCCCTCGCTGAGGGTGATCGGATCCAGGCCGAGTGCCAAGAAGTTGTCGTTGTGGACGATGAGTTCGTTCTCCGCCGCCTCCTTGCGGGGGTCGGGCACCATCTCGACCTCGGCACCGGTCAACTCGGCGACCAGCGCCGCCAGATCGCGCACCCGGTGGGTTTCGGTCATCTGGTTGAAGATCTTCACCTTGTCGCCGGCGGCCGGAGGATTGTTCAGCGCGATCTCGATGCAGCGCACCATGTCCTGGATGTGGATGAAAGCGCGGGTCTGACCGCCGGTGCCGTGCACGGTCAGCGGGTAGCCGACCGCGGCCTGCATCAGGAAACGGTTCAGCACGGTGCCGTAGTCGCCGTCATAGTCGAAGCGATTGATCAGGCGCTCATCCAGCTTGGTCTGGATGGTGTTGGTGCCCCAGATGATGCCCTGATGGAGGTCGGTGATGCGTAGTTCGTCGTTCTTGGCGTAGTAGGCGAACATGGTCTGATCGAGCACCTTGGTCATGTGGTAGACCGAGCCAGGGTTGGTGGGGTAGAGGATCTCGGTTTCGACCAGGCCGTCATCGGTGGGCACCTGGATGCCGAGATAGCCCTCCGGAATGGCCATGCCGGCCGTGCCGTATCCGTAGACACCCATGGTGCCCAGATGCACCAGGTGGATGTCGTGACCGGATTCCACGATCGCGCAGAGCACGTTGTGGGTGGCGTTGACGTTGTTGTCGATGGTGTAGCGCTTGTGCTTGCCGGACTTCATGGAATAGGGGGCAGCGCGCTGTTCGGCGTAGTGAATGATCGCATCCGGACACTCCTCGCGCAGCAGTGCCAGCAGCCCGTGGTAGTCATGAGCGACGTCGAGTTCGACGACTGAGATCGCCCGGCCGCTGACTTCCTGCCACGCTGCTCGGCGTTCCACCATCGTGCGGATGGGGGTCAGGGACTGGACCCCCAGCTCCTCGTCGATCCGCCGTCGCGAGAAGTTGTCCACGATGATCACCTCATCGCCGCGAGCCGACAGGTGCAGGGACGCCGGCCATCCGCAGAAACCATCGCCGCCCAGAACCAGAACCTTCATCTCATCTCTTCCACTCGATGGTCATGCTCGGGACCTATGAGTCACAGTATCGGGTCAGTGCCGTGGGCGGTATCGCCAGGCCAGTAGGCAGGCCGCCAGGCCTGCGATCACGACGATGCCGAAAGCAGCACGCACACTGGAGCGTTCGGCCACCGCACCCATCAGCGGCGAGTTGAGTGTCAGGCCAAGCCGCAACGCGAAACCGACCAGGGAGATACCGGTGCCGGACGCCAGCCCGGGCAATCGTCCTGCCGCGCTGAACGCGGTCGGGACGATCGGTGCGCAGCCGACCCCGATCAGCACGAGTCCGACGTAGACCAACGGCGCCACCGGCGTGGCGATGACCACCAGGGCGCCGGCCGCGACCAGGCCACCGCCGACGCTGGCGACCGTTTCTTGGCCATACCGGTCGGCGAGCGGATCGCTGAGCAGGCGGCCGATCACCTGGGCGACCAGCATTACGGTCACCGCCATGCCGGCCGGCGAGTAGCCCAGGCCGAAATGGTCGACCAGATACAGCGCAGCCCAGTTGTTGGTGGCATCCTCCGGAACAACGCCCACCACACCCAGCAGCGCGAGCGGCAGAACCGGCAGCAGCCGCCGCCAGTTCGCCGGCGCCTGCTGATCGGCCTTCTGCTTGCTGTGCAGCTGCGCCAACCGCACGTCGGGCGGGATGACACCCATCCGATAACAGGCCAGCGCCAAGACGATGATTGTTGCCGCCATCACCCCACCATGAACGGCCAGCGGCACCCGAAGACCGGCCGCCAGCGACCCGGCCAGGGTCGCCACGGTGGCCCCGACGCTCCAGGTCGCGTGCAACGAGCTCATGATGGTGCGTCCGGCCCAGATCTGAACGGCCACTCCCTGGGTGTTCTGAGCCGCATCGATGTGGGCGTCCAGCACGCCCATCAGGAAGAAGGCGACGGCGAAGGCCAGCGGGCTTGCTGCGCCGGAGGCCAGCGCCAGCATCAGTGCGGCACCGATGGTGCTAACCAGGGCGACCTTCAACGCGCCGTGACGGGCGATGAAGCGTGCAGGCAGCGGGCCGACCACCAAAGCGCCGGCGCCCATCGCCGCCACCACGATCCCGTAGAAGTCGTCGCTGAGTTCGAAGGCCTGCTTGATCTCGGGCAGCCGGGGCACCAGGGTCAGCATCAGCCCGTTGGTGAAGAAGTTCAATGAGACCCCGACACGGGCACGCCCGGGTGAAGCCGATGACTGCCCAAGCACCAAGGCAGCTTACAGTTACCCCGTGCAGATCACTACGTTGACCGTTGACTGCGGAGGGTCCGGACTCAAGGCCTCGGTCCTGGACGCGGCCGGAACGATGAAAGCCCCCGTCATCCGCATTCCCACCCCCTACCCCCTGCCGCCGGCGCGACTCATCGAGTGTTTCCGAGAGCTCGCGGCCCAATTGCCGCCTGCCCAACGGATAACCATCGGCATGCCCGGGATGCTGCGTCACGGAGTGGTGATCAGCACGCCGCACTACATCACCGAACGCGGGCCACGCACTCGCGTGTTACCGCAACTGGTGACCGAGTGGGAGGGTCTGGACTTTCAGTCGGTGGTCTCCGACTCCCTCGGGATGCCCGCCAAGGTGCTGAATGATGCCGAGGTGCACGGCGCCGGGGTCATCACCGGTACCGGAATCGAAGTGGTGCTCACGCTGGGAACCGGCCTGGGCTCGGCCCACTTCGACGGCGGGCATCTGGCCCCGCATCTGGAGATATCCCGCGGGCCGATACGGATGTCGACCTACGACGAATACATCGGTGAGCCGGAACGCCGCCGGCTCGGCAATGCGATGTGGTCGCGCCGCGTCCGCCGGGTGGTCGACTCGTTGCGTCCGGTCTTCGTCTGGGACCGGGTCTATCTGGGCGGCGGAAACTCGCGCCGTATCACCCCCGGAGCGCTGATCGCGCTCGGGGATGACGTGGTGGTCGTCCCGAATGCCGCCGGCATCGCCGGGGGAGTGCGGGCGTGGACGCTGTGAGCGGCGTCGTGGGCTGTCGGCAGACTCAGTCTGTGGGCTGATCGCCGTCGTCCAGGCCCTTGAGGAATTCCTCAACCTCGGCGCCGATCTCCTCGGCGGTGGGCACGTTGGCACGCGGGGTGATCTGGCGATGGCTCATGTACTGCTCGTACTGCTGCTCCAGCCGTGCGACCACCTGCTGGGCCTCAGCCGAAGCGGCGACCTGCTGCTCAATCGTCTGATTCACTGTCTCGGACGACTGGGCGAGGCTCCCGTCGCTGGGCAACGCCAACCCGCTCACCGAGCTGGCCTGCTGGAGCAACGCGATCGCGGCATCGGGATAACCCGACTCGGCCACGTAGTAGGGCACATGAGCAGCCAGACCAATGACGTCCTTGCCGTGTTCACCCAGCCGCAAGGTGAGCAGACCGATGAACGGCGAACTCATCTGGAAGGTGCCCGGCAGACCGTCCCGATCTCCCAACAAGACGGGGTCGGAGGCGAAGCCTGACACATGAATGGGCCGAGTGTGCGGCGTGGGCGCCGGCACTGCCTGAAGGATCAGCACGCGTCCGATGTCGAAGCCATCCATCACGTGTTCGATGGAGGCGATCATCCGCTCCCACTGGAGCGCGGGTTCGGGGCCGGACAGCCAGAAGAACCCGGCACCAGCGTCGTCGGTCACCTTGTGCAGCGCGATCTCCGGCTTCTGGTAGTCGGTGAAGTGATCGCGATCGAAGATGATCTGCGGACGCTGTCCGGCGTAGTCATAGAGCTGATCGATGTCGAAAGTGCCCAGCTTGTGGTTGGCCAGCCGCTCCGACAGTTGGCGGCCGATCAGCTCCTGAGCCTCGCCGGCATCCCCGTAACCTCCAAGTGTGATCAGTAGTGTGGGACGCTCACCGTCGGGCTGTGGGTATTCGTCAGATTCCAGATGTGGCTCCGGATTGAACAGTTCAGCAGGGTCGAGCATGTCACCACCTCCGTTACTTGTTCGACCGATCAGGATATCAAACGCGGATCAGGCTGTCAGTATTCCTTCCACTGTATCCGGAGGGCAGGTGACCGAGTGCTCTGTCGCCCAGGGGACCGTGCTTGTCAACGAACCGCAACATGGTGGAAACATGTTTTCCTTAGGATTCGAGCATGGAGAGCCTGGTAAATCGGTATCACCCCCCCGAAGGCGTCTACGACGAGATGTTCGACGGCGAGGAGGTCCGGTCGTCTTATGGTCTGTCCTACGAGCTCATGTCGGATATGCCGAACACCGAGTTCATCGATCGTGCCGACTATGTGCGCAGTACGTACCTCGATCAGGGCGTCACCTTCGATGTGGGCGGTGTCGAAAGCCCCTTCCCACTCGATGTCGTGCCGCGCATCATCACGGCCGCCGACTGGGCGCAGATCGAGGCCGGCGTCCAGCAGCGAGTGACGGCGCTGGAGGCTTTCCTCGCCGACGTCTACGGCTCCGGCAAGGTCTTCGGCGACGGGGTGATACCGCGGCGCATCGTCGCCACCTCGACGCACTACCACCGGGTGGCGCACGGCATCCGGCCGCCGAATGGTGTACGTATCCACGTCTCCGGTACCGACCTGGTGCGCGACGCGTCCGGAGTCTTCCGGGTGCTGGAGGACAACGTCCGCATTCCCAGCGGTGTCAGCTATGTGATGACGAACCGCCGCGCCATGTCGACCGCGTTCCCCGAGTGGATGGGCCGGTATCAGGTGCGGCCGGTGCACGGATACCCGCAGCTGCTGCTGGAGGCGCTGAGGGCGGCGGCTCCGGAGGGCATCAGCGAGCCGACCGTGGTGGTGCTGACACCCGGTGTGCACAACTCCGCCTATTTCGAGCATGCGCTGCTGGCCCGCATGATGGGCGTCGAACTGGTGGAGGGCAGCGACCTGTTCTGCGAGAGCGGGCAGGTCAAGGCGCGTACGACCAAGGGCGCCCAGCCGGTGCATGTCATCTATCGCCGGGTGGACGATGACTTCCTCGACCCGATGTACTTCCGTCCGGATTCGGTGCTCGGAGTGGCCGGGGTGCTTGCCGTCGCCGCGGCCGGGGGAGTGACGATCGCCAACGCCGTGGGCAACGGAGTGGCTGATGACAAGCTGATATGCACCTATGTTCCGGACCTGATCCGGTACTATCTGGATGCCGAGCCGATCCTGGCCGGGGTGGATACCTGGCGGCTGGAGAATCCGAAGGATCGTGTCGAGGTGCTCGACCGGCTGGAGGAGATGGTCGTGAAGCCGGTGGACGGTTCGGGTGGCAAGGGTGTGGTGATCTGCCCCAAGGCGAGCCCCAAGGAGTTGGACATCTTGCGAGCCGCGATCTTGGAGGAGCCCCGCAACTGGATCGCTCAGCCGGTCGTCCAACTGTCGACGGTGCCGACGATGATCGACGGTGAGCTGGGTGCTCGCCATGTCGATCTTCGGCCGTTCGCCGTGAACGACGGCGAGAGCGTGAAGGTGCTGCCCGGTGGGTTGACCCGGGTCGCGCTTGGCGAGGGACAGCTGATCGTGAACTCCTCCCAGGGCGGCGGCTCGAAAGACACCTGGGTATTGATGGACGAAGGCGTGGGCAGTCAGCCACGCGCCCAGTTCTGGGGCCCGCCGGACATGACCGATGAACGAGATATGTTCGGTGTCGTCGCTACTCAGAGTCAGGAGTCCTGATGCTCAGCCGCATTGCTGGCTCGCTGTTCTGGATCGGGCGGTACCTGGAGCGTGCCGAGAACATCAGCCGCATTCTCGAAGTGAAACTGCAGCAGTTCCTCGAAGACCCCACGGTGGACGAACGGGCGGCATCGTCCAGCCTGCTGGGCGCGATGGGACTCGACATGCCGGAGCACACCGACGAACTCATCGATGCCGGCGCGGTCTTGCGGTACCTGTGGTACGACCCGGACAGCCCCAGCTCGGTGCGCGCGATCGTCGCGGCGGTGCGACAGTCGGCCCGCCGCATTCGCGAGACGATATCGCCGGAGTTGTGGGAGGCCATCAACACCACGTACAACGAGGTCTTCTCCGCGTCGTTCACGGCGATCCGGCCAACCGCGTCACTGCAGCTGGTGCGATTGCGTTGCGTGCAGATCGCCGGGCTGGCCAGCCAGACCATGGTGCACGACGAGGCCTATCACTTCTTCCTGCTGGGTCAGTCGCTGGAGCGCGTCGACATGACGTCGCGGCTGATCAGCACGGTGGCGGTGGAGGGCAACACTCTGGTCGCGTGGACCAGGGCGCTGCGGGCGGTCGGTGGCCATCACGCCTTCAACCGGACCTACTTCGGCGAAGGCGATTATCTGGACGCGGCCCGGTTCCTCATCGTCGACCGGCGTTTCCCGCACTCGCTGGTCTACGGATTGCAGGCCGTCCAGGACTCGCTCGGCGAGTTGGACCCCATCAACGTCAAGGCCAGACAAGATCCGACCGCCAGACTCGTGGGACGCACCCGCAGCCGGATGGAGTACCTCGATGCGTCCGAACTGATCGAGGGGCTGGAAGACCGGATGGAGCAGGTGCAGGTTGCCTGCGCCCAGGTGAGTGGGGAACTGACCGACCGGTACTTCGCCGGCATCGAGGTCTCGGTCTGGCACAGGGAGGTTCTGGTATGCGACTGAAACTTGTTCATACGGTGATCGTTGAGTCCGATGAGCCGATTCACGCGTGGCATGGCGAAGCGAGGATGACCCCCTGCTACCTGCCGAATCAGTCGCTGCTGCATCCGGTGGTGAGCATCACACCGTCGGCCTGGCGGCATGAGTATTTCGACTACTGGGGCACGGCAGTGGTGATGTTCAACGTGCCCGAGACGCATCTTCGGATGCGCGTGACGGCGGCCACCGAACTGGACTATTCGGCACCAGCTGCTCCGAACGGACGTGGTGTCGGCTGGGAGGCGCTGAAGGATCCGTCGGTGGACGAGCGATTCTGTGATCATCTGCGGCTGCCCGAGGGCCTGGAAGTGCCCGATCAGTGGCGCAGCTGGCGGGCCGAGGCGGCTTCACCCGCGGAGTTCGTGCAAGAACTTGGCCATCGCGGGCTGATCGACGCGGACGACGGTGGCGTGGTGCCCGCAACGATGACGGCGCTGCACTGGGCTGGGATTCCCTCGCGTTATGTGGCCGGCTACAGCATCCCCACCGAACTGGTGCGTGGCGTGAAGCGTCCCGCACAGGTCTACAACTGGTTGCAGTACTGGGATGGCCGGTGGGTCGCCTGGGATCCGCGGTTGGGTTGCGCGCCCGATTCCCGGCACGTGGCGGTCGGCTACGGAGCCACTCGCGAGGATGTTCCGGTGCTGTTCGGCGTCCACGATTCGTCGGGTGAAGTGCAGATGACCAGCGAGGTCACCGTCGAGCGGCTGAACTGAGGCGGTCTCAGTCCAGCCGGGTGACGTCGACGGCCACGTCCAGAACGCTGTCCCGGCTCTCGCTGAAGATGACGCCCTTCAGGGGTGACACATCACGGAAGTCGCGTCCCCACGCAGTCACCAGGTAGCGCGAATCAGCCAGTTGATCATTGGTCGGGTCCAAGTCGATCCAGCCGCGTTCGGGAATGTAGACCGATGCCCATGCGTGGGTGGCGTCCGAACCGGCCAGCTTCTCCTCGCCGGGTGGCGGATAGGTTTCAATGTAGCCGCTGACGTAACGGGCGGGGAGCCCGACGGCCCGGAAACTGGCCACCGCCAGGTGGGCGAAATCCTGGCAGACACCCGCCCGGGCATTGATCACTTCGGGCAGCGTGGTGGCCACTGTCGTGGCACCTTGGGTGTAGCTGAAGCCTTCGTAGATCGCGTGGTAGACCGTGCCGATCGCCTCGCCCACCGGCATCCGAGGATCCAGCAGACCGGACGCGAACTCGCGCACCGGAGTGCTCAACTCGATCAGCGGCGACGGCAGCAGGTAGCTGGCCCGCTTGACCGGATCGATCCGGGGATCGAGGTGCACCAGCTCGACCGTCCGATCGACAGGGATGGTCATGCTCGGCAGATCGGCGGCCGGCCACTGGACGGCCAAGGTGGCGGACTTGCGCACCTGAAGTTGGGTATGCGGGGTGTGGATCTCCACATAGTGCGAGTGATTGCCGAAGAAGTCGGTGTGCACCTCGTACAGGTCCGGCGCCGGAGAGATCTCCACATCGTGGTCGAGTACCTGTTGATGCGGTGTGACTCGCGGGACGAGGAAAGCCCGAGCGAACGATGCGGTCACCTCGGCGTCATAGCGGTACCTGGTGCGGTGGACGACCTGATAGCGACGTGGGTCATTGTGCTCAGTGGCCATACGCATCCTCCGACCGCTCAGGCACCGCGAACGAGAACGCCGGCAACTGAGTGACAAAATGTGCCTGCTGGATCTGATCAGAGAGGTCGCGAAGCCCGGCATCGAGTTCGTCGAGCAGGAGGCGCGCGCGTTGCCGCTCATTGCCGCCGAGCCGGCGCGGGTTCGTACTGGCCAGACTGGCCACGAGCGCGGCTGCGGCCTGCTCGATTCGTGGGTTGGGCGCGACGCTGAGGACATGGATGAGCCGGTCCAGCTGGTAGCGGACCGATCTCGGGTTCGAGGCGTCCAGCAGCAGCAGGTCCAACGTGGCCTCGGCAGGGATGACCGCCCCGAAGCTGGCCGCCACCCGGCGATGGTAGGTGATCACCGAGTCGCCGGCACTCAGCACTGACTCGCTCAGCACCGCTTCGGTGACCGGTCCGGTCACCGAGCTCACCGTGTGCCGCAGCAGCTGGACGGTCAGCTCGGCCCGCTCTATGCGTCGACCGGCCTCGACGAATGCCCAGGTCGCGTCGCGCACCAGCGACTCGTTGGCCACCCCGGCGAAGGCCAGCAGCGAACGCAGGGCCTCATTGATCACCGGCTGCACAGCCAGGAGATCC
The DNA here is from genome assembly GCF_030297015.1 of Brooklawnia propionicigenes. Taxonomy (NCBI): domain Bacteria; kingdom Bacillati; phylum Actinomycetota; class Actinomycetes; order Propionibacteriales; family Propionibacteriaceae; genus Brooklawnia; species Brooklawnia propionicigenes. The sequence goes on along the minus strand of NZ_AP028056.1, from coordinate 99,316 downwards.
TCGCCCTCGCGCGCCTGCCGCAGCGTGGCATTGAGCGCATTGAAGATGCTGAAGGTGTCGCCGCTGAGCAATTCGCGAACGTTCGCGGCGCAGGCCGCCATCCGTCCCACGTTGTAGGCGACACAGCCCTGAGTTATCTCGTCGAGCAGCAGCCGGCGGATCTGCGGCAGCGGCTCGTCGAGCCGCTCGGCCGCGCCCTGGCCGACGAAGCCGGGCTGCACCCCGGTGACCATGGACAGCGCCTCCAGCATCGTCCGCATCGCCGAATGGCCCGGGGTGCCGGGTCGATCCAGGTTGTCGGCGATCAATTGCTCGGAGACCTTCAGCACCCGCGAGGTCATCTCGGTGCGTTCGGCGTAACGGCCCAGCCAGAACAGGTTCTCCGCCGCGCTGGGTGGCAAGCCGAGGTCGGCGGCCTCGGCCGGCAGGTGGGCGGGACGACGCGGTGAGATCCCGGCCGACGGTGCCTCGCGATGGCTGTCCTCCAGCACCCAGACGTCCTTGCTGAAGGCGCCGGTTGCATTGGTGATGTTCCACTGGTCCGGGCTCGAGGCCACCCGGGCGAGGCCACCAGGCATGAACGAGTAGGACGCGCCGTCGGCGGCGCCGAATGTCCGCAAGACCATCGGACGAGGCTCGATCGAGCGGGCCTCCACGACGGGCACGGTGCTGGGCTCCAGATACTGCTGGGCGCTCCACCGCCACGGTTCGGCATCGATGCGGGCGAGCAGCTGGGAACGTGCTTGTTCGTCCAGCAGGCGTGCCGGAATCGCGCGTGCCCCGCGGACCCGAGAGATCGGCTTGATGATCAACGAGTCGAGATGGCTCTTCACGTAGGCCAGCCCCTCCGGATCGCCGCACCACCAGGCGGGGACCGTCGGGAGCTTCAACGACTCGCCGAGTAGCGACTCGGCGATGCGGTCCATGTATGCCAGCAGGCCGTTGTTCTCGAGGATTCCGGAGCCCAGATGATTGGCCACCGATACCCGATGCCGGCGGGCAGCCTGCAGCAGGCCGGGAATGCCGAGCAGTGAGTCGGAGCGCAGGTCGAGCGAATCGGCATACTCGGCGTCCAGGCGGCGGTGCAGGATGTTGACCGGTTGACTGCGCCCGATGGTCCGCAGCCACAGATAGCCGTCGGCGATCTGCAGGTCACCCGATTGCGCGATCGGGTAGCCGACGAGCATGGCGACCAGGGCCTGGTCATAGGCGGTTTCGCTGATGGTGCCGGAGCTGAGAATGGCCACCCGCGGGCTGTCTGCACCGGGGGGCAGGGTGTTCTCCAGCGCCACCCGGATCTGGTCGAAGAAGCCACGCAGCCGGTGGATGGAAACATGCCGATAGTCGCGGTCGAGCACCCTGGCCACCAAACGCCGGTTCGCCATGGCATATCCCATGCCCGAAGGCGATTGGGTGCGGTCGGACAGAACCGTCCAGCAGCCGCTGGCCGCACGCACCAGATCGGTGGCCACGATGGTCAGCTGATGATCGCCAGTGAGCGTCAGGCCGTCGACCGCCGGCAGGAACCCGCGGTGCCCCAGCACCAGTTCGCTGGGTACCACGCCCGAATGCAGCAGCGTGCGCGGGCCGTAGAAGTCGGCCAGCATGGCGTTCAACAGCTCGGCACGCTGCCGCAGCCCGGCCTGCAGGCCGGCCCATTCGGCGCTCGACATGATGAACGGCAGCACGTCGACCGACCAGGAATTGGCCAGTTCACCGGGACGCGAACCGCCGTAGGTGATCGCCTCGGAGCGAACCAGCCTGGTCAGCGCGCGCTGCCGCCGTTGCCAACCCGGATACTCGACCTCGGAGAGACTGGGAGTGAATCCCAGAATGTCCCGGTCGGCAAGCACATGGGCCAACTCATCGTGGCCACCAGCGCGCTGCACGTAATCGCGCAGTACCGGGCTGATGCGCTGATCGACGGCTTGGCTCACGCCAGCCAACTTTAGATGCTCTCTTCCAGCACGTCGTGCCAACGTTCGAATCGGCGTAGATCCAATGTCACCGGGTACTCGGCGCTACCCCAATCCGACACGCCGGGTATCTCGAGGTGTCCCGATGTCTGGTAGGGCTCGAACCGGGCGGCCCGCCGTGATTCGGCCTCGACCGCATTCACCGGATAGGTGTCGAAGCTGCGGCCACCGGGATGCACCACGTGATAGCGGAAACCGCCCAGCGATTGGCCACTGATCTTGTCGACCAGATCGAAACGCAGCGGGGCGTGTACGCCGATGGTCGGGTGCAGCGAGGACGGCGGAGACCACGCCTTGTAGCGCACGCCGGCCGCCAGCGCGTCGGAACGTCCGACCGACCCGACGCCCCAGCCGTGCCCGATCACCGGGGTCAGCGGCAGCGGCACGCCGTTGACCATCAGCAGATGGCGTTCCGGAATCAGGCCGGTGGACGCCACCTGCACGCGCTCCACCGAGGAATCGACATAGCGGGCAGTGCCGCTGAGGGTGACCTCTTCACCGAGCACCTGCCAGGGCTCGATGCCTTGGCGCAACTCCAGGTCGACATCGCCCAGCTGCACCTCGCCCAGGATGGGGAACCGGAACTCCAGGAACGACTCGAACCAGGCGAGGTCGAAGCGCTCGCTGATGGGCAGTGCGGCGTTGAGCTCGTCGAGCACGTTCCACAGGTCGGCGGCCGCGAAGGCTGGCAGCAGATAGCGGTCGTGCAGCCGGGTGCCCCACCGCACCAGCGGCGCGCGGTACGGCTCTCGCGCGAATCGCCACAGCAGTCCGCGCACCAGCAGCGCCTGCAGCAACGACATCCGCTCGTGGGGTGGCATCTCGAAACCGCGCATCTCGAGCAGGCCGGCATGTCCGCCGCGCCGGTCGGGGTTGTACAGCTTGTCGATGCAGAACTCTGCGCGGTGCGTGTTGCCTGTCAGATCGGTCAGCAGATGACGCAGCAGCCGGTCGGTCAGCCAGGGCTGCGAGTGACGCTGCCGTTCCAGTCGCTCCTCCAGCGTTTCGTCCGTTCTCCAGTCCGCGGAGATCGCTTTCGCGATGTCGTGCTCCACGGTCGGGTCGGTCAGCATCTCGTCCAGCTCGGTGAAGGCGATGTCGAGCTCGTAGAGCGTGCCCGGCAGCCCCTCGTCGACCCGCGGGGCCTGGCTGGTGGGCCCGATGAAGCGGCCGGTGAAGATGTACGACAGCCCGGGATGATGCTGCCAGTAGGTGACCATGGAACGCAGCAGGTCGGGACGGCGCAGCAGCGGGGAGTCCTGCGGCGTGGGACCACCCAAGGTGATGTGGTTTCCGCCGCCAGTGCCGGTGTGGGTGCCGTCCAGATCGAACTTCTCGGTGGTCAGGCCCACCTGCCGGGCGTCTTCGAACAATGTGGTGGTCAGCTGGACGAGGTCGCCCCACGAGCTGGTGGGCTGCACATTCACTTCGATGACCCCGGGGTCGGGGGTGACGCTCAGAGTCTGCAGGCGATCGTCGCCGGGCAGGGGGTACCCCTCCAGGACGATCGGGGTCTGCAGCGCAGCGCAAGCGTCCTCGATGGTCGCGATCAGCCGCAGCGCATCGTCCAGCCGGTCGATCGGCGGCAGGAAGCAGAAGAGATGACCGTCGCGTTCCTCGATAGCCAAAGCGGTGCGTGGTGCAGATTCGATCGGTAGCTCTCTGGCCGGTTTCACGCTGGTCTGGTGCCCGTCCGGCAGCGGCCGTGTGGCATCGCCATCGGCATTGCGGACGATATCGGGCGCCGCTCCCCAGGCGAGCGCGTTCAGCGGCAGCCGCAACCCGATGGGGGAGCTGCCGGCGGTGAGGAAGATCGCCCGTCGACGCGGACGCCAGCGGGTGGTCGCCCAGCTTCCGCCGTCCGGATCGTCGGGGTCGACGAAGACCGGGATCACCCAGCCGGCGGGTTCGGTGGCGGCGTCATCGAGCCGATCGACCAGCTGCTGGCGGGCGTGCTCGTTCGCCAGCAGCTCATCCGAGGGGTCGGGGTCGATGTCGGGACGCGGACCCCACGGCAGCTGGGCCGCCGACACCGCCGCCTGCACGGTGTCCTCGTAGACGGGCAGCACGAATTCGTCCGCGATACCCAGCCGGGCGGCGATCTGATGAGCCAGCGCATCGGTGCCGGCTGTGGCGGAGGGCTTCGTCCACGGGTTGACCAGCAGAGCGGGGTGATGCCAGATCGGCTCGCCGTCGGTGCGCCAGGCCAGTGTCATCTGCCAGCGCGGCAACGGCTCATCCGGGTACCACTTGCCCTGGCCGTGATGCACGAGCCCGCCGTCGGCCCAGCGCTGCCGCAGCTTGTCAGTCAGCTTGGCGGCCAGTTGGCGTTTCTCTGGGCCATCGGCCGCAGAGTTCCACTGCGGGCTGGCGGTCTCGGCCGCAGATACAAAGGTGGGCTCTCCACCCATCGTCAGCGCGATGTCCTCGTTCGCCAGGCCGGCGTCGACCACCTGCCCGAGGGTGTCGATGGCATCCCACTGGTCATCGCTCAGTGGCTTGGTGACCCGGACGTCCTCATGGATCCGGGTGACCTCGTTGCTGAAGCTGAACTCGACCTCGGCGATCCCGGTGCTGCCGGTGATGGGGGCCGCGGTCGACGGGTGGGGCGTGCAGGACAGGGGGATATGGCCCTCACCGGCGAACAGCCCGCTGGTCGCGTCCAGCCCGACCCAGCCCGCACCCGGGATATAGACCTCTGCCCAGGCGTGCAGATCGGTGAAGTCGTGTTTGACGCCTGCCGGACCGTCCACCGGTTCCATGTCGGCCGCCAACTGCACCAGGTAGCCGGAGACGAACCGGGCGGCCAGACCGAAGCGACGCAGAATCGACACCAGGAGCCAGGCCGAGTCACGGCACGATCCGATCGCCCGGGACAGCGTATAACCGGGTGTCTGGACTCCCGGTTCCATCCGGGTCGTGTAGGCGACGTCGTCGCGCACCGCCTCATTGAGCCGCACCAGGAAATCGACCGTGCGCAGTCCGCAATCTCGCCACTGGGATTCGGGCAGCCGGCTGGCGATCCACTGATCGACCAGATCGCCATCGGCGGGCGAGTCGAGTTCGGCGGGCACCTGATGCAGGTACGGCTGCAGATCGGTGGCCAGCTCGTCCGGGTAGCTCCAGCCCATCTCGGCGGCGTATTCCTCGACGAAGAAGTCGAACGGATTGATGACCGTCATGTCGGCGATCAGATCGACGGTGAACTGAAGCTCGTTGACCGGCTCGGGGAAGACCAGCCGGGCCAGGTAGTTGCCGAACGGGTCCTGCTGCCAGTTGATGAAATGGTCCCCGGGCACCACACTCAGCGAATAGGCCTCGATCGGGGTCCGGGTGTGCGGAGCCGGTCGCAGCCGCACGGTGTGCGGATTCACGGTGGTCGGCCGATCGAACCGGTATGTCGTTTGATGCTTGAGGGCGATGCGGATCGTCACCGGTTCAGGATATGAGACGCGGCCCGCCATGATGGCCGGCTCCGCGGGCTGTTCGCCAACCGTAACGTGGCGGTCTCATGCGCTATAGGGGTCGCGGCGCCCCACCCGCGAGGGGCAGGGCGCCGCGACCGACGTCTACAGCACCTTGGCCAAGAAGTCCTTGGTCCGGTCGTTCTGCGGATTCGCGAGCACCTCGCGCGGGTCGCCCTCCTCGACGACCCTGCCGTCGGCCATGAACAACAGCCGATCGCTGACTTCGCGGGCGAAGCCCATCTCGTGAGTCACCACGACCATCGTCATGCCTGCCGCGGCCAGTGCTTTCATGACATCGAGCACCTCACCGACCATCTCGGGATCCAGCGCGGAGGTGGGTTCGTCGAAGAGCATGATGTCGGGATCCATCGCCAGAGCCCTGGCAATGGCCACGCGCTGCTTCTGGCCGCCCGACAGCTGGGCGGGTCGAGCATCGATCTTTTCGGAGAGCTTGACCTGTGCCAGCAGGGATTCGGCACGGCTCCTCGCCTCGGTCTTGGACAGCTTCTTCAGCATGCTGGGAGCCAGCATGATGTTCTCGGCCACCGTCTGGTGCGGGAAGAGGTTGAAATGCTGGAAGACCATGCCGATCTTCTGGCGCACCTGGTTGATGTCGGTGTTCTTGTCGGTGAGATCACGACCTTCGACGATGACCTTGCCCGATGTCACTTCTTCCAAGAGATTCAGGCAGCGCAAGAAGGTGGACTTGCCGGAGCCCGACGGCCCGATCACGGCGACGACCTCACCTTGGTTGATAGTGGTGGAGATGCCCTTGAGGACCTCGTTCGAACCGAACGACTTGTGGAGATCGGTGACCTCGATCATGGTCTTGGCTGACTCGCTCACTTGTTGATCCTCCGATCGATCCGGTTCGACAGCTTCGTGAGGGCGGAGATGACGATGAAGTACATGGCACCGACGATCAGCCAGACCTCGAAGCTGCGGAAGTTGCGGGCAATGATCTGTTGCCCCTGATAGGTCAGCTCGGCGAATCCGAGCACGGCCAGCAGCGACGTGTCCTTCAGCGTGATGACGAACTGATTGATGAACGAGGGCGTCATAATCTTGACTGCTTGCGGAACGATGATCTTGCGCATCGACTGCATCCAGTTCAAGCCGAGGGAGCGCGCGGCCTCCATCTGGCCGGTATCAACCGACTGAATACCGCCGCGAACGATCTCGGTCATGTAGGCGCCCGCGTTCAGCGAGAGCGTGATCACACCTGCGGTGAGTACGTCGAGCTTGATGCCGAGCGCGGTCGGCAGGCCGAAATAGAAGAAGAAGGCCTGGACCAGTAGTGGCGTGCCACGGAAGATGTCGACGTAGACCGACGCGATCGACTGCAAGATCTTGTTTCCGCTGACCTTGAGGAAGCCGAAGACCACGCCGAGTACGGAGGCGAAGACCAAGGACAGCGCGGTCGCGGCGAGGGTGAGCAGCAGGCCCTTGAGCAAGGCCGGCATGCTCTGGACGAGCAGACCCCAGAACGACTGACTGGAACCACCGGCATCGGGTGCTTTCAGGTACTTGTCGATGATCGCCTGGTAGGTGCCGTCGGTCTGCATGCCGCTCAAGCCGGCGTTGAAGGCTTGGAGCAGCTCCGGGTTGGAGCCCTTCAAGACGGCGAAACCGTAGCTCGAGCCCTGCTCCTTGGGTGTGACGATTTTCAGTCCGTTGCCCTGGTTGATCCCGTAGGCGAGCACCGGGTAGTCGTCGAAGACGGCTGCTGCGTTGCCGGTAGCCACCTCGGAGTACATCGTGTCGGCTTTGTCGAGGGCCTTGACGGTGAAGCCGTACTGGTCGGCGATCGATTGGGCGAAGGTGAGACCTTCGGCGCCGGTCTTCGCGACGACGGTCTTGCCGCTCAGATCCTCGTAGCTGGTGATGGTGTCGTCGTCGGCCCTGACCGCCATCTGCACACCGGAGTCGAAGTAGGGCGCTGAGAAGTCGAAGACCTCCTTGCGGGCATCGGTGATCGACATGCCGGCAATGACACCGTCGGCTTGGCCCGAGGTGACCGCCTGCAGCGCCGCGTCGAAGCCAAGAGCTCTGATGTCGACGCTGAATCCCTGACGTCGCGCGATCTCATTGATCAGATCGATGTCGATACCGGTCATTTCGCCCGACTCGTTGCGGTATTCGAATGGCGCGAACGTGGTGTCGGTGGCGATGACGAAGGTCTTGCCCTGCACACCCTCGACCTGGGCGTCATCAGCAGGGGCGTTACTGCCGAGGTACTTGGTCAGCAGTGCGTGATAGGAGCCGTCGGCCTTCATCTCGCTCAGGCCCTCGTTGAACGCCTGGAGCAGTTCGGCGTTGGAGCCCTTCAAGACGGCGAAACCGTAGCTCGAACCCTGCTCCTTGGGGGTCACGACCTTGAGCCCGTTGCCCTGCGCGATCCCATAGGCAAGCACGGGATAGTCGTCGAAGACGGCGGCTGCGTTGCCGCTGGCGACCTCGGCATACATCGTGTCGGCGCTGCCCAGGGCCTTGACGGTGAATCCGTACTGGTCGGCGATCGACTGGGCGAAGGAGAGACCCTCGGCACCGGTCTTCGCGACGACGGTCTTGCCCCTCAGATCCTCATAGCTGGTGATCGAGGAGTCATCGGCCCGCACGGCCATCTGCACACCCGAGGAGAAGTAGGGCGCCGAGAAGTCGAAGACCTCCTTGCGCGCGTCGGTGATCGACATGCCGGCGATGACACCGTCGGCCTGGCCCGAGGTGACGGCCTGCAATGCGGCGTCGAAGCCGAGAGCCTGGATGTCGACGTTGAAGCCTTTTCGCTGTGCGATTTCTCGGATCAGATCCATGTCGATGCCGGTCATGTCGCCCGATGCATCCCGGAATTCGAATGGCGCAAACGTTGTGTCGGTCGCGATCACGAACGTCTGGCCTTCGACGGGCCCCTCCGCATGTGCTTGGAGCGCGGAGACGCCGAACGTCATACCGATGAACCCGAGCAGAAGCGTGATCAGGGCTCCGGTCCTAGCCGCGCTGGCGCGACTCCTGTGAGAGATGTGCATGGTTACGTGTCCTCCATGGTCGCGACCGTGATACTTGGCCGACGCCGCGATGCTAGGCCGACTTCGGCGGTCTTTCTGCCGGAACTGCGAGGCGAAACACAATGGAAACACGACCGGTCCGGTCAGATCAGCGGACCATGGTCGTCGGCCAGAAAAGCCAGAATTGCCCGGACGCGACGGTTTTCTTCGTCCGGGGTCAGCCCGAGTTTCATGAAGATATTGGAGACGTGTTTGGCGACTGCGGCGTTCGACAGCACCAGTTCGGCAGCGATCTGGCCATTGGACAGACCACGAGCCATCAGTTCGAGCACCTCGAATTCGCGAGGGCTCAGTTCGCCGAGCCCCGATCGGCTGGCGCGCATCATTGCTCGCGCCACCTCGGGGTCGATCACCATGCCACCCGCGCACACCACGCGCAGCGTGCCGATGAAATCGGCAACCTGGGACACCCGGTCCTTCAACAGATAGCCCGAGCCACCCGAGTCCGGGGCGGCAGGCAGCGCGAACAGCTGCTGCGCATACACCGGGGCAACATATTGGCTCACCACGAGCACCGACAGTGCGGGGTAGGCCGTCTTCATGTCGAGCGCCGCTTGGAGACCGTCATTGGCCATCGTCGGCGGCATCCGGACGTCGGTGATCAGTAGCTGCGGCAACCGGCCCTGCTCGGCAAGCTGCTGCACGGTTTGCCGCAGAGCGTCCGCGCGGGATTCCTGGGCCACGATCTCGAATCCTTGGCGCTCCAGCAACCCGGCCAAGCCCTCGCGCAGCAGTGCGGAGTCGTCCGCGATCGCCACGGTGGTCACAGCGTCACTCCCGGTTCTCCTCGCTGCAGCAACAACGGTATGGACGCCAGTACCTGCGTCGGGCCGCCCATTGGGCTCGAGATGGTCAGTTCGCCGCCGACCGCGGCCAGTCGCTCGCGCATCCCGGCCAGGCCATGGCCGGCGGCGAAGCGGGCTCCGCCCGGGCCGCTGTCCACCACCGAGACGCGAAGCAGCTCGTCGGCGGTCAGCAGCACGCTCACCTCTGCTCGGGGGGCGTGCTTGGCGGCATTCGCGATCGCCTCGCAGGCGAAGAAATAGGCGGTGGCCAGCACCCCTTCGGGTATGGCGGGCAGCGGGTTCGGGCAGACGATGCGGACCTGGGTGGCCGCCGCCTCGGCCACATCGGCCAACGCCGCGGCAAGGCCCTGCTCGGTGAGGATCTGCGGGTGAATCCCGCGCACGGTGACGCGCAGGGCATCAAGTCCTCGCTGGATCGCTGCCTGGGCCTCACTTAGTCGCTCGGCGAGTTCGGGATCGCTGGCCACGGTCGCCGACAGCCTCGCCTCGCCGATCATCATGGCTGCGGCCACCAGGTACTGCTGGGTGCCGTCGTGCAGGTCGCGCTCGATGCGGTGACGTTCGACCTCGTAGGCGTCCACGATGGCACGCCGTGATGCGGTCAAGGCGGCAATGGTCTGGGCAGCTTGATCCTCGTGCGAGACCTGCTGGCTGTGGCGTCGCATTCTCACGCTCTTCAACCTAGCCCAGCCGGGTAGTGCCAGCACTACCCCAAGATGGGTGTGTGCACTGTTCGGCGAGTGCCCGATCTCACCTGAAATGGAGCCATGATCTCAATACCGACATCACCTCACAGCTCGCCCCTGCTGGCGACCCACGACATCACGAAAAGCTTCGGCGCCGTCCGTGCGCTCGCCGGCATCAGCGTGCGGGTGGAACAGGGCGAGTCCGTCGCGATCATGGGACCGTCCGGTTCGGGCAAGTCAACCCTGCTGCACTGCCTGTCCGGGGTGCTGGTGCCCGACGACGGCGTTGTCGACTTCGACGGAGGTCCCCTGTCGGCGCTGAACGACCGCCAGCGTTCGCACCTGAGGCTCAGCGAGTTCGGCTTCGTCTTCCAGGACGGTCAATTGCTGCCCGAACTGCCGGCCCGGGAAAACGTTGCCCTGCCGCTGATGCTCACCGGCACGTCTCGGCGCCTGGCGCTGGCCGCCGCAGACGACATGCTCGGCCGTATCGGCTTGGGCGAACTGCGTGGCCGACGTCCCGGCGACATGTCCGGCGGCCAGGCCCAGCGCGTCGCGATCGCGCGCGCCATGGTGGGGCACCCGCGTGTTGTCTTCGCGGATGAACCCAGCGGCGCACTCGATCAGGCGTCCGGCCATGAGGTGATGCAGTTGCTCACCACCACCTGTCGGATCGCCGGGGCGGCGCTGGTGGTGGTTACCCATGACATCAACGTGGCCCGCTGGTGCTCGCGATTGATCGAGATCCGTGACGGTATCGTCCACGCCGACCGCAGGCTGTCGGCCGCCACGACATCGGGGGAGCTCCGATGAGCATCAGTTCCGCGCCGGCTAGGGTGAGTGGGCTGTTCAGCTTCACCGCACACCTCACCAAGGCCAGGTTCGCATCCCGGCAAGGTGAATCGCTGCTCTATCTGGCGGCGATCATGGCATTCATCATCAGCTCGGCGCTGGCGCTGACCGTGGCCGGCGGCACCTGGATGTTCTACAACCGTTGGCAGCACCCGCATGGGTTGTTGCTGGAGGTGCTTACCGAGGACAGCACCTTCGACATCGTTCCGCAGAGCTACTTCATCCTTGCGGTCTTCGCGTGCGCGCTGCTCATCCCGGCGACATATTCGCTGGCCTCCGGGGCTGCGGTGCTGGGCGCGCGAGGCCGCGAACGGAGGCTTGCCGCACTGCGGCTGTTGGGCCTGTCGTCGGGCGATGTGACCCGGATGGCGTTGATCGACACGCTCGTGCAGGCGACGATCGGTGTCGGCATCGGTGCGGTGATCTATCTCGTGACGCTGCCGCTGTGGAGCAGGCTGACGATGCTCGGCATGCCGCTGAGTGCCGAGGAGATGCTGTTGCCGTGGCCGCTGACTGCCGCCATCTGTGTGGCCGTGATCGGCTTGGGCGTCGCATCGGCATGGTGGGGCTTGCGTCAGGTACGTATTTCGCCGTTGGGCGTTGCGCGGCTCGGTACTCGTCCTCGGCTGAAGGCATGGCGCATCGTGCTCGCTGGGCTCGTGCTGATCGCAGGCTCGGTCGCGATGTCGGTTCTGCCGCTGGGTAGCGGGGTGGCGGGATTCCTGCTGATGGCGGGGATCATCGTGATCATGATTCAGGGCTTCAACATCGCCGGCCCGTGGCTCCTGCAGCAGATCAGCAAACTGATCGCCCGGGCCCCGCGACTGTCGGTAATCTGGGCCGCGCGGCGGATCGAGGCGCACCCCAAACAGACCTGGCAACGGGTCGTGGGTATCTCGCTGCTGGCATTGATCGGCGGGTACATGGCATTGATGCCGATCGAGATCAACGGTGGTGACGACACTGCGGGCCAGACATTCGTGCAGGCCACTCAGTGGGACTTCACCAAGGGTGTCATCATCACTCTGGCCGTCGGTTTCACTCTGACCGCTGCTTCGATCTTCATCACGCAGGCCTCAGCGGTCTTCGAGCGCGCCGAGCAGACCATCGCCATGTACAAGATGGGTGCCCCGTTGGCCTTCAGCACGAAGGTGATGTGGCTGGAAACGCTGGGACCGCTGGTCTTCTCGGTGGTGCTCGGCGCGGGTTTGGGGGCTGCGATGGCCTATCCGATGTACCGCTATGCCACGAGTGTCGGTGTCGTCTCCGACGGTGGGCCGATCGTGATGGCGATCGTCCTGATCGCCGGCATCGTGCTGGCCATGGTTGCGCTGTGGGCCTGCCGACCACTCCAGCGTCGCGTGCTCGCGACTCAACACCGAGCGAACGATTGATCGGAATGTGACAGTCTGGACCGGTGAGCGATTGGACCGAACTTGAAGACGAAGCCGTACGCATCACCCGCGAACTGATTCGCATCGACACTTCCAACTACGGTGATGGGACGGGGCCGACCGAGCGCCCGGCGGCCGAATATGTTCTGGGCCTGCTGCACGAGGTCGGCCTCGATCCCGTCTCGCTGGAATCTCAGCCGGGCAGAGCAAGCGTGATCGTCCGCATCGCTGGCGCCGACCCGTCGCGGGGCGGCCTGGTCGTGCATGGCCACTTGGATGTGGTACCGGCGAATGCGGCCGATTGGAGCGTCGATCCATTCAGCGCCGAGGAGCGCGATGGCATGATCTGGGGACGCGGCGCAGTGGACATGAAGTCGATGGTCGGCATGGTGCTGGCGAATCTGCGGCGGATCGCGCGCGAGGGAATCGTGCCACCGCGGGATCTGGTCTTCGTCTTCTTCGCCGATGAAGAGCAGGGCGGCACCTGGGGTTCGCAGTGGATGGTCCGCGAGCATCCGGAGCTCTTCGCGGGCTGCACCGAGGCGATCAGCGAGGTCGGCGGCTACTCGGTGACACTGCCCGTGGCGGGCGGCGGGACCCGTCGTGCCTACCTGCTGCAGACCGCCGAGAAGGGCTTCGCCTGGGTACATCTGCGCGCCTCCGGGCGGGCCGGGCACGGCTCACTGCCCAATGACGAGAATGCGATCGTCCGGCTGGCCGAGGCGATCACCCGGATCAATCAGCATGAGTGGCCGTTGGAATATGTGGCCAGCGTGCGGGCGCTGTTCGACGGTGTGACCGAGATCACCGGTGTGTCGCCCGACGACGGCTTGGAGGCCTTCCTCGATCTGCTCGGCGGGGGACGGGCTTTCGTGGCCGGCACCCTGCGCGACTCGGCGAACTTCACCCGGCTGGATGCCGGCTACAAGAACAACGTGATCCCCAGCGAGGCCACCGCGCACATCGACTGCCGGTTCTTGCCCGGGCACCAGGACGAGCTGCTCGACACGATCCGCGAGCTGGCCGGCGAACACGTCGACCTGATCATCGATCAGTTGGGTATCTCGGTGGACGCGCCTCGTGATTCGGCTTTCGTCGCAAGCATGCAGGCGGCCATCCAGGCCGAGGATCCCGATGCGGCGCTGCTGCCGTACTGCCTGTCGGCGGGCACCGACAACAAGGCGTTGGAGGCTCTCGGCATTCACGGCTACGGCTTCGTGCCGCTGAAGCTGCCTGCCGACCTGAACTTCGCGATGCTGTTTCACGGTGTGGACGAGCGAGTTCCGGTCGACGCGGTCCGTTTCGGTGCCCGGGTGCTGCGCCGACTGCTGGACGACTGCTGAGGCTCAGCCCAGGGGCAGATCGACGCTTTCCCGCAATTCCCGCAGCACCAGCGGGGAGCCGTCGGAGTGCAGCGTGCAGTTCGGCGCGACGATGATCTGGTCGCCGGCCGCGCGGCGGGCCTGCAGGATCTCCTCGCGCGCCTTGCTGGGAGTCCAGTAGAGGCTGGTGATCTCGTCCAGGCCGACCATCGGAATCCAGCCGTAGCGCTGCCGGGCCTCAGGGATCCGCGGCGCCGAAACCTTGTCCGACCAGTTGAGCACCTCGAACGGGTAGTCGGTCAGCAGATCGGGATCCGCGCCCTCGCCGTGCAGATGACCGATCCGCACCAATCCCTCGGCGGCCTGCAGCACCTGAATGTCGTAGGGCGAGATCCACTCGGTGAACTGCTCGGGCGACAATCCGAAGCTGGTGGAGTCGGTGCTGGCACCATTGATCGCCAGGAAGAGACCGTCCACATCCAAGTCGGGAAGCTGCGCGGCATAGTCTGCCAGCGCAGTGGCCACCCGGGAGATCGTGCGGTGCGCCAGCTCCGTGTCGGCGGCCAGATAGTCGATCACCGTCTCGCCCAGAGCCCGCACCAGCGTCTGGACGGGGGAGAAGATCGTGTCGATGATCGCTGCCTCGGGCGCCTCGGCCCGAATGATCCGCAGCACCTCGGCCTGCTTGACCAGGTTGGTCAGCGTCGCTTTCGGATCGGGCACCACCTCGTCGAGCTGCGCGGGATCGGTGATCTCATCCAGGCCGTCGGGCACCTGCAGCCGGAAATCGTCCATCACCTTGATGTAGTCCCAGTCGTACTGGTGGTAGAAGCGCAGATGGGCTTCGGCGACCTGCTCGGGCGTCCAGAAGCTCGAGCCATAGTGAATCCAGGCGCCGACCGGGGGACGGTCGGTCTGCTGGCCGTGGGCGGCCGCGAGAAACGTTCGCGTTTGGTGGTCATGCGTTTCTCCGTTCCATGGTGAGACGAACGTATGGGGCACACCAAGATCCGTCAAGTACGTCAGACACTAGGCTCGGGATATGGAGACCATGGAGAACCTCGCCCACCAGGTCGCCATGCTCGCCATCAGCCCATTCAGCGGCGAGGTCCGCAAGACATCGCGGCTGGGCGCGGCGACCGCAGCGGCGGTGCTGGCCGAGCTCGTGTTGCAGGAGCGCGTCCGTTGGGCCTCGGGCAAGGTGCACGTCAGCGATTCGCGGCCCACCGAAGACCACCTCGTCGATGTCATGTTGCATGACCTCACCGGGCGCGCCGGCCGCGAGCCCGCGAAGATCATCGGGGATGCCCGCCAGACCTACAGCGGCCAGGCCTTGGGCGAACTTGTGAGCAATGGCTGGGCAAAGCTGATACCTGCCTCCCGCCTGTCGGCGCAGCGCTATGAACTGATCGGCGAGGAGCGGATCAACGCAGCCCGTGAACTGGCTCGAAGCGGGCTCACCGATCCGCATGCGGCGCCGGCTCGGGCCGCCTATCTGGGTGGGTTCGTTGCATTGCTCGGATTGGATTCCGAAGTCGCTGGATTGGGGTTTCGTGGTCGTCGTCGGGTGCGGTCCGCGTTGCTCAAGCGGTCGTGGCTGCTGCGCGCGCTGCAAACACAGTTCTCGGTGACGACGCCTTTGTGACCAACTCAGCGCCGGCGATCGACCTCAAGCACTCGCAGTCCTGTCTCGTCCGCAATGACCAGCAGGTCTTTGCCGGAGTACCCGTCCAGGGCGGCCAGCACCGACTCCTCGTCCCACTGCTCAGCGGCAGCGTCGGTGCGTACCCACAGTTCGGCGGGGGAGTCCGTGGCCTGCCGGATTCGGCGCACCAGGTCGGGGTCGTGGGCGCCGATCAGCACCACCGAGCGCGGCCGGCTCGGACGATCGGGCACGTCGATCTGCCGATCCTGGCGGAAGACCGCGCCATGGTAGGCCGAGACGGCGGCGCTGGCGACCAGCACGCCCAAGCCGTAGCGCATAGCGCGCAGGGTGGCGGTGCCCAGTTGCGCGTCCACAAGATCTCGGAAGAATGCATAGGCGGCCACCAGGAGGGCCACGACCGCGGCCACGCCGGCCACGCCGAACAGCAGCACCAGGTAGATCCGGCGGCTCAGTGCTGCCACCTCGGCTGCCGGATCGGCGCCGACCGCCGCCTTGAGACGCCGCCAGTGGAACCACCAGACGGGGGTGCCCACCACCAGGAGCGTGAGGGCCGCGAGGAGGGTGTTGATCGTCGGCATGCCGATGTCGAGACCCGGGGTCGCGGCCTCGATGAGGGCAACAATGATCGTTCCGACACCGGAGGCGGCCGCGATGAGCGCGATCCCGCCGACCAGATAGTCATAGGTTCGGCGGATCTCGCGATGCTCGGCAGCGGACTGCCCGACTGCGGCGCGGTGATACCACCAGATCACTACGCCGATCACGGCGGTGGCGGTCTGCATGGCCGTGCTGTC
The DNA here is from genome assembly GCF_030297015.1 of Brooklawnia propionicigenes. Classification (NCBI taxonomy): domain Bacteria; kingdom Bacillati; phylum Actinomycetota; class Actinomycetes; order Propionibacteriales; family Propionibacteriaceae; genus Brooklawnia; species Brooklawnia propionicigenes. Next base: position 83,288 of record NZ_AP028056.1, on the reverse strand, counting down.
GAAATGCTGGGCGAAGGTCTGATCGAGCCTGTCGCCCACGATCCAGACCAGGATGGTCCACAGCAGCATGCTGACCGCGGCGATCGCCATGATCAGTCCGCCGGCCACCCCGATCAGCAGCACGTAGGCGAGCCACAAGACCTGGCGAGGCAACCGGGACGCCGAGAGGACCCAATACCTGATCCACACCAGCCCGCCGGCGGTCAGCAGCCCCGCGCCCCGGGCAAGGCCGGTGAGGGGCGGTACGACGGCCCCCGGACGCAGCAGCAGGTCGAGGGAGGTGCCGAGCAGTTGTATCAGCCCGGTCGCGGCGAGCACCAGCCCGACCAGTGACCCGAGCAGCAGGTGGGGCGTTGCAGCGGCCACGTCCAGGCTGCGGCGCGCGACGATCCAGTGGCCCAGCCACACCGCCGCCCAGACGACGAACCGGGCAGTCGCCTGTGCGTCAAATTCTGCGTGGTCGATCGCTTCGAAGACCGCGACCTGTAGTCCGGCCGCAGCCACGACCAGGCCGGTCAGCGCCGCGATCGTCAGATACGCCGTGAACAGGGGCGAACTGGTTTCGGCAGGAGACGCACGATGACTGCGCCAGGTCCACCAGGCGAGCAGGGCGGCCAGCGGGACACCGACCAAAACGAATGTCAGGGCCTGCGCCAGCGCGTAGGAGTCGTCCTGCCATGCGGGTGCTTCGGCGCCCAGCAACCGGCCGAGCAGTTCGGTGGCACCGATGGCCGACACCACCACCAGTGCGTACAAGACTGCGTACTGGAAGACTCTGCGGACATTGCGCGCATCCAGAGACTCCCGGTGACGTCCAGCATTGACGACCACAGTGATCAGGCCGGCGAGCAATGCGAGTATCGCCACACCGAGAAAAGTCATAGTCTCCGCCCCTCACTTGCAGGAATACACCGGCCAGGGGTTGCCGGTGATCAACCAGCTACCGTCGGCGCGGATCAGGTAGAAGTCCTCCCGGTGCGACCACGAGTCGAACAGGCCGCCGGAGTACTCGGTGACATCGAGCACGACCACGCCCTCCTCGCCGGTGATCTTGCTGCTCACGACGCTCAGTGAGACTCGCGAAGGCCGATAGACATCCCTCAGCGGAGCGCTGCAGCCCAGCGCCGGGTCCAGCAGTGCGACGGCCTGGTCATCGTCGCCTTCGACGAATGCCAAGATGAAGATCTGGACGGTGCCTTCGGGGGTGCCGGGGTCCAGTTCAGGGCGTTCGCGTTGTGTTGTCAGCAACGCGGTCACCACCGCGAGGACGACAACCAGTGCGGCGACCACACCCAAGACCGCGTTCGGGGGTACCCGCGAAAGACCGGCTTCGCCGCCGTCCATGGCGTCTCCATTCACTCGTAGCAGTGAGATGTAACGCGTTGCGTTGAGTCAAGTGTCCTCCCGGAGCGGCTCAGCTGGAACGCGCTAGCCTGCGCCCATGGAGTTCTTCGGAAACCTGGCCCACCAGATCACCCTGCTTGCGATCAACGAGCAGACCGGACGCGTCCGCAACCGGGGACAGCTCAAGCTGGCCGCGGCCGGGGCCACACTGGCGGAGCTGGCGATGCAGGAACGGGTCAGCCTGGTCGACAAGAAAGTACAGGTACACGACGCGCGCCCGATCGGCGATCCGCTACTCGATGCGATGCTGCGGGTGCTGGGCACTCATCCCGCTCATCGTCCGGCCCGCATCATCCAGGCCGGGGGAGGGTTCTATCTGGATCAGTCAATGGATGACATGACCCGCAGCGGATGGCTGGTCAAGAAGCCGGCGAGGGGCCTGGGTGGCGACCGGTACCGGATACTCAATGCCCAGGAATTGACCGCCGCCCGCGAGTTGGCCGCAACCGCCATCCGCGATCCGGCGGGCGTCACATCCAGAGCCGCATGCCTGGGCGGGCTGGCGTTGGAGCTGCAGTTCGGCAAATGGCTGGCTCCCGAGGCGGGGTGGCGTCAACGGTGGAGATCGCAACGCGTCCTACAGCAGCGAGATTGGGTGGTGAAGGCCGTGCACGACATCATCGCTTCCCAGCAGTCCGCCACGACCGCAGCGATCTCGAGCTGACCGGGGGCCGAGCTCACGCATCAGACCAGCGGTTCGATCTCCACAACGGTCAGTACTCCGGCGGCGACCCGGAATCGGACATTCAGCCCGGCGAAACCAAGCCCGTAGTTGCGCTCCGGGTCGTCCTGGTAGGCCGGACGAGGGTCCTCGGCGAGCACACCGAGCAGGCCGTCGCGCAGTTTCTCGGGCACCCGGGCAATCAGCTCGTCCGAGATGTCGACCTGCACGCGATAGTCGGTATTGCGGGTGGTGAACCCGAAGGTCGCGTCGGTATGCAAATCTGCCGCGATGTACGGCTTGATGTCGAAGATCGGGGTGCCGTCCATCAGATCGGCGCCACCGACCACCAGCACCGGACCCAGATCCGGCTCCGATCGCACCTCGAGCAGTCGCACCGACGACAAGGCAATGGGGTTGGGCCGGAACGGTGATCGGGTGGCGAAGACGCCCAGCCGCTGCTCACCGCCGAGCCTGGGCGGACGCACGGTCGGCCTCCAGTCGTCACGGATGGCCGCCGAAAACTGCCAGATCAGCCAGATATGGCTGAAGTCCTCGATGCCGCGGATGGCATCCGGGTTGCGGTAGTGCGGCTCGAAGACCACGCTGGCCACCAGGTCGGGCACCAGTCCGGCCTGCCTCGGGATCCCGAACTTGGCGGGGAATGCACTGCGGATGTGGGCAATGGGCTCCATGCTCACATCAGTTGCTGGGCAGGGTTGATGGAGTAATCGGCCATGTAGTCGAAGACGCCGCGCAATGCGATCCGATCGGGATCGTGGTAGTACTCGAGCTGGGCAGTGGCAAAGTCCCGCCATTCGCCGTCGTATTCGAAGGCCCAGGTGAACATGTTCTCGGGTTCATCGACGACCGCGAAGAGGCAGCCGAAGCCGTAGATCTCGCGCACCACTCGGATGCGCTGCCAGACATCGAGAAACTCCGACCAGGAACCCACGATCGAATAGCGCCGCATGACCGCCAGGGGATGCGGCGTGACGGTCGTATCGAGATGAGTGAGGTACTCGCCGCGCACCGGCCGGATCTTCACATTGCGGAAGACATGCGGGGCTTTCAGCGCCTCCACCCGTACGGTCTCGGGATCGGCCCGCACCGCCCGGTTCCCGGCCTCGGGATCGGGGTGCGAGTACAGCCAGGTCAGCTTCGGTTCGGCGTTGGTTTCCAGAAATGCGCGATGCGTGGTGAAACCGTGCCATCTAGCAATTTCGACTTCACGCCGCCACAGCGGCAGATAGTCGTCGAGATGGTGGGGTTTGATCGCGAATCGATGAAGTACGAGCTGTTCGTCCGGGATCGGCACCTGAAGAATGTCGTTGCTCATAGTTCCACCACCTCGAACGAGACGGCCAGCTGGACGCCGACCCGCTCCCCGGTCGACCGGGCGATCTGTTCGAGGAAGATCCGAGGATCGCCCATCGCGTGATCTCCGAGCCCGGCCAGATACTGCTGGTGCGCGGCCAGCGAGGCGACACCGGCATCGAAACTTGCGGTGACGTCCACGAACGCGTTCGACTGGGGGCTGCCAGAGACCAGGATCCGCTGTGCCTTCCAGGGCGCCAAGCCCTGGTCGGAGACCAACTCCGGGAAGACCCAGCGGTTCGCGGCATCCCGGGTTCCGTCGAGTACCGCTCGTCCGACCGCGATGTGATCGGCCTGGTTGTAACGCCCGGGACCGAACTGATCGTGGTGATTGATGGTGATCACCACGTCGGGGCACGCCTTGCGTACCGCTGCGGCGATGTCGCGCCGCAGGTTGAGGTCGTAACACACGACCCCGTCCGGATAGTCGAGGAAATCGACCGTGTGTACCCCGACCAGCGCGGCACCGGTGATCTCCTCCTGCATGCGCAGCGGACCGCACACCTGCGGTGGGATCGCGTCGATGCCGGCCTCACCATGGGTGACAAGCAGATAGCTGATCTGCTTGCCCTGCGCGGTCCAGCGGGCGATCGCTGAAGCCGCACCGTATTCCAGATCATCCGGATGAGCAACGATGGCCAAGGCAGAGGAGAAATCCTCAGCGACCGGACGTAGATCAGTCATAGGTCCACTCTAGAGTCCGCCACCCGCGAGGGGTGAGCAGTCGCTAAGGTGATCGCCATGCTGACCGCTCTTCTCGAGGTCATGCTGCCGGTCTTCGTTATCGCCGGAGTCGGATTCTTGCTCGCCAGGCGATTCACCATCGACCAACTCAGCCTGAACAAGATCCAGCTCTATGCGCTGACCCCGGCACTTGCCTTCAGCTCGATCATGGACACGTCCGTTTCGGCCTCCGACGTGGGCGACCTCGCCCGGGGCTACCTGGGAGCTACCTTGGTGCTCGGTTTGGTGTCGGCGGTCGCGGTGCGCATGTTGGCGAAACCGGTGCGCAACGGGGTGATCGCTTCGGTGCTGCTCGGCAACAACGGCAATTTCGGGCTGCCCATCGCGCTGCTGGCGCTGGGCCAATCCGGGCTGGACCGCGCGATCGTGATCTTCATGATCGCCATCGTGCTCATCTGGACGGTCGGGCCAGTCCTGTTCGGGGCGGCCCCGAGCGTGCGCAGCGCCTTGGTCAACATCGCGAGGCTGCCGGTGATCTGGGCGATCCTGCTGGCCACGGTGTTCCGGCTGGTCGGCATTGAGCTTCCCGGCGGTCTGAGCACTGCGGTGCACATGGTTGGGAATGCATCGGTTCCGATGATCCTGATCGCTCTGGGAATTCAGCTCGGCTATGGCAAACGGGTCCGTTTCGGCAAGACGGTCATCACGGCGATGCTCCTCAAGCTGATCGTCGCGCCCCTGCTCGGCTGGGGGGTCTGTTGGCTGCTCGGTCTGCGCGGGCAGGACCTGCAATCGGTAGTCCTCGCCCTGTCGATGCCGACCGCGGTGAACGTCTTCCTGCTCGCCCTCGAGTACGACAAGGACGCCGAGACGATTGCCAGCATCGTGGCAGCAACCACACTGGTGAGCTTGGTGACGATCTCCATCGTGGTCTCGCAGCTGGGCGCGCTCGTCTAGGGGCCCGCAGCAGCCGCGTCAGGTCTGTTCGGGCACCCTGATTCGGATGGTTCCTGTTGGGGTTACTTGGTATTGGTAGCCGTGGGGTGAGGTCCAGTGGAAGGTGCCGGGTGTGGGTTGTTCGAGTTTCCATTTTCCGTGGGTTTTGGCCCGGTGGGCTTTGCGGGATAGGGGTCCGAGGTTGCCGAGGTGGGTTTGGCTGGATCTGCCGTCGATGTACGGGATGGTGTGGTCGCTGTCGCATCTGGAGGCTTGGGTCGTGCCGTAGGGGAAGACGTCGACGGGGTTGCGTTGTTCTAGTGCGAGTCGCATGCGTGCGGGGGTTTCGTAGCTGTCGACGGGACGTATTCCGGCGGGGTCGATGATGGGGCGGACCGTGATGTTGGCTCCGTTGAGGAAGTGTGGGAGTTGCTCGGTCAACAACGGGCCCCAGCCTTCGATACGTGCCACGCCGGTGGTGGACGTGGGGGATGGGTCCAGTGCCGGATCGTCGGCTGAGATGTGGACGATCAGGGTGCAGCCGATCGGCTGCTGTGTGGTCGGGGTGCTGCGCTGGGGGAGGCGATTGCTCGGTGTCTCGGATAGATCGAGGAGCGGCTTCTCACGGTGCAGCTTGGTGTAGGCGTCTTGAGTGATCATTCCGAACGCGAGTGAGCGACGCCGGTCGAGGTCACGACACAGGGGCGTGTCGGGTTCGGTGGGGAAGGTCTTCGCTACCTCGTTGAGGACATGATCGAATTTGATTCCGTCCACCGGATTCACCACCCCGTAGATACTGACGTGGCCATCCTCGATTGGTGAGATCCGGATTCTGCGGGATTCGCGTCGGGCTTGTTCACGCTGCCGGGCGGTGTCGGGATCGGCAGCAATGATCTGTCCGGGTAGGGCTTTCATGATCCGGGTCCAGGGCAGCATCCCGATGCTGGCGGCCATCGCTGCGTCCACGTTGTGCGCCGCACTACGGGAGAGGTGGGCGCATTCGAGGCAGATTTTGGTGGCTTGCCAGACCCGGACTTTTCCGGTGAGCACGGCTTGCCAGAGTTTCGGGTGGCGATGGCGCAGGTCCAGGGCGTCCCCGATGCGGCACAGTGCCGAGGTTTGGGAGATGCCGAGCAGCGCCCCGATTTCGAGGGCGAGGAACTCGGCGATCCTCGGGGTGCCGTCGTGGCCGGGTTGGATGAGTCGTTCGATACCCGCGCCGACCGCGTCTTGGTCGATCTTCCAGCGGTCTGCGGCCCGCAGGATGCCGACCAGTTCGGCGATCTCAGCGGCGATCAGTTGTTGATGCGCGTGATCGATCGCGTCCAAGATCTCGTGGTTCGACTCGTCCTCGACCACGGTGCCGGACAGCACGGGTTGAACACTCGCGGCGATCAGCACCGGCGCCGCTAGCGTGCGCGCCTCGTCTACATCTGGGGGAGGTGTTCTCATACCCAAAGTATAATCGAACACACGTACGAATACAAGACCCCGACGAGAGTCACGTAAAAAGGCCCGGGAACGTCGAGGCGTGCTGATGAGTCGGGAGTTGTCGATGATGTCGCGTCGTAAGATCACGAAGAAGTTCGCCCGCGAGTACGCGAAGGCGGGCAAAGTCGAGAAGGGCCGGCTGCTGGACGAGTTGGTGCATGCGACGGGCTGGACCCGGGATCATGCCCGGCGTGCAATCCTGGCCGCGAACGCTCGGAAGGGCACCGCCCGTCAACAGACGCGCAAACCGCGACCACGGAAGTACTCCTACGATGCGCTGGTGGTGCTGCAGGAGGTCTGGCGACTGGCGCCTGTCCGGGCAGCCGTCGGGGAAGCATCTCGCCGCGGTCATGGACGATACTTTGGAACGGCTCGCCCGGTTCCGGGAGCTGGGCAAGGTGCAATCCCGAGTGAGTCCCGGAGTGCTCGATGAACTGCGCTTGATGAGCGCGGCGACGATCGACCGGTATCTGAAGCCCCACAAGGACGCCGCCCACCCGGTCGCACTGTCCGGCACGAGACCGAGCCTGATCCTGCGCTCGTCGATCCCGACCCGCACGAGCATGGACGACCCGCTCACCGTGCTGGGGTTCCTGGAGCTGGACACCGTCACGCACAGCTCATCCAACTTGCATCAGCAAGAACGCTCGGCACCCGCCCCGCCGCGTGCGCTATCCGGACATCTCGACGTGAGGCAACCACCCCAGCAGGAGCTCAACCTTGGTCGCCCGCGAAGTCGAAATGCAGGGTGAGGTCAGGATCGATGGCAGTCACTATGGACGAATAGAAGGCCTGAGTCTGGCTCCGCAGGATCTCCTCGTTGGAGGCTATGTACTGCGCCTCGGAATCGTCGCTCAGAACACCATTGATCAACTCGACGGGATCTATTTCGGGAGTCACCCAGCTGAGGGCGCCGTTGTTCTCTGCGGCAAGCGTGAACTCTTCATTGCTGTGGCCGATGAAGATGAACTCAGGAATCTTCACCTCGTACTCGTCCTGACCAATCTCCTCGACCTTTACCTGTTTCCCGTCGATGCCGAGCTTCGCATCGAAGGAATACATGAGAAAAGTCGCGCGGGAACTACCCGGGACATGGACACCGAAGAAGGTGCTCGAGTCGCTTTTCTGCGAGATGCCTTGGATACCCAGACTCAAGAGCACTACTTGCTGCTCACGGGTGACCGCATTGACGACTTCGCTGGTCCGGCTCTTCGGCTGGTGGTCGAACGCAGCGGTCGCTGAGAACGGTTTGGTTACCCAAAGCGTCAGCCCTACCCCGAGGATCAGACCGACAACGAGCACGATAACCATCGAGCGGAACGAGATCTTTTTCGCCATAGCCGGTGCCTTCATCGTTTCCTCCCAACGTCGCCATGACGATGCGGTCAGTGGTCGTGAGCGCGTCGATTCTCATGTCTTGGTCGGCTTCCTCGCCATGCTAGCGGCTCGACGCGTTTGGGAAGGACTAGGGGATAAGGATGAGAACGGCATCGGTTCAGCGACCCCGGTGCCGAGCCTGAACAAGACCCCACCGTTCGGTACCGGCTATGATCTGCCCGTTGACGCGTTCACCGGGGAGGGCAATGCACGCCGTAGGCTTCGATCGAGACAAGTACATTGCCCTTCAGACCGAACAGATCGTGGCCAGGCGGAACGAATTCGGCGGCAAGCTGTACCTGGAGTTCGGTGGCAAATTGTTCGACGACTTGCACGCCTCGCGAGTGCTGCCCGGGTTCAGCCCCGACAACAAGATCGTCATGCTGGAAGCGCTGGCTGACGAACTCGAAGTCGTGGTCGTGGTCAGCGCACTAGACCTGGCACGCAACAAGGTGCGCGCCGATCTGGGCATCTCGTACGAGGCGGATGTGCTGCGGCTGATCGATGCATTCCGCTCCTACGGTCTGTACGTGAGTTCGGTGGTGATCTCCCATGTCACCGAGAGCAACCCGCAGGCCCGACGCTTCAAGCGCAAGCTGGAGCGAGGTGGCCTGAAGGTCTACAAGCACTATCCGATCAAGGGCTATCCCAACGACGTCTCACTGATCGTCAGTGACGACGGCTATGGACGCAACGAGTACATCACCACCACCCGTGATCTGGTGGTGGTGACCGCGCCGGGGCCGGGCAGCGGCAAGATGGCGACCTGCCTGTCGCAGCTGTACCACGACTACAAGCGCGGCATCACGTCGGGCTATGCCAAGTTCGAGACCTTCCCGATCTGGAATCTGCCGCTCGACCACCCGGTCAACATGGCCTACGAGGCGGCCACCGCCGACTTGGACGATGTCAACGTGATCGACCCGTTCCACCTGGCCGCGTACGGCGAGCAGGTGGTCAACTACAACCGTGATGTCGAAGTCTTTCCCGTGCTCAGCCGGCTTTTCGAGCAGATCCTGGGACGTTCGCCCTACAAATCGCCCACCGACATGGGTGTCAATATGGCCGGCCTGTGCATCAGCGATGACCAGGTCTGCCGCGAAGCGTCCAAGCAGGAGATCATCCGCCGCTACTACAAGGCGCTGGTGACCGAACGTCGCGACGAGCTGGAACCCACCCAATCCGATTCGATTGCCTTGCTGATGAGCGGACTGGGCCTGACCAAGCACGATCGTCCGGTGGTGACGCCGGCGCTGGACGTCGAGAAACGCACCAAGAACCCGGCAGCGGCCATCGAACTTCCCGACGGGCGAATCATCACCGGCAAGACCTCGCCGCTACTGGGCGCCTGCTCGGCGATGCTGCTGGACGCCCTCAAGGCGCTCGCCGGCATCGATCCGGAGGTGAAGCTGCTCGCACCGCAGACCATCGAACCGATTCAGACGCTGAAGACCAGGCATCTGGGCAGCCGCAATCCGCGACTGCACACCGACGAGGTGCTGATCGCGCTGTCGGTGAGTGCGAACTCGGACGAGAATGCCCGGCGAACACTGGCCGAACTGTCGCAATTGCGTGGCTGCGATGTGCATTCCACAGTGATCCTCGGATCAGTCGACGAGGGAATCCTCCGGAATCTCGGCGTGCAGGTGACCTGCGAGCCGATCTACCAATCGAAATCGCTGTACAAGAAACGCTGATGAAACGGAAAGCCGGACGCCCATGACCCAGGCCCAGGTGGGCGGTTGGCGAGCCTGGAGCGTCTGGGCGGCGGGAACTCTCGCCTTCATCGCCGCAATGTTCTCCCGAACCTCGTTCGGGGTCGCCGCTATCCCTGCCGCCGAGCAGTTCTCTGCTCCGGTCGGGGCGATGAGCATGTTCGTCATCGTCCAGGCAGGCGTATATGCGGCCATGCAGATTCCCGCCGGCGCGGTGCTCGACCGGCTGGGCAGCCGAAATGTGCTGGCCATCGGTCTTGGGGTGATGACGGCCGGGCAGGTCGTCCTGGCCTTCGCGACCTCGTTCCCCTTGGGGCTGGTCGCCCGGGTGTTCATCGGCGGGGGAGACGCGCTGATCTTCTCCTCGGCGATCAGGTTGATCCTGCTCTGGTTCCCGCCGCGCAAGATTCCGGTGCTCACCCAGGTCACGGCCGCGGCCGGCCAGGCCGGTCAATGGTTGTCGGCGGTGCCGCTGGTGATGATCTTGAGCAATTGGGGCTGGACGACGGCCTTTCTGACCGTCGCGGCGAGCTGTTTCGTGGGCCTGTTGATCGCTGTTCTGGTGGTGCGCGATGCGCCGCCGGGGCTGGTCGTGACCTCCCGAGGCAGCGGCGGTCTGTTCGCGGGCGTAGGTGAGGTGCTCGCGATGCCGGCCGCGCAGCTGGCGTTCTTCATCCACATGCTGGCCGCCTCGGCGCCGATCGCCTTCACCTTCTTGTGGGGCTTCCCGTACCTCACCCAGGCGCAGGGCCTTACCGATGCGCAGGCCGGAAGCCTGTTCACGGTGTTCGTGATCGCGAGCATGATCGTCGGCCCGCTGACCGGGATGCTGACCCGGCGCTTCGCCGCGCGGCGGACTTTTCTTGCCCTGGGCATCGTCGGGCTGAGCGCGGTGGTGTGGACGTCGGCTCTGGTGTGGCCCGGATACGCTCCGCACTGGCTGCTGGTGCTGCTACTCATCACCATCGGAGCCGACGCTCCCGCGTCCAACATCGCGTTCGACATCAACCGCAGCCATGTGCCCGCCCACCGGATCGGCACCGCGACGGGCGTGACCCTTGTCGGCGGCTTCTCGGCGGGCCTGGTGGTGGTCGCGGCGATCGGCGTGCTGCTCAGTATCCTGGGCGGTCCGAACCCGAGCGCGGACGATTTCCGTGTCGCGATGTCCGCTCAGCTTGTGGTCTGGGTCTATGCGGGCATCATGGTGATCCGCAAGCGCCGCCAATTGCTGCGCAGCCTGCCTTCGGCCGACGAGTAGGGTCCGTCAGAGCAGACTCGGGTGACTGGATGCTTGCTCGACCTTGCGCGATTGGTCCATCGAGCGGTTCGGGCGACGATGCGGCTTGGGATCGGGACGCAGGTGGAAGTCGTCGAGGGGCCGTGGTCCTGCCAATACCTTGGGCGCAACATGGAGATAGCCGTTGGCATCGGGAACGACCTGCCAACCCACCAGGCTGATGGAGTCGTTGGCGATCTCCAAGCCGGTGATGTAGTCGGGGAAGACACAGGCGCCGGAGTTGAAGTAGGGCGCATCCTCTCCGAGCGGGAAGCGTTCGCGGTGGGTGTGACCGCAGATCAGCGCCGTGCCGTGTTGGAGGATCCAGCGCACATAGTTGCGTTCCACCTTGTGGCGCTGGAAGCTGTTGCGGGTCGGGCTGGAGGGGCTGTGGATGCCCAGCGCGTGCAGGTGCCGCCAGAAGATGCGGAAGGTGAACATCGACCCACGCCATGCCTGGTCGTTGGAGAAATCGCCCTGATGGCCGTGCACGGTCAAGATCTCTTGCCCTGACGCCTTGTGGCGCAGCAGCACCGCCTCCTCGACCTTCAGTCCGTCGAAAAGCGGTTCCGCACGTCCGGTGACGTGGTTGAGACGCAGATAGAGGTGATGGCGGACATATTCGGGATCGCGCAGCTGCATGTCGTGATTGCCGTAGATGCGCATGTAACGGCCCTTGGTATGGAACTTGCGCAGCAGGGCGAAGACCTCGGGATTCGCTTTGATGATGTGATGGAACTTCGGGTATTCCCACAGTTCGTCGTTGTCGCCGGCTTCGATGAGCGTGTAGCCCTCGTCCAGGTAGTGCTGCAGCGCTGCTTCGAAGATGTCGCGGTCTTTGTGGAACTCGTCGGCCAGGCTTCCGTCGCCTCGGTGCGAGTCGCTGAAGATGATGATTTTGGAGGACGAGTCGATCTCGACGACCTTGGCGTTGCGGTATGCCCGAGTGAGCCTCGGTATGGTTCGCATGGATTGGTGCCCTTTCGTCAGCCCCTACGACATCGAGGGTAGCCGCCGAACCCACAGGCAGGGTAGGGGAGTTGCTGTCAGTTCCGTGCCAGGCTCACCAATCCGTGTGATCGCACTCGCGACGGTTGGCCGACTCGGTCTGCAAGGTCACATGAGCGATGCCGAAGTCGTCGCGCAGCAGGTGCTGGGCGGCGAGCATCGTATCGGGCGCGCTGGTGACGATGTGAGCGGAGGCGACGTTCATGCCGGATGTCAGCTGCCAGACATGCAGATCGTGCACCTCCAGCATTCCGGGGATGTCTTCGAGGGCGACCTGGATCTCAGCCGGTTCGATGCCCGGGGGAGCGCACTCCGCGAGCACGCGCAGTACCTCAAGACCGAGCATCACGGCTCGCACCGCGATGAATGCGGCGATACCCAGCGCGATGACGGTATCCCACCAGGGGCTGCCGGTGACGGAAACAAGTACGGCGGCCGCAATGACACCGATCGAACCAAGGGCGTCAGCGAGCACCTCCAGGTAGGCGCCCTTGACGTTCAGGCTCTCGGACGATCCCCGGCGCAGCAGCAGCATGCTGACAACGTTGATGACAAGTCCGAGGATGCCGACGGCCAGCATGATTCCGGAGGCCGGTTCGACAGCGCTGCCGAAGCGGCCGATCGCTTCGACCGTGATGAAGATCGCCACCCCGAGCATGATGAGCACGGCCAGCCCGGACGCGAAGACCTCAACCCGGTAGTTGCCGAAGGTGCGGCGTCCGCGCTTGTCACGCAGAGGCGCCAGATGCAGCGCCAGAAGTGCGGCGCCCAGTGTCGTCACGTCGGCGGCCATGTGGCCCGCATCGCCGAGCAATGCCAGCGAGCCTGACCTGAGCGCAGCGATCAGCTCGACGGCGAAGAAACCGGCAACCAGCGCAAAGGTGATGGCCAGCCTCGAGCGGTGTTTGCCCGCTGCCGAGACCGCGTGGGAGGAGGAGTGATGGTGACCACTCATGCTGGATCCTCATCTCCGGGGTGGTGGTGGGTGTGCTCCAAAGTGACATTGAGCAACTCGCGGACGTGCTCGTCGGAAAGCCGGTACCAGATCTTGCGTCCATCGCGACGACCGGTCACGATCCCGGAAGCCCGCAGCATGCGCAGCGCCTGAGAGACGGTGGATTCACTGGTGCCGGTGGTGGCGGCGAGATCGCTGACGTACAGTTCGCCGGCCTCCAGCAGCGCGTAGAGCAGCCGGGTGCGGGTGGGGTCGCTCATCAGCTTGAAGAGCGCTGCCACCCTGGCGATCTCGTCCGTCTGGGGCATCTGCACGTCTCCATTATCGCAACATCTGAACAGATGTGCATGTGTCGCGGGCTACATTTTCGTTACTTATTGATTTCGGAATGCGTCCGGATCGGGCGCTGATGGTGCTATGCATGGGGCATGATCAAACCGGCAGCATCCTTGCAGCAGACCGAGGAGGTTGAGCAGGGGAGTGTGGTAACCGAGTACCAGCCGCGAAGTGCCGGCGAGCTGTGGCAGCGGATCGACCGCGAGGATCTCGTCCGTCTGGGTGTGGTGGGCGGTCTGGCGGTGGTGGTGCTCGTTGCGTCCTGGCTGCAGGCGCCGTGGTGGATCAGTGCGCCATTGGCGGCGGTCGGCCTGGTGATCGGCTGCTGGCCGATCGTCGTCGAGGTTTGGGCGGCGCTGCGGGCGCGTCGGATGAGCATGGAGCTGTCGATGTTCATCGCGCTGGTGGCGGCCGCTGCGATAGGCGAGTGGGTGACCGCGCTGGTCATCACGGTCTTCGTGCTGGCTGCCGAGATCTTGGAGGATCTCTCGATGGATCGCGGGCGCGACGCCCTGGGCGAGTTGATGAACTTCCTGCCTGATTCGGTGCAGGTGCGTCGCGATGGTCAGCTGCGCAGCGTGCACCGCGATGAGCTGGCGGTGGGAGACGTCGTCATGGTGCTGCCGGGCGGACGTATCCCGGTGGACGGGGTGGTGTTGGAGGGCAATTCCAGCGTCGACGAGTCACGGATCACCGGAGAACCGCTGCCGGTTGACGTCTCGCAGGGCAGTCAGGTCTATGCGGGCTCAATCAATCACAGTGGAGCCGTCGCGCTTCGTGCCGAGCGGGTCGGCGCGGAGTCCTCGTACGGGCAGATCGTCGCGGCAATCAGCGCGGCGCAGAATTCCCAGGCGCCGATTCAGCGGCTTGCCGATCGGCTCGCGGGTTGGCTGGTGTATCTGGCGCTCGGTGGTGCCGCGCTGACCTATCTGATCACCCGTGATCTCACGGCCACCATCTCGGTCATCATCGTGGCGGGGGCGTGCGGGGTAGCGGCGGGTACGCCGCTGGCCCTGCTGGGCGCGATCGGGCAGACCGCGCGCGCCGGTACCTTCATCAAGGACGGCAGTCATCTGGAGGAGTTGTCCGCAGTGCGGGTCGTGGTCTTCGACAAGACCGGGACGCTGACCAGGGGCGAGCCCGCGGTCACCGCCGTCACTGCAAGTGAGGGAGTCGACGGCGATCATCTGCTCGCTGCGGTTGCCTCGGCGGAGTCGTATCGTCCAACAAACGCTATTTGACATAATGTGGCTTATCGGACACCTACCACGACGAGGCGTTACGACACAGCGAAGCGATCAGTGCGCCCAGGCGTCCCTCTGCCATCTACGCGACTTGCGAGTCTGGACGGTGACGCCGAGCACCGCCAAGACGATGTACACCACGGTCCACCACCAGCCGTGCGCCGGATTGGCGGTGACCGCCGGATCGGTGAGGTCGGCGATGGTGAGAACGCCGAGCACCAGCATCAGACCGCTCACAGCGACCGAGGCACCACCCAACGTGGACAACACGATCAGAAGCACTGCCGGCATGTTGACGGTCAGGGCGGCCACGCCGATACCGACCGCGACGACGATCGCGACCAGGATGATCAGCCAGTTCCAGGTGACGCCCAGCGCGGCCATCAGCGCGGCACCTGCCGCGAAGCCCAGCGAGGCGGTTGCGATCAGCACCGCCACCGCGTAGTAGGCGTAGGCGAGCCAGGCGAACACGATGGCCATGATCAGGCCGACCACCCATCCTGCGGTGGTCGCCAGGAAGCCCTGACCGAACCAGCCCGCGATGACCCCGGCCCCCAGCGAGAAGCCGGCGAAAGCGCCCCAGATGGTGATCGTCAGCCGGAGCATGGTCGCGCCGAAGAAGCAGAAGAGCAAGCCTACGGCGATGGCGAGTACCCCGAACGCAATGTCATTCATGACGCAAGCGTAGAGCTGCCGACCATCTGCGTTGGGTCAGGCCACGTAACGGGCCAGGTATTGGCCGGTGAGTGTCTTGGCGTCCGCCACCAGCTGGGCCGGCGTGCCGGCGAATACCACCCGGCCACCGTCATAACCGGCGCCGGGCCCCAGATCGATGATCCAGTCGGCGTGCGCCATGACCGCCTGGTGGTGCTCGATCACGATCACCGACTTGCCCGAGTCCACGAGCTTGTCGAGCAGGCCGAGCAGCTGCTCCACATCGGCCAGATGAAGACCGGATGTTGGCTCGTCGAGCACGTAGACGCCGCCGCTCTCCCCCATTCTGCTGGCCAGCTTCAGCCGTTGGCGTTCACCGCCTGACAAGGTGGTCAGCGGTTGGCCCAGCGTCAGGTAACCGAGTCCGACATCCACCAGATGCTGCAAGATCTTGTTCGCCGCCGGGGTCTTGGCCTCCCCCTGGGCGAAGTACTCCAGGGCTTGTGCCATCGGCATCTCGAGCACCTCGGCGATATTGCGTCCAGCGACCCGGTATTCGAGCACGGCCGCCTGATAGCGCCTGCCGTCGCATTCCTGGCATCGGCTGGCCACCGTCGCCATGAACCCCAGATCCGTGTACACGACACCCGCCCCGTTGCAGGCCGGGCAGGCTCCTTCGGAGTTCGCGCTGAACAGGGCCGGCTTCACGCCGTTCACCTTGGCGAAGGTCTTGCGAATGGCATCCAGCGCTCCGGTATAGGTGGCCGGATTCGACCGTCGTGAGCCCTTGATCTGACTCTGGTCGATCTCGACCACGCCGTCTCGTCCATGGAAGGAACCGTGAATGAGCGAGCTCTTGCCGGATCCTGCGACCCCGGTGACCACGGTCAGCACACCCAGCGGAATGTCGACATCGACGTTCTTCAGATTGTGGGTGGACGCTCCACGAATCTCCAGCGCCCCGCTCCCCTGCCGCACCTGCGGCTTCAGCCTGGCCCGATCGTCCACATGGCGGCCGGTGAGTGTGCCGCTGGTCCGCAGCTCGTCGAACGTCCCTTGGAAGACGATCTCACCGCCGCCCGCACCGGCCCCGGGACCCAGGTCGATGATCTGGTCGGCGATGGCGATCACCTCCGGCTTGTGCTCCACCACCAAGACGGTATTTCCCTTGTCGCGCAATCGGAGCAGCAGATCGTTGGCGCGCTGGATGTCGTGCGGATGCAGCCCCACCGTGGGCTCATCGAA
Source organism: Brooklawnia propionicigenes (assembly GCF_030297015.1). NCBI lineage: Bacteria > Bacillati > Actinomycetota > Actinomycetes > Propionibacteriales > Propionibacteriaceae > Brooklawnia > Brooklawnia propionicigenes. Next base: position 66,925 of record NZ_AP028056.1, on the reverse strand, counting down.
CACGTAGGTGACATCGGTGAGCGACGAACCCAGATGGCGGACCATCTTCGTCCGTTGCGCCTCTCCCCCGGACAATGTGCCGGACGGACGATCCAGGCTCAGATAGCCCAGCCCGATCTCCACGAACGAGTCCAGCAGATGGCGCAGGTTGGCCAGCAGCGGTTGTACCGATGGCTCGTCGATACTGCGCACCCAGTCGGCCAGATCGGTGATCTGCATCGCACAGACATCCCCGATCGAGTTGCCCTTGATCTTGGACGAACGGGCCGGCTCGGCAAGCCTGGTGCCGCCGCATTCGGGACAGGTCTGGAACGTCACCGCGCGCTCGACGAAGGCGCGGACATGCGGCTGCATGGACTCCGGGTCCTTCGAGAGCATCGATTTGGTGATCTTCGGGATCAGGCCCTCGTAGGTGACATTGATGCCCTCGACCTTGATCTTGGTGGGCTCCCGATAGAGCAGGTCGCGCAGCTCGCGCTTCGTGTAGCTGCGAATGGGCTTGTCAGGATCGAAATAGCCGGAGCCCTTGAAGATCCGGCCATACCAGCCGTCCATGCTGTAGCCGGGGATCTTGAAGGGATTGTCGTTGAGCGACTTGGAGTCGTCGTAGAGCTCGGTGAGATCCAGGTCGGAGACCGAGCCCATGCCCTCGCAGCGCGGGCACATACCGCCGACCAGGGTGTAGGTGCGCTTCTCGGCTCTGCTCCCCGCTCCCCTCTGGACGGTGATGGCACCCGATCCCGATACCGACGGCGTGTTGAACGAGTACGCCTGCGGCCCGCCGATATGCGGCTGCGCGATGCGGCTGAACAGCACCCTGAGAAGCGCATTCGCGTCCGTGGCGGTGCCCAGCGTAGAGCGCACGTTGGCTCCCAGGCGCTCCTGGTCGACGATGATCGCGGTCGTCAGGCCGTCCAGCTGGTCGACCTCGGGACGATCCAGAGTGGGCATGAATCCCTGGACGAATGCGCTGTAGGTCTCGTTGATCATCCGCTGTGATTCGGCCGCGATGGTGTCGAAGACCAGCGAACTCTTGCCCGATCCGGACAAGCCCGTGAACATCGTCAACCGGCGCTTGACGATGTCGGCATCGATGCCCTTCAGATTGTTCTCGCGGGCCCCACGTACCCGGATCAGGTCATGCTGATCGGCGGGATGCGTCCGCGGCGCGTCGGTGCCAGTCATCGGTGTTCGTCCTCGCTGCCCCAGATGGTTGTGAGTTCAACTTCACACCTACGATAACCGGCGATTCCCAGGCGAGCCTGCTGTGCGGTCACGCAAGAAAAGCGAATCGCCGATAGCAGGCATTCTGGCCAGGCGTTTTTCCGCACTGATTTCTCACCGGCAGAGGCCACCGGATCATCCAGTAGCGTTGAAGAATGCTGGTGCTTCTCTCCCCTGCCAAGAGTCTCGACTTCACCTCACGTCCGGTCACCCGAAAACACACCATGCCGCGGCTGCTTGATCGCTCCGAGGAGCTCATCGAGGTGTTGCGCACGAAGTCTCCCGATGAGCTGGCCCGGCTGATGAAGATCTCGGACGACCTCGCAGTGCTGAATGCGGCTCGCTACCGCGACTTCGAGACACCGTTCACCCCCGGGAACGCCCGGGCTGCGATCCTTGCCTTCAACGGGGACGTCTATCGGGGAATGGCCGCTGCGAGCCGGTTCGGTGAGCGCGATTTCACCGAGGCGCAGAAGACGATCCGCATTCTCTCCGGCCTGTACGGCGTGCTGCGTCCGCTCGACCTCATCCAGCCCTACCGGTTGGAAATGGGCACCGCGCTGACCACCGGGCGCGGCCGCGATCTCTACGAGTATTGGGGTGACCTGCCCAGCGAACTGCTACGAGCCGATCTGATGGACGCACCGGGCAGCGATGCGGTCATCAATCTGGCGTCCCAGGAGTACTTCGGGGTGATCAACCCACGCGTCATCGGCGCACCGATCATCTCGCCGCGCTTCGAGGAGATCACGCCGAGCGGCGAACGCCGGATGGTGTCGTTCTACGCGAAATACGCGCGGGGCGCGATGGCGGGATGGCTGGTCATCAATCGGGTGCGCAGCCTCCGGAAGATCCGCGAGTTCGATGCCGAGGGCTACCACTACGATCCGCAGGTCTCCACCCCGACCCAGCCGGTTTTCGTTCGTCCGCAGGCAGCATGAGCCTCAGCCATTACGTGGTACTGAGGCAAGGTAGCCGCCCCACGTCGCAGATCGAGATCAAGAAGTCGCGCTTCTTGGGGTATGCGAGCCGCACCGCCGACGAGGACCAGGCGCGCGATTTTCTGGCCGAGGTGCGCCGTGCCCACCGTGAGGCCCGGCATGTCTGTCACGCCTTCGTCGTGGAACCGGATCGCAGGATCCAGCGTTCCAGCGACGACGGCGAGCCGGCCGGAACCGCGGGCACCCCGATCCTCAAGGCGATCACCGCCCGGCAGACCTCGCCGGGTCGGACCGAACTCTCCGATGTCACCGTCGCTGTAGTGCGCTACTTCGGGGGCATCAAGCTGGGTGCCGGCGGACTCGTGCAGGCCTACTCGGAGGCGGCCGCGGCTGTGCTCGACAACGCGCGGCTGGTCGGCCGGCAGCGGATGCGGCTGATCGGCCTGGCGCTGCCGATCGCTGAGGCAGCGCGGACCGAGAGCAGGTTGCGTGCTCAAGGCTGCCGCGTCGAATCCGTTGACTATCAGGCCGACAAGGTTCAGCTGAGGATCGCCGTCGCGGACGAATCCGAAGACCTGCGCGCCGCGATGACCTCGTTGGCCGCGATCACGGCCGGCGGCGCGAAGCCCGCGATCGGCGAGCAGATCTGGCGCGATCTGGATTGAGTGGGCTACGGTGCGACGTGCGTGACCGAGACCGGTGCCCCGTCGGCGAGTTCCACCACCAGAGCATCCTTGACGACCTGATGACCTTGGCCGATGCTGAACTTGCCGCCCGCACCGTCGATGTTGCGGGCCGTCGCCAGGGCACGTTGCACGTTGATACCGGTCAGTTCATCGGCGCGGTCAATACCGTAGATGGCCAGCAGGATGGCATCGTAAGCCATCGCGGCGTGCGTATCGGGATCGGCTCCGTAGGCCTGCCGGTAGGCGTTCAGGAAGTTCTGCGCGACCGCGTTGTCGGTGTCCAGCGCGCTGAACTGCGAGACGAAATAGACGCGGTTCAGCGCATCCGGCCCGGCGATCTCGTTGGCCGCCGGTGCGTTCATGTCGCCACTGGCAAGGATCGGGTTGTCGATGCCGGCCTCGCGCAAGGTGCGGATCAGGCTGGCAGCCTCCGGCGCCTGTGCGGCGACGTATACGACATCGGTGGGACTGCTCCTCATGATGTCCACGAATCGTGAGTAGTCCGTCTCCCCCGCAGGAAACGCGTCCTGGACGCCGACTGTGCCTCCGTCGGCGGTGAATGCGTCGGTGAATGCGTCCGCGAATTCGTTGGCGAAGCCCGTGTCCGCGGTGCGGAAGACGGCAGCGGTGGACGCCGCCAGATTCGAATGCGCAAACGTCGCCATCGCAGCACCCTGCTGGTCGAGGCCCAAGCAGGTGCGGAACCCGAACTGGTACACCTTGCCGTTCTCGTCGTTCAATCTGTTCGCATCGCATGCGGAACCCGAGATGACCGGTATCTGCTGATGGTCGGCCACCGGCAACGTGAGTGCGAACAGCCCATCGCTGACCGGACCGATGACTGACAAGGCGCGCTGCTGGCTCATCAACGTGGTCGCCGTGGCCACCGCCTTGCCGGAATTGCCCTGATTGTCCATCGTGATCAGCTGGATCTGGCGCCCGCGAACGCCCCCCGACGAATTGGCCTGGTCAACCGCCACCTGGATGCCTTTGGTCATCGAATCCCCGTAGGACGCCAGGTCACCGGACTGCTCCACGTTGACGCCGAGCCGAACGGTGTCACCAAGATGCTGTTGAGTCCCGACAGTGGAGTCGCAGCCTGTCAGCAATGCCAGACCGGTGAGCAGACCTGTCACCAAGAGCATGGGGCGCCGCACGGGTACCTCCTCAGTCGACCACGTTCACTCGTTGCGTAGCCGGTACTTCAGCGTAAACCCGGCATCGGCGATCTGCCGCTCGAGATCGACAGTGTTGAGGGTGTTCACGCCCAGAACGACGAGACTACGTTCGAGACCACCACGATAGACCGCGATGTGCGTGATGTTGGTACGCACCGCGCCGGTGATGGAGGCAAGTCTGGCCATCACGCCGGGCTGGTCGTCAGCCTCGATGACCAAGCGGGTGCCGTTCATCCGGGCACCGTTGAGGTCGATGAACGCGTCCAGCAGGTCGGATTCGGTGATGACTCCGACAAGCTCGCCATCCTCGAGGACCGGCAGTATCTCGATCTTGCGATCCCGCATCACGATCGCGGCCTGCTCCAGCAGCGCGTCCGGGCCGATCGTGATCGGGTCACGGGTCATCACTTTCGAAACCTTGAGCTTCGAAAACAGGTACACCAGTTCCCCGGCACTGAACGACGTCGCCATCGAGGGCGACGCTCGGTCGATATCCGATTGGGAGATGATCCCGACCAGGCGTCCCTCGGAGACCACGGGTAGCTTGCGCACATTGTGCGTCTGCATCATCTCCACGGCCTCAGGCACGGTCGTCGAAGGGCTGACAGTGAACGGGTGAGCCGTCATCCGCCATCTGACGAACATTGATCAACCTCCCAGATATGCCTGGCGCACTTCATCGGTCGCCAGGAGTTTTGCGGAATCCCCGCTGAGCACTATCTTGCCCGTCTCCATGACATACGCGCGACTGGCCACCTGTAAAGCCATATTCGCGTTCTGCTCGACGAGCAGGATCGTGGTGCCGGTGGCATTGATGTTCGCGATGATGTTGAAGATCTCCTGGACGAACAGCGGCGCCAGACCCATCGACGGCTCATCCATCAGCAGCACCTTGGGTGAGGCCATCAGCGCCCGCCCCATCGCCAGCATCTGCTGTTCACCGCCTGACAGCGTGCCCGCGGGCTGCTGACGACGATCGGCGAGCACCGGGAAGCGTCCGAAGACCTCATCCATGTCCTTGGCAGTCTGAGCCCGATCGCGCCGCAGGAAGGCCCCCAGTTCGAGGTTCTCCAGCACGCTCATCATCGGGAAGACCCGGCGTCCCTCGGGCACCTGGATCAGACCACGCTTCACCCGGTCCTGCGCGGAGACCCTCGTGATGTCCTGACCGTTCAGCCAGACCGAACCCGAGTCGGGACGTTCCAGACCGGAGGCGGTGCGCAGCGTGGTCGTCTTTCCGGCACCGTTGGCGCCGATGAGCGTGACGATCTCGCCTTCCTCCACCCGCAGCGAGATGCCCTTGAGCGCGTGGATACCGCCGAAGCTCACCTGCAGGTCCTTGATCTCAAACATCACTGGCCTCCTGGCCGAGATAGGCCGTAATGACGCGCGGGTCGTGGCGCACCACATCGGGAGTACCCGATGAGATGACAATGCCGTGGTCCAGCACGTAGATCCGCTCGCAGATGCTCATCACCAAACTCATGTCGTGCTCGATCAGCAGGATCGTCAGGTGATAGTTCTCCCGGATCCAGCTGATCAGTTTGGTCAATCCCGCAGTCTCGGCAGGGTTCATGCCGGCGGCCGGCTCGTCGAGCAGCAGCAGCCTGGGGTTGGTCGCCAAGGCCCGGGCGATCTCGAGGTGGCGCTGCTCACCGTAGGACAGGTTGCGGGCCAGATCGAATGACTTGTGGTCGAGGCGCATCAGCCGCAGGAGATCGCGGGCGCTCTTGAGGACCTCTTCACGAGATGCCGCCCACGACGGCAGGTGGAGGAATGAGGAGAGCAGCGAGTAGGTCTGGTTCTGTTCGAGGGCGATCACCACATTGTCCAGAACGGTCAGATCCTTGAACAGCCGGATGTTCTGGAAGGTGCGTCCCACACCCGCGCGGCAGATGTCGTAAGGCTTCTTGCCCGCGATGGATGCCGGCTCGCCGTCCGGGCTGAAATCGATCTCCCCCGACGACGGCGGGTAGACGCCGGTGAGCAGATTGAAGACGGTGGTCTTGCCGGCGCCGTTGGGGCCGATGAGACCGATCAGTTCGCCTTCCTCCAACGTGATGTTGACATTGGAAACCGCCGCCAGACCGCCGAAGTTGCGGGTCAGGTCCTTGACTTCGAGAATCGGGCTCATGCGGTGGCCCCTTCCGTGGCGGCTGCGTCCTTGCTGCGCTTTGGCAGCAGCCGGCTGAAGACCTTCAACGACAGCTCCCGCGAACCCATGATGCCCTGCGGCCGGAAGACCATCAGCACGACCAGTACCAGCGAGTACAGGATCATCCGGATCTCCGGGAACGGTTGCAGCAGCGTCGACACGATCGCGAGCAGCACGGCGGCGATGATCGAGCCGGAGACCGAGCCCAGACCACCCAGCACGACGATGACCAAGATGTTGATCGATTGCATGAAGCCGAACAGGTCGGGCTTCAGGAAGTAGAAGTAGGACGCGTAGACCCCACCGGCGACCGCACCGAAGAAGGCGCCGGTCATGAAGGCCAGTGTCTTGACGCGAGTGGAACGCACACCGATCGATTCGGCCGCGATCTCGTCTTCGCGAACCGCGATGCAGTCCCGGCCATGCCGCGAATTGAGGAAGTTGGTGATCAGCACCACGGTGCCGACCGTCAGGACGAACAACCAGCTCCAGTTGACGAACTGCGGGATGCCCGACAGGCCGGCCGCACCATTGGTGAATCCCATGTTCAGCAGCAGGACGCGGATGATCTCGGCCATGCCGAGGGTCGCGATGGCCAGGTAGTCGCCACGCAACCGCAAGGTCGGCAGACCGATGAGGAAACCGACCATCGCGGCCAGCACCGCGCCGGTGGCCAGGCCCAGGACGAAACCCCAGACGGTCGGGATCGCCATGGTGATCAGGCCGGTCGAGTAGGCACCGATGGCCATGAAACCGGCGTGACCGAGCGAGAACTGGCCGGTGAAGCCGGTTACTAGGTTGAGGCTCACGGCCAGCATGATGTTCACACAGATCGTCACCATGGTCGCCTGCAGGTAGGCGTTGATGACTCCTGCCTGGATGAGCACCAGGACGATCAGGTAGGTGGCCGCCAGCATCGCGGTCCGGGTCACGAAGGTGCGTAGACGGGGACTCATTAGACCTTCTCTCGCACATTCTTGCCCAACAGGCCGCTGGGTTTGACGATCAGAACCAGGATCAGGATCGCGAAGACCGCAGCATCACGATAGGTCGAGAAGCCCAGACCCGAGACGACGACCTCCATCGTCCCGATCAGATAACCGCCGATGAGCGCGCCGGGGATGAGCCCGATGCCGCCGAGGACGGCGGCGACGAAGGCTTTCAGACCGGGCAGGATGCCCATCAGGGGGTTGATGGAGTTGTAGTAGACCCCGACCAGGACACCGGCGGCACCGGCCAGCGCGGAACCCAGGGCGAAGGTGAACGAGATGGTGTTGTCGACGCTGATGCCCATCAGGCGGGCTGCGTCGGCGTCCTGGGAGACGGCCCGCATGGCCCTGCCGAGGCGGGTGCGCTTGACGATGAACTGCAGCGCGACCATCAGTAGAACCGAGATGGCGATGATCATCAGTTGCAGGGCGGTGACCGTGACGCCGCCCAGGTGGTAGGACCCGCTCATGAAGCCCGGCATGGGCGGATAGGTGCGAACCTCTGCCCCGGCGAAGTACATCATCGTGTACTCGAGCAGCAGCGATACGCCGATGGCGGTGATCAGCACGGCGATGCGGGTGGAGTTGCGCAGCGGCTTGTACGCGACGCGTTCAATGACCATGCCGAGCACAGCACAGACCGCCATCGCCACGATGAGTGAGGTGAAGAAACCCAGATGGAAGTGCGCCATGCAGACATAACCGACGTAGGCGCCGACCATGTAGACATCGCCGTGAGCGAAGTTGATCAGCTGGATGATGCCGTACACCATCGTGTAGCCGAGCGCGATGAGCGCGTAGATGCTGCCCAACGACAATCCGTTGATCAGCTGCTGAAGTATCTGGTCCATATGGTTCTTCCCGTCTTGGGCATAAGCGTGGGGTGAGGGCGCTCTTTGTCGTCCCCCACCCCACGTATCGCCTGATTATGCAGCGTCGACCGCCGAGGTCGGCACCCCATCGGTCAGCCCGATCACCAGCGCGGCCTTATCCGGGTCGTGATTGGCGTCGATGCTGAATGTCCCGGTCACACCAGAGAAGTCGGTGGTGCTGGCCATGGCGTCCTTGACAGCCTCACCGGTCAGATCGCTGGCCCGGCCAATGGCATCGGCAACGAAGTAGGCGGTGTCGTAGCCAAGAGCGCTGAAGGCGCTCGGATCCTCGTTGTACTTCGCCTTGAAGTTCGCGATGAACTCGCCCACCTTGGCGTTGTCGGTGTCGAGCGACGAGTAGTGATTCGTGTAGTACACGTTGTTCAGTGCCGAGGCACCCGCCAGCTGCAGCAGGGTCGGGGACTCGTATCCGTCGCCGCCCAGGATCGGTGCGGTGATGCCGAGATCGCGGGCCTGCTTGATGATCAGGCCGACCTCGTTGTAGTAGCCGGGCAGGTAGATCGCGTCGAAGCTCTGCGACTTGATGCGGGTCAAGATGGCCTGGAAGTCGGTGTCACCGGCGACGTAGCCTTCCTCGCCCACGATGGTGCCGCCCTCGGACTCGAACTTCGAGCTGAAGTTCTCGGCCAGGCCCTTGGCGTAGTCGGACGACGTGTCCTTGATGATGACCGCGCTCTTCGCGCCCAGGTTGTCGGTGGCGAAGCTGGCCATCGCGGTGCCCTGGAACGAGTCGGAGAAGCAGGTACGGAAGGCGTATTCCTGCACCTTGCCATTGCTGACGGTGACGTCCTCAGCGGTCGCCGAGCCGGAAACGACTGGGATCTTGTTCTGGTTGGCGACGGGGATGGTCGCCTTGAACGAACCGGAGGTGGCCGGGCCGATAACGGTGACGACCTTGTCCTGGGTCATCAGCTTCGTGGCCAGAGTCGTCGCCTCGGCGGGCTCGGACTTGGTGTCGTACTTGATCGTCTCGACCTGCTTGCCATTGATGCCACCGGCGGCGTTGATCTCGTCGAAGGCCATTTCGATGCCCTTGACGCTGGCATCGCCGTAGGTGGCGACCGCCCCGGAAAGCTCGTAGTTGATCCCAACCTTGATGACATCGCTGTCGGACGAGCTGGAACCGCCACCACAACCGGCAAGTAGCGACAGCGACAGCGTGGCTGCCGCAATTGCGGCAAGACTGCGCTTCATAAAGAACCTCTCTCAAAGAATGTCTGACTATGCGTCGTGCATCGTAGACTATTACGCTCCCATCGGCGGCGAGCAATCGTCTCAGGTCAACTGGGCCGATCGCAATGCAACCGTGACCGGCGTATCGGCCGAGATCGAACGACAGCCCGGCCACAGCGGAATCGCCCTGGCCGGGCCGAAGTTGATCTGGACCTGCGATCAAAGATTGATCATGTGGCCGGCAGCGCCTTCCACGACCTCCTTCAATGCCTCCGACAGCGTCGGATGCGCGTGCACGACGCGGGCCACCTCATCAGCGGTCAGATCCCACTGCTGAGCGAGCTGAAGCTCAGGCAGCAGTTCGGTGACATCGGGACCGATCATCGTCAGGCCGAGGATCTCGTTGTACTGGGCCTCGGTGATGAGCTTCACGAAGCCGACAGCATGTCCCAGCCCCCAGGCCTTGCCGTTGGCCGAGAAGGGGAACTTGGAGACCTTGATCTCGTAGCCGGCGTCCTTGGCTTGCTGTTCGGATAGTCCGAAGGTGCCGATCTGCGGCTGGCAGTAGGTTGCGCGCGGGATCATCGCGTAGTTCACCGGCATGGTCTCGGCACCTGCGATGGTCTCGGCAGCCACGACACCCTGAGCTTCGGCGGTGTGGGCCAGCATCATCTTCGCGGTGACGTCGCCGATCGCGTAGATGCCGGCAACGTTGGTGCGGCAGTAGTCGTCGATCTCGATGGCGCCGCGCTGGGTGAGCTGCACGCCGGTCTTGTCGAGACCGTAGCCCTCGATCCGGGGAGCGAAGCCCATGGCCTGCAGCATCTTGTCGGCGGTCAGCACCTGCTGCTCGCCACCCTTGGCCGGCTCGATGGTGACCTGAACGCCGGAACCGGTGTCCACGACCGACTTCACCGCGGTGCTGGTGAGCACCTTGATGCCGAGCTTGCGGTATGCCTTGGCGAGCTCGGCGCTGACTTCCGCGTCCTCGGTGGGAACCATGCGGTCGAGATACTCGACGACGGTGACGTCGACACCGTAGGCGTTGAGCACGTAGGCGAATTCGGTGCCGATGGCTCCGGAACCACCGATGATGATGGACGACGGGAGCTGCTCGGACAAGATCAGCTCTTGATAGGTGAGCACATTGGCCGATTTCTGGGTGCCGGGCAGCAGCTTTGCCGTGGCGCCGGCGGCGATGATGCAGTTGTCGAAGGTGACGTTGTCGACCGACCCGTCGTCGGCGGTCACGGCGACGGTCTTGGCATCGACGAAGCTGCCCCAGCCGTTAAGCTCGGTGATCTTGTTCTTCTTCATCAAGAAGTGGACGCCTTTGACCATCCGGTCGGAGACCGACCGGCTGCGGCTGAACGCCTTACCGTAGTCGAACGAGATGTTGTCGCCGGAGATACCGAAGGTCGAAGCGTCCCGGAGCACGATGTTGGCGATTTCGGCGTTGCGCAGCAACGACTTGGTCGGAATACAGCCGACGTTGAGGCAGACGCCTCCCCACCATTGCTTCTCAATGACTGCAGTTTTCAGACCCAGTTGCGCAGCGCGGATTGCGGCTACATACCCGCCCGGCCCGGCACCGAGGACGACGACGTCGAAATGTGAGCTCATGTCTGCTGAGTCTATATGTCCTGACCGGCTGCCATGTTGCGAGCCGACGATGCCTTCCGCCAGCGGCGAACAGGCGCGTCCGGGCCCGCATCACGGGCCGGTCGGAGACCCCAGCGGGTCAGCTCTCGCGGGAATTCGGAGTTCGCTTTACATCAATCTCACATGTGAGTTATCCTGCCGGGGTGACTCAGTTGACCACCGCAGCCAGCATCGGCCGGCTCGTGCGGGACGCTCGCAAACAGCGTGGCCTCACCCAACATGAACTTGCGTCTCTGCTCAGCACGAGTCAGAGCGCGATCCATCGGATCGAGTCGGGCAATCAGAACCTGTCGCTCGAGATGATCAACCGTATCGCTCAGGCCCTCGAGTCCCCGCTGATCGTGCCGGGCGGCCGCAATGCGATGAATCTGTCCATCACCGGTGAGACCGCGCTGCACGGATCCATCACGACCCGTTCGTCGAAGAACGCGGCCGTGGCCCTGCTGTGCGCCAGTCTGCTGAATCGCGGCCGCACCCGGTTGCGTGGCATTGCGCATATCGAAGAGGTCAACCGGCTCATCGAAGTGCTGCAGAGCATCGGCGTGCAGGTCACCTGGTCGTCCGACGAGGCCGATCTGACGATCGTGCGTCCCGAGGTGCTCGATCTGGCCAATATGGATGTCTCGGCCGCCCGTCGTACCCGCAGCATCATCATGTTCCTCGGGCCCCTGATGCACCTGGCGGACTCCTTCAGGTTGCCCTACGCCGGCGGCTGCCAGCTGGGTGCCCGCACCGTCGAGCCGCACATGCAGGCGCTGCACGCCTTCGGCCTCGATGTCATTGCCACCGAGGGCTACTACAACGCGACCGCGCTGCATTCGCATCCTCAGCACACCATCGTGCTTACCGAACGTGGTGACACCGTCACCGAAAACGCCCTGATGGCCGCCGCCATGACGCCCGGCGAGACGGTGCTGCGCAACGCCTCCCCCAACTACATGGTGCAAGATCTGTGTGTCTTCCTCATGATGCTGGGCGTCGAGATCGAAGGCATCGGGACGACCACCCTGCGCATCAAGGGCCAGGCGGAGCTCAACAAGGATGTCACCTACACCATCTCGGAGGACCCGATCGAGGCGATGAGCCTGATCACCGCGGCCGTCGTGACCCATTCCGAACTGACCATCACCCGCGCCCCGATCGAATTCCTGGAGATCGAGCTGGCGATCCTGCACGAGATGGGCCTGCGGTTCTCGATCGGGCAGGAATACCGTTCGGGCAACGACTTCACTCGGCTGGTCGATATCACGGTCAAGCCCTCTCAGCTGCACGCCCACGAGGACAAGATCCACCCGATGCCTTTCCCGGGTCTCAATATCGACAACCTGCCGTTCTTCGCTGTCATTGCTGCGACGGCGGACGGCCAGACGCTCATTCATGACTGGGTCTATGAGAACCGCGCCATCCACCTGCTGGAACTGACCAAACTCGGTGCCAATGTGCAGTTGCTCGATCCGCATCGGCTGAATGTCATTGGACCCACGGCCTGGCGGGCCCGGGACATGGTCTCTCCGCCGGCGCTGCGTCCGGCGGTCTGCATCCTGCTGGCCATGCTCGCCGCCCGCGGTGAGTCGGTGCTGCGTGATGTCTATGTGATCAACCGCGGCTACGAGGATCTGCCGACCCGGCTCAACAACCTGGGCGCCGAGATCACGCAGTTCTTCGGCTGATCCCGGTGCCGATCGCCTAGATCCGGGTGGCCTCGAAGCGCCGGCGCGGCGCGATGATCTCGTCCTGAGCCTGGACGAGGGCCAGCTCGCTGCGCCCCAATTCGTCGGTTCGGGCAAGAACTCCGTAGACCGCCGAAGCCGTGTTCGATAAGGCGGTGCCCAGATCAGCGCCCTGGAGCACATTGGCCAACAGCACCGCGGTGGTCAGATCACCGGAACCCGTGAAGGTGCGATCGATCAGCGGCGTGGTCACCTGCCAGGTCTCGGTGGCGTTCTGCGCGATCATCCGCATACCCGAACTGTCGGCATCGAGCCCGACGACCGAGGTCACCAGCACAGTCTGCGGGCCGCGAGCCCGCAGCGCGGCCGTGGCCTCCACCACATCGGCGATGGTCGAGGTGGTGCGTTCGGTCAGGTACTCCAGTTCGAACAGGTTGGGCGTCATGATGGTCGCCTGGCTGACGACCTGGTCTCGCATGAACTCGGGGATGCCTGGGGCTGCGTAGAAGCCGCGACCCACGTCGCCCATCACCGGGTCGCAGCAGTAGATGGCCTGCGGGTTGCGCTCGCGGGTCAGTGCGACGGCCTCCAGGATCGCCCTGCCCATGTCCGGGGCCCCCTGATAGCCCGACAGCACGGCGTCCACATTCGCCAGTGCCCCGCGGTCATCGACGCCCGTGACGACCTCGGCGACCTGATCGGTGGTCATCACCGAACCACGCCAGGCGCCGTAGCCGGTGTGGTTGGAGAAGTTCACCGTGAAGACGGGCCAGACATCGATGCCTGCGCGCCGTAGCGCGAAGACGGCAACCGAATTGCCGGCGAAACCGTAGGAGACAGCTGACTGGATGGACAGGACTTCGGACACCCGGCAAGTGTAGACCGCCGGCGACCGTAGCTCATCCGGGCTTCGGCTGGCGGGGCCGATGTGGCAAAGTGGATGCATGGTGCAGCCGGTGGATTGTCCGCCCCGGCCGGCGCGGGTCGGCGGGGCTACCCGGGTGGACTATGAGGTTCCCGACAAGCTGGGATGGCGTGTCCGGCTCAAGTCCACACCGACAGGTCGCTATTGGTTTCGCCTTGCGGTGGCCATTTTCGGCTTCGCGCTCATCATTGCCGCCCCGCTGACCGGCTGGTTGCCCGGGCCGGGCGGCATCCCACTCTTCCTGGCCGGGCTGGCCGTCTTGTCGAGCGAGTTCCTCTGGGCCAAATCGGTCAACAGGTGGCTGCTGCGTTATGTACGCGTCTACGTCTGCTGGCCGGTGAACCAGCGGCGCTTCTTCTGGGTGGCGGTGGTCGGCGTGGCCGGACTCCTCTGGTGGGCCTCGCTGGCGATCATCGGCATACCGGCTTGGATGCCGGATTGGGCGGCCGGAGTCCTGGAGTATCTGCCCGGGGTCAGCTGACGGTCAGCACCTAGACTTGCCACGTGAATCGTCCCGCCGGCAGCTATCCGTACTTCGATGAACCGTTCGCATTGATGGCGCATCGGGGCGGCTACCTCGACGAGAAGGACGCACCTCGCGAGAACAGTCTGTACGCGTTCGGGCGCGCGGTGGAGGCGGGCTACCGCTATCTCGAGACGGACGTGCACGCCACCTCTGACGGTCACCTGGTGGCCTTCCATGATCAGGTCCTCGACCGCGTGACCGACGCCAGCGGCACGCTCGCCGCGATGAGTTTCCGCCAGGTGCGCGAGGCCCGTATCGGCGGCATCGATCAGATCCCCACCCTCGACGAGGTGCTCGAGTCGTTTCCCGTCGCGCGCCTGAACATCGACATCAAGGCACCGGGCGCGATCGCGCCACTGGTGAGAACGCTGCAACGGCACCAGGCCCAGGACCGGGTCTGTGTCTCCTCGTTCAGCTGGCTTCGGCTGCACCGCTTCCGGAAGCTGATGCCCTCGGTCGCGACCGGCCTCACGGCGCCCGCGGTCGCCCTGAGCGCTTTCGTCCCGATGCTGCCCCGCCTGATCTCCCTGGGTGGGCAGGCTTTCCAGATTCCGGTCACCCAGACGATCGGTGGCCGGTCGGTGCGCGTACTCACCCCCCGGCTGATAACCGCCGCCCGCGCGCACGGTCTGCGGATCCACATCTGGACGATCAACGAAGCCGCCGAGATGGACGATTTGATCGACCTGGGTATTGATGGGTTGATCAGTGATCGCATCGGACTACTGCGGGATGTAGCCAAGAGGCGGGGTCTGTGGGCAGACTGATGATGTGGGTTTTGAACGCACACCGGAAGAAACTGTGGTGCTCTGGTTGTTATAGCTGACGACGAAGCGAAGGGAGGCTGGTCTGGATGGCTGATCGTGCACTGCGAGGAATGGGCTTGGGGGCCAAGAGCTTTGAGGACGAGGAAGGCATCGATTTCGCTGGCCGTCGTGTTCTGGGATTTGACTGCACCAATGGTCACCACTTCGAGGTGACATTCTCCGTCGAAGCGGATCTGCCCGCCGAGTGGGAATGCCCGCGCTGTGGAGCGATGGGCGAGCGTAGCGACGGCACGCCGCCCGAGGAAAAGAACGAGAAGCCCCCGCGCACCCATTGGGACATGCTGCTGGAGCGCCGTTCCATCCCCGAACTCGAAGAGTTGCTGGCCGAACGGTTGGAAGAGGTTCGCAAGACTCCCCACTACTGATGGGCGGATCTGAACCGATCAGTAGGTAACTGGCATAAGAACCCGAACCGACTTCGTTGTTGGTTCGGGTTCTTTGCCTGCTTCCGGGGATGCTAGTGGTCGCGTGAGTTGAAGCTCTCGAACTCGTCCGCGAGCTTGTGCCCGACGTTCTTCAGCTGCTGAGTCCGCTTCTCGATCCCCCACCGGCCGGTGCTGATCAGCGCCTCG
Source organism: Brooklawnia propionicigenes (assembly GCF_030297015.1). Lineage (NCBI taxonomy): Bacteria > Bacillati > Actinomycetota > Actinomycetes > Propionibacteriales > Propionibacteriaceae > Brooklawnia > Brooklawnia propionicigenes. The sequence continues at coordinate 51,504 of NZ_AP028056.1, read as the reverse complement.
GTGATGATCGATCCGCTCATCTTCGACAGGCCGTGTTCGCGGTCGGGGAAGTAGATCGGCACCTCGGCAACCGTGCCGCCGGCCTCGATCACCCGACGTGTCATGTCGATCTGGAAGGTGTATCCCTTCGAAGCCACATCGTCGAGGTCGATCTTGCGGAGAATCGATGCCCGGAAGACGTTGAAGCCACCGGTCGCGTCGTGCACGGGCAGATCCATGGCGACCTGGATCCAGATATTGGCGAGCCTGCTGAGCATCTCCCGTGATCGGCCCTGATCGGTTGAGCCACCACGCATCCAGCGCGAACCCTTGACCATGTCGGCGTTCTTGTCACGCAGAGCCTGCAGCATGGCGGGCAGCAGCTCGGGTTGATGCGAGCCATCGGCGTCCATCTCGGCTATGACATCGAAGCCGCGCTCCAAGCCCCACTTGAAACCTGCAAGATAGGCGGCGGCGAGGCCTTCTTTGCCTGCTCGGTGGAGTACATGGATGTGCTTGTCCTGTGCAGCCATCCGGTCGGCGATGGCGCCGGTGCCATCGGGAGAGTTGTCGTCCGCAATCAGGCAGTACGCGTTCGGGACTGCAGCGCGCAGTCTGCCAATGATGGATTCGATGTTCTCGGCTTCGTTGTACGTCGGCGTGATCACCAGGACGTGATCGAGGGATTCGGAGCGTTGCGCCATGCTCCGCAGTCTAGCCATCGGCCCCCGGCGGCTGCTGGCCGTGTGGAGTTTCCTCTACCAAAGGACGGTGACGAAAAGCCGTCCGCAAGACGATCGTGGTCACCGTGCGTACCGACAGCTCACGCCGGATGAGGTTCAGCAGGCCGTCGAGTTCCTCGGCCGAGCCCACCTGCGCCAGACACAGGTAGCTGGCATTACCAGCCACCGAGTAGCAGGAGGTGATCTGCGGAAGGCTGGCCAGATAGCCCGGGGCGCTGTCGGCCACTGCCGCCGACAGCGGCTGGATTTCGATGAAGGCCGTCAGTGGACGCCCGACCTTCGCGGCGTCCACGTCCGCTCGGTAGCCGGTGATGATCCCCCGCTGTTCCAGCCTGCGCACACGTTGCTGCGTAGCAGACGTCGACAGCCCGACCTTGCGCCCCAGCTCGGTGAACGACATGCGCCCATCACGCGACAGCAAGGCAAGTATCTGCTCGTCTGTTTGCTCCATGCAGTCATGGTGGCACCATAGGGGGATGACTGACGCGCTCAGCCTCATCGTGGATACTGCGACGCTGTACTTCCGCGCGTACTACGGTGTTCCGACCACTCTCAGGGATCAGCAGGGGCGCCCGGTCAACGCTCTGCACGGCATGCTCGACATGCTGGCCCGGCTGATCGATCAGTATCAGCCCGCAGCGGTGGTCTGCTGCCGTGACGACGATTGGCGTCCGTCTTGGCGGGTTGACCTGGTGCCGAGCTACAAGACCCATCGGGTGTCGACTGCCGAGCCGGCCGACGCAGAGCAGATCGACGATGAACTCGCCCGACAGGTGCCGTGGATTCTGGACTGCCTGGATGCCGCGGGTATCTGCCAGGCGGGCGCATCCGGATACGAGGCCGACGATATCTGCGGCACTTTGGCCCGTCGTGCGGCGGCCAGAGGCCGACGCGCTGTCGTGGTCAGCGGGGACCGCGATCTGTTCCAGCTGGTGGCCGACCGGATTCAGGTCGCATACATCGCTCGTGGTGTCGCCAAACACGAGTTGGTGGACGATGCCTGGCTGCAGAACAGGTACGGGCTGCGCGGCGATCAGTACGCAGATCTGGCGACGTTGCGCGGCGATCCCTCCGACGGTCTGCCCGGGATCGCCGGCATCGGCGAGAAGACCGCCGCCGCACTGTTGAACAGCTATGGCGATCTGGACGCCATCATCGCGGCGGCGGCCGATCCGTCGTCGCGCATGTCGGCGAAGTTGCGGCTGAGCATCGGGCAGGCCGATGACTATCTACAGCGCGCCCGCCGGGTCGTCGCCACCGCCGACGTGGACCTGCCGGAGCTCGATGACCAGCTGTATCCCGGACGCGCCGATCAAGAGCGCTGCCGCCGGCTGGCCGAGGACCACAACAGCCGCGGGCCGATGAACCGGCTCCTGGCAGCCCTCGGCTCCCAGCCGGTGGGCGGCTAGAGTTCGGCGGGATCCTGATCCGCGCGAACCAGCACGTAGATCGCTGAACCGGCCATCAGGTTCGCTCCGAGTTGGCCGAGGGCGCGCGGGCGTCCATGAGGCGACAGGGTGATGCGCCTCTCCAGTTTCAGATCGACCTCCTGGAACAGCGGCTCCAGATCGACCAGGGTCGCATGGTGCAGGTTGGGTGTCGCATACCAGCTGTACGGCAGATCCCTGGATCGTGGCATGTGGCCGTTCAGGAGCCTCAGCCGGTGGCGCCAGTATCCGAAATTCGGCATGGTGACGATCTGCCGGGGCGCGATCTTGCGCATCGCCGCCAGCACGAGATCGGGCCGCAGCACGGCCTGCAAGGTGCGGCTGAGCACGACCACGTCGTACGAGTCGGGCGCGAACATGCCGAGCTGGCTGTCGATGTCGAGCTCGATCAGCGGAACCCCCCGCTTGATCGCGCCGAGCACCTCATCGGGACCGCGTTCGACCCCGGTGCCGGTGCAGGCGCGGCGGCGAATCAGCCAGCTGAGCAGCTCTCCGTCGCCACAACCCAGGTCGAGTACCCGAGACCCGGCCGGGATGTTGCGGGCGATCACCGCCAGGTCATCACGCAACTGCATCGACTGACTCATGCTCGCCCCCACGCTGTGCCCTCATAGTCGGTATGGGCCTCCAAGAATGCTTTCACCGTGGCCAGATACGGATCGATCTTCAACAGGAAGGAATCATGGCCCCACGGCGAGCGAATGTCGCGGAAGGTCACCGGCAGTTCGGCGGCCGCCAGCTGCCGGACGATCTGCTGGCTGTGCGCGGTCGAGAACCGCCAGTCGGTGTCGAAACTCATCACGAGGTAGCGCACCGGGTCGGCCCGCACCGCGTCGAGAGCGGATCGTGCCGCGAAGGGATCGAAGTAGTCCATCACCCGGGTGAGATAGAGGTAGCTGAGCGCGTCGAACCTGGTGAGGAAGGTCTCGCCCTGGTGTTCCAGATAGCCCTCGACGGCGAAGTCCACGCCGAAGCCTGGTTCGGATTCGTCGAACTGCGGTTTGCGCCCGAATTTCGACTGGAAGCCCTCTTCCGAGGTGTAGGTGATGTGCGCCATCATGCGCGCGATCGAGAGCCCGACATCCGGGTTGGCGCCGTTCTCGGCGAAGCGGCCGCCCTGGAAGTTCTCGTCGCGGATGATGGCCTCGCGTCCCACCGCCGAGAAGGCGATGTTCTGCGCGGTCAATCGGCTGGACGCGGCGATGATCACCGAATTGTCGAGATCTCCCGGGTACGACAGCGACCATTGCAGAGCCTGCATCCCGCCCATCGATCCGCCGACCACCGCATGCAGCCGGCGCACCCCCAGGCGTGCGATGAGCGCCCGGTGCACGGTGACGAAATCGCTCATATCGAGCAACGGAAAGTCGAGCCCCCAGGGCTTGCCCGTTGCCGGGTTGATCGAACCCGGCCCGGTGCTGCCCTGACAGCCGCCGAGCAGATTGGACGAGATGACGAACCAGCGGTTGGTGTCGATCGCCTTGCCCGGGCCGATCATGGTGTCCCACCAGCCCGGGTGCTTGTCTCCTTCGTGCCAGCCCGCCGCGTGCGCGTCGCCGGTCAGGGCATGGCAGATGTAGATCGCATTGCTGGCGTCCGCATTGAGCGTTCCGTACGTCTCGTAGGCAATCACCACCTCGTTCAGCTGGTCGCCGCACACCAGCGTCAGCGGATTGCCCGCATCGAACAACGTGACCTGTTTCGTCTCGACGATGCCGAGACTGTCATTACTGGTGGGCATCACTCAGCGGTCTTGTCCAGAGCCTGCTCGAGGTCGGCGATGATGTCATCGACATTCTCGATGCCGACCGACAGTCGCACCATCTCGGGGGCGACACCGGCGGCCGCGAGTTCCTCGTCGTTGAGCTGCGAGTGCGTCGTGGAGGCATTGTGGATCACCAGCGACTTGGCGTCCCCGATGTTGGCCAGGTGACTGAACAGCTGCAGTGCCTCGACGAAGGCGCTGCCGGCCTCACGTCCGGCTCGCAGCCCGAAGCTCACCAGACCGCCATAGCCCTTGCCCGTCAACACTCGATCGGCGATCTCGTGGTAGGGGTTGTCGTCGAAACCCGGGTAGTTCACCCAGGCGACCAGTGGGTGAGCGCGCAGGTAGTCGGCGACCTGTGCAGCGTTCTGGCAGTGCCGGTCCATCCGCACATGCAGGCTTTCGATGCCCTGCAGGATGATCCAGGCATTCATCGGCGACAGCGTGGCCCCGGTATTGCGCATCAAGACGGTACGCGCCCTGGTGATGTAGGCGGCCGGGCCGGCCGCGTCGGTCCACACGACATCGTGGTAGGAGGCGTCGGGCGTGGCCATCATGGGGAAGCGGTCGGCGTGGGCCGCCCAGTCGAAGTTCCCGGCGTCCACGATGGCACCACCCATCGAGGTGCCGTGGCCGCCCATGTACTTGGTGGTCGAATGCACCACGACGTCTGCGCCGTGCTCGATAGGGCGGCACAGATACGGGGTGGCCACGGTGCTGTCGATGATGAAGGGCAGCCCCAGCGCGTGACTGGCCTCGGCCCACGCATCGATGTCGACCACGTTCAGCTTCGGGTTGCAGATCGTCTCTCCAAAGACCAGCCGGGTGCGCTCGTCGACGAGTCCGGGCAGGTCTTCGGGCCGGTCGGGATCGATCAGCCGGCACTCGATGCCGAACTGCTTGAGGGTGTGCATGAACAGCGCGAACGTGCCACCGTACAGCGTCGACAACGCGACGATGTTGTCGCCCGCGCCGGTCACATTGAGTACCGCATAGGTGACAGCAGCTGCCCCGGTGGCGGTGGCCAGCGCACCGATGCCCCCCTCCATCGCCGCGATCCGCGCCTCGTAGACCCCCGTGGTGGGGTTCATCAGACGACTGTAGATGTTGCCCGGAACCGCCAGCGCGAACAGGTCGGCGGCGTGCTGCGAGTCATCGAAGGTGTAAGCAACAGTCTGGTAGATCGGCACCGCGCGAGCGTTGGTGGCGGAGTCGGATTCTTCTTGCCCAGCGTGGACTGCCAGGGTTTCCAGCTGATAGGCGGGATGATCAGTCATTGATGTGTCCCCTTTCGGATCGGCGCACACCAGGCTACCCGCCCGCCCATCAGCGGGCCACGATTTGGGTGGTGTAGGCGTCGCCGGCGGGGACGGGGGACGACACCAGGCCGGAGTCGGCGAAGAAGCCTGCCATCGCCTCCCAGCGCCCTGGATTCTGAACTCCGAACTGCCCACCGTAGAGTTCGGTCGTCGCCTTCAATACGGCCAGCGCATGGGCCTGTTGGTCGGGCTCCGCCAGGGTCGGCACGTAGTCGACAGACAGCTGGACGGCCTGTTCGGGGTCGGACGCACACAGCTCCGCTCCCCTGGTCAGCGCTGTCAGCAGCCCGACCAGATCTGCCGGCCGTTCAGCGATGGTGGCGTCCGTCGCTCCCAGACCGGCGCTGACCAGTGGCGGATCGTCGAGGCTGATCGTGCGTACTGCGAAGCCGGCCTCGTTGAAGCGGACGACCTCGTTGTTCAAGAAGCCGACCACCGCGTCCACTTTGCCGCCGCTGAGCGCCGCGAACTGGGTGTAGCCGATGGAGGCCACGTCGATGTCGTCGCGGCTGAGCCCGCTCTGGGCGAGCACCGCCAGCAGGTAGAACCAGTTCTCTCCGTACTCGCCGGGCAGTCCGACGCTGTGACCACGCAGGTCGGCGAACGACTGAATCGGCGAGTCTGCCGGCACGATGATGGTGGCCGGATAGGTCTGGTAGGCGGTCGCGAAGTTGCGGACGGTAACGCCCTCGCTGCGACCTTGCAGCATCTCGCCACCGCCCGCGAAGACCACCTGCTCGTCGCCGGTTTGGAGCGCACCGAGCAGGCTCTCATTGGCGCCGTGGTGGCGCAGCGTCACCGACACGCCCTCCTCGGTGAACCAGCCGAGCTTGTCGGCGACATAGGCCGGCGCGAACTGGATATCGGGGACATAGGTCAGCCCGAGGGTCAGCGCCGCGGCCGCGCTCCCCCCGTCCGAGCCCGTGGTGGCCGGACTCGATCCGTCCGATGGACGAGCGCAGGCTGCCAGCCCGGCCAGCAGGGCTGAGCCGAGCAGGGTGCGGCGTGTCATGGATTGCATGGTGGTGGTCTCCTATTTCTCGTGGTGCGGATGGGTGAGGCGGTACCAGCGGGGACTGGATGCAAACGGGTTGACCAGCCATTCGATGAACGTCATGCCGAGATAGATGGCGATCGCCAGAACACACAGCACGATGAGGGTGGTGAACAGGCCGGTGGTGTCACTCGACTGGGACTGTACGGCCAGCCGCTGACCCAGTCCGTTGCCGCCCATCACGAGTTCGCCGACGACGGCGCCGGTGATCGACAGCGTGAAACCATTGCGCACGCCGGTCAACGTGGCGGGCAGGGCGAGTGGCCACTCGATCCACCTGGCCATCTGCGCGCCTGCTGCCCCATCGACCCGCGCCGCGTCCAAGACCTCCCGGTCGATGCTGCGCAGACCGAGCACGGTCGACAGCACCATCGGGAAGAAGACCATGACCGAACACAGCAGGACGACCGGTCGCATGCCGTACCCCACCCAGATCACCAGCAGCGGTGCCAATGCCACTGCCGGAATGGCCTGCGAGGCCGCGAGGTAGGGGGCCAGGGTCGCCTCGGCAAGTCGCACATGGGCGATGAGATAGGCCGTCGGCAAGGCGATGACAGAAGCCAGCAGGCAGCCGGCGGCCGCCTCCGTGATCGTCACACCAATGGGGGCCCACAGCCGTCCGGACGCCAGCTCTCTGCCGAGACGTCCGACGACGGTGCCAGGACTGGGCAGCAGCGTCGCGGGAATCGATCCGAAGCTGGTGACCAACCACCACGCCAGGAGGAAGATCAACCCCGCAACGATGGGCGCGGCAATCCGCAAAGGCAACGGTGTGTGCCGTAGGCGGATGTCCATGCCGCGTCTCAACCCCTCCCCGGTCATCATGCCGGGGGTCGACGCGCGGCAGCCGCTGAGAATCGAGCGCCCCAAGGACGCCGGACGCGCCTGCCAAGCGCGACGTGCACCTCCCATCCGGACTCTAACCGTCGGTACCGGAATCCCACCGGTTCAACCGCCTGCCATCCATGTGGACGACCTGCGGGTCGCGGACTATCACCGCCGGTTCGGACTTTCACCGACCCCGGGCACGTTCAATATTGCTCAGTCGTGACTATAGCGCACCAGCTAGAAGCGGCGGTCGCGCGGGTACAGCACGAACACCGCGATCAGCGCCGCAAAGACCGCGATGGTGCACACCAGCAGGGAGATCTGCATGCCGGCCACGAATGCGTGCCCGGCCAGTTGGTTCAACTGGGCGCCCAACTCTGCGGTCAGCTGCTCGGCCACCCGCGCTGCACCCGCGACGGATTCCAGCGCGACCGATTGGAGGTCACCGAGCTGGTCCCAGATCGAGCTCGACATCATCACCCCGCGGTAGCGGGCAGTCAACAGTGATCCGATCACTGCGACTCCCAAGGCGCTGCCGACCTGCATCAGTGCGGTGTTGGTGGCCGAGCCGGCGCCGGTCGCATCGGGTGGCAGCGCGTCCATCACGGCCTGGGTCGCTGCCGGAACCAGGAGACCTGCGCCGAGGCCGAAGAGCACGACACCGGGAAGCAGATGACCGAAGGCCGAACTGTCGCTGGTGGTGGCCAGCCAGCCATAGCCGATCCCGACGCACAGCAGTCCGATCAGCACAGTGACCTTGAGCTGCACCAGGTCGATGAAGCGTGGCGCCGAGACCGCGCCCACGAGCATCGCAACAGCGATCGGCAGCACTCGGATCCCGGTCTGCATGGGGGTGTAGTCGAGGATGAACTGAAGATACTGGGTCAACACGAACAGTGCACCGGCGCCGGCCGCGGTCACCAGGCCGGATACTCCGACAGCCACGCTGAAGGTGCGGATCTTGAACAGCGAGAGCCGCAGCAATGGTGCCGGCACCCGCGATTCCCAGTAGATGAACGCAGCGAGCAGACTCAGCCCGCCGATGGCCGCCCCGATGACCAGCACATTGCCTGCGCCCAGCCCGGGCGCCGAGATCACCGCCCAGCAGATCAGCGCGAGCGCCACCGTCGACAGCACCGCACCCAGGTAGTCCACACCACCTGCCACCGGACGTGGGCGGCTGTGTGGCAGCACGAAGAACCCGAATACCACGATGCCGACCGCAAGCGGCACGTTGATGAGGAAGATCGAACCCCAGCTGAAGTGTTCCAGCAGGACCCCCGAGAGCAACGGCCCGACCGCTCCCCCGGCTCCGTTCGCCCCCGACCACAAGGCGAAGGCCACGGTGCGTTCTTTCGGGTCGGAGAACAGCGACGAGACCAGCGCCAGCGTCGAGGGAGCCAACAGGGCCGCCCCGACACCCATCAGGGCACGCGCACTGATCAGTAGGCCGGTGGTGCCGACCAGCCCGGCCATCAGGGAGAAGCTGCCGAAGACCGCGGTTCCGACCAGGAATGTGCGGGATCTGCCCCAGCGGTCCACCAGCCCGCCGGCGACCAGCAGCAGGCCGGCGTAGGTGATCTGGTACGCGTCCACCGTCCACTGCAGCTGGTCGGTGGACGCATGCAGCTCGCGGGCCAGCGTGGGCAACGCGACGTTGAGGATCGTGTTGTCGAGGCTCGCGATGAACAGACCCAGCGCCAGAACGGCGAGGGCGGACCAGCGCAGTCGGTGCGTCCGCGAGGTCTCGCGCACCACGGTCGCGGGCATCAGCTGGCTTCGTTTCCAGTGACCACGAACCAAAAGGCTACCGTCACAGGCTCCCGATCAGAGCAGCCTGCGGGCCTTTTGTGGTCAGTTCAGGGTCAACTCGGATTGCAGCCTGCACTGGGCGCGCCGGCCGCCGCGGATCGCGAACAGGTAACCGGTGATGATCACGATGCTGAGCAGCCAGCACCATTTCATGGCTTCGCGGTAGAGCTGCCACGGCTGATCCGGATCGGCGGCGATCGTCCCGGCGATGCTCCACAGCACCGAACCGATGGCCAGGCCGAGCGCATATGCCGAACCCAGCACCCCGTAGATGGACGCGTAGTCGCGCTGCCCGAAGGCCAAACCGCAGGCCAGTGGCGGGGTCAGGGAACCCACCGCGAACCCCGCTCCGACAAGACCGATCACCAGGAAGATCCAGCCCGACGCGGGGTAGACGATGGTGCCGAGCAGGTAGCCGGCGACACCGTGGATCGCCATCAGGATGATCATTGCTTTGACCATCCCGATGGCTTCGATCAGCCAGCCGAGCACCGGTTTGGCCATGATCAGGCCGACCATCTGCGTGGTCATCAGGGTTCCGGCCAGCCCGGGGGTCATACCGGAACCGGGATAGGTCTGCTGATTGATGAAGAAGGGTTGGGTGATCTGGCCCATCGCGCAGAACACGCCGAGCAATGTGACCATGGCGTACAACAGCCAGAACCAGCCGCTGCGCAGTGCTTGCCCGAGCCGCAGACCGGGCACCTGTTCGACCGGAACCTCGCCTACCCGCACGGTGGCGACGTCCACCCCGACAGCGGCCTTGCCGTAAATCGGCAGCCCCACGTCGGAGGGCTTGTTCACCACCAGCAACCAGGCGGGCACCAGACAGAAGAATGCGTAGAGTCCCGCGCCGATGAGCATGGAGGCGCGCCAACCGAGGCCACCTTCGCTGACCGGCTGATTGGTATTGGTGAACACGAGCGAGGACAGAATGCCACCCAGACCGGTACCTGCGACCGTGACGCCCATGATGACGCCCTTGTGCTTGTGGAACCAGCTGTTCACCAGGATGACCGGCACATAGTTCACCGACATTCCGAATCCCAGGCCGGTGATGATCGCGAAGGCATACAGCCCGCCCATGCCCTGTGCTGTCGACATCGCGGCCAGTCCCAAGGAGCTGATCGTGCCGCCGATCAGGAGCAGCCGGCGGCCGCCCCACCTGCCGATCAGGCGTCCGGCGATGGGCATCATCGCGATCGCGACCAGCAGCAGCACCGTATAGACACTCTGTACTTGCGCCCGGCTCGTCTGGCCGTCCGGCCACAAGTCGGCGCGGATCCTGTCGATGAACATCGATAGACCGCTCAACACGATGCCGGCGGAGATCTGAGCGCAGACCGCGCCGATGGTGACCAGTGCATAACATGGCGAGCGTTTGGGCCGGGAATTGGATCCAGTCCGGACCGTCATGACGGCGGCCTCGCTGACCCGCTGCACCGGTTGCTCGCCTGCGCCCCCGGACATCTCTGTCATTCAGCGGGCCCTTCTCGTGATGTGACCGCCAGTCTAGCTATCGGTCGTGTCCGGTGACCAGCCATGCGCTGGTCCGGGCGCGCAGCAGGAGCACCAGCAGACGCGCGGTCATGAAGGCCCCGTAGTAGCAGAGCCACAGCCAGACCATGGCGGCGATTCCCACCGGCCGGATCCACATCATGGCGCCGATCGCTGCAGCGAAGCTCACCAGCGGCCACAGCCCCGCCAGCGCCAGGTAGCGCACGTCCCCGGCGCCGATGAGCACCCCGTCGAGCACGAAGAGCACTCCACACATCGGCAGGAAGACAGCCATCATGATGAAGCTGACCGGCAGCAGGGCGCGCACCGAGGCGTCCGGGGTGAACACCGCTCCGACTACCGGGGAAACGACGGCGACCGCGATCCCCAGGACCACCCCGACGAGAATCCCCCAGCCGGCGATCCGGTTGAGTTGCTGCCGGACGCCTACGCTGTCGCCGGCGCCGAGGTCATGGCCGATCATGGCCTGCGCGGCGATGGCCAGCGCGTCCATCGTGTTGACCAGCAGCATGTAGACCGCCATCGTCACCTGCAGCGCGGCAAGTTCCGAGGTGCCCAGCCGGGCGGCGGCCCAGACCAGCACGATCAGCACGATACGCAACGTGGCGGTGCGCAACAGCATCAGCGAGGAGACCATGAAGGCGTGGCCGGGAGAACCGATACCGGGCCTCAAGGAGACCTCGTTAGCCCGGGCGGCACGAACTGCGACCGCCGCATACACCAGGGCCATCAGGGTCTGGGTGATGGCCGTGCCGAGCGCGGAACCGGCGATTCCCAGGCCGAACGGATAGATGAACAGCCAGTTCAGGATCACATTGACCACGGCGCCACCGGCCGCGACTGCCAGCGGGGTGCGGGTGTCCTGCAACCCGCGGAGCAGACCGGTCGCGGCGAGCACCGTGAGCATGCCCGGCAGACCCCACAGGCAGATCGCGATGTAGTGATATGCCTGCCGGGCCACCGCGGGGTCGGGGGTGAAGGCGCTGGTGATGGTGCCGGTGAGCGGCAGTCCGACCAGCAGAAGGATGACACCCAAGCCCAGACCGAGCCAGATGCCATCGATACCGGCGCGGATCGCGCCCGGCTTGTCGTTGGCGCCGAGTCGCCGTGCCACCATCGGCGTGGTGGTGTAGCTGAGGAAGATGCACAGGCCGATCACGGTCTGCATCACCGTCGAGCCGATCGACATGCCGGCCAGCACGGTCTCGCCCAGGTGACCGACCATCGCGGTGTCGGTGAGCACGAACAGCGGCTCAGCGATCAACGCCCCGAGGGCTGGGATGGCCAGGGATCCCAGCCTGCGGTCCATGGCGGTGATCCGCCATGTAAATGGTAACGGCACTAGTCAGATAAGACTCAGTAGTGGCTGACCACGACAGCGCCCATCGGAGCCCAGCCGTAGATGAACTGCGCGTCGGCGACCGGCATGTTGAGGCAGCCGTGCGAACCACCCGGGCCGCTCCAACCGAACGAGTCACGCCACGGTGCGCCGTGGAAGGCGATCGAACCGGTGAAGTAGGTGACCCACGGGATGTTCTCCGCGACGTAGGTGGTGCCGTCCAGGTTGGTGCCGCGCATGGTCTGACTCTGGTACTTCAGATAGACGTTGAACTTGCCGGTGGGGGTCTCCAGACCTGGCATGCCGGGCACGACATAGATCGGCCCGCGGGCCACGGTCGCGCCTTCGTAGGCGGTCACGGTGTTGTTGCCGAGGTTGACGTCCAGCCACCTCTCCCCCGGTGCGGCCGCATAGGAGAGATTCTGGGCGCCATCGGCGATGACCTTGTCCTGGTAGGTCGGATCCACCTTGTCGAAGCTGAAGGAGCCGGCATAGGGCTGTCCCGAGCCGAGTGCATTGACCAGGTTGTCGGCCAGTTGGGTGGCGTTGTTCACCTGCCATCCGTCGCGCGCCTCCTGCAGGGTCGACACGACGGTGCCCGCCTGGTTGACGTTGCGGATGCCGTTGACCACTTCTACCCCGGCGGTGTCAGCTGTCTGCTGAACCCACGCGGCGACCTTCTCCTGACTGATGACCGGTTCGCCGAGCGAGCCGTTCTCGGCGGTGGGGATGGTGATCCACTGCGCCTTCTGAGTGGCAGTGGCCGGGTAGCTGTCCGATTCACGCCCGGTGAGGTTCACGTCGAGCGCGACCAGCTTGTTCGCCTTGTCCGCGACGGTCTGAGCCTGGTCGGTGGAGGTGTGGGGGTCCACCTGGCTGGTCGTCAGCCTGACGGTCTGGGAACTCAGCGTCTGGACGGCCCGGTCCGCTGCGGCGGTCAGGTCGGAGGCGTCCACGCCGGTACCGGCCTGGGCGGGCTCGATGACGAACGATGCGTTGTCATCGCCGAGCTTGACGATCGCGTCCTTGGCGGGGTCACCGTATTCGGAGACGAGTTCGGCTGTCAGTGCGTCGATCTTCGACTCGTCGACCGTCGCCACCACAGGGGATGTCTGCTTGGTGAAGACAGCCGAGTAGCGCTGGCCCAGGTTCTCGTTGGCGGCGAATACCTGATCGGCAGTCGCCTGTGCGTCAACGGAGATGCCGAGATCGGCCAGACTCAGTTCGCGGCTGTGATCGTCGATCTGCAGCGTGACACTGACCTGGTCGGCTCGCTCGCCGAGTTCGGCGGCAAGCTGACTCTTGGTCTGTCCGGTGACCGATACTCCGGCGACTGATGCGCCCGGCAATCCATGGGTAGAGAAATAGGCTGTGTAGACCGCGGCGCCAATACCCAGCGCCACGACAAGTCCTGAAATAACCCAGAAGATGAGCCGATGAGGTAACCCCTTCTGATTCACAGGCGCTATTATAAGTGACTTCGGGCCTCATCACGAACTCTGTGCTGGCCATGGACGCCATCAACTTATAGGATGTCGGGTTGCTGGCTCGCTGGATGTCGGTCATTTGCCGTCCGGCCGTGCCGCCACCGCTAGGATTGCTGAACAGATCGCGACACAGCAGTCGCGGACGGCGGAGGTCATCATGAGCGAGCAGACGCAGGGCGCAGGTCGAATCCGGCTGGATACCGCGGGCCGGATCGTGGTGGGTACTGATGGCTCAGAGCGCGCACGTAAGGCAGTGGACTGGGCGGCCGATCGGGCGTTGGCGCGCGGGCTCCCGTTGCTGATCGTCATGGTCATTCCGGGACCCCAGATCGGGCGTACCTTCACCGCGGTCACCGACGAGTACCAGACCCAGTTCAAGCGGCGATGCCAACAGCGGTTGAATGCCGAACTGGAGCGGCTGCGCGCAGCTCATCCGACGCTGGACGTCAAGGCCGAACTGGTGGAGGGCTATGCCTCCTATGTGCTGGCTCAGGCGTCCAAGAATGCGGCGCAGGTGGTGGTGGGAGCACGCGGACGACGCGCCCCGATTTCGGTGAAGCTGCTCGGCGGTGTCTCGGACGCTGTCGCCTCCCACGCGCACGGACCGGTGGCAGTGATCACCGATGAGGCGCAGGAGAACCCGGGTGGCCCGGTGGTGGTCGGCATCGACGATTCGAACGAGGCCCGGGCCGCGGCGAAGCTGGCCTTCGAGGCCGCTGATCTGCGTGGAGTTCCGCTGGTCGTCATCCACGCCTGGGATTACGCCATGCTCGGCACGCCGTGGGAATACGACATCTGGGACGAGTCGATGTCGGAGATCCTGGATACGCTCACGAAGAATATCGAGGGTGTCTTCGCCGATATCAAGGCCCAGTATCCGGAAGTGCAGGTCGAGCTGAGGATCGTCGATTCCAGTGCGTCGCAGGCGTTGATCGACGCATCGATCGATGCCGGCCTGGTGGTTGTCGGGTCTCGTGGACGCGGTGGGTTCACCGGCCTACTGCTCGGATCCACGAGTAAGCGGGTACTGCGCGAGGCGCACTGCCCGGTGGTCGTCACGCGAGCGGAAGGCTCGAAGAACGGCAAGCAGTCCTAGAGCGCATACTGAGCCTCACGTATCAGCCTGCTGAGAGGTCCCATGGCTCTGTATCTGTCGGAGATGGCGGCGCTCGGCGTGGTCGGTTTCGATCCGCTGGGCGCCATCATCATGCTTACCTTCATTGCAGGCGGTGCCCGGTTCGGGCACACGTTGACGTTCACGGCAGTCAACTGGATCATGATCGTGGTGCTCGGCGTGGCCGCGGGCAGCGCACTCGATGCCGTGCTCGGCCCCCTGCGGCACTGGCTGCAGTCGGTACCGAGATGGGCGTGGGTCACGGTCGAGACTGCCAGCGCTGTCGGCTTATTGGTCTGGGCGATCGTCCGGGTACGTACCGGTCTCGGCCCGGACAAGCAGGGCGGCGCCCGCTCGGCGCCGCTGTGGATGCTCGTGGCGATTGCTGTCGGCTTGGCGGTGGCCGCATTCGCCGATCCTGGTTACTCCGGGGCTGTGCTGGCCGGATCGGGGCATCCGGCCTCCTGGCGGGTGGTGGGCCTGACGCTGTGGTATCTGATCGCGATGTCCCCGCTGGTCCTGGTCTGCATCGCCGACGGACTCGGCGCGACCGCGAGGGTCAGCGCCTGGTTGCATCGCTGGTTGAGCAGATCGCGTAGACCGGTGTGGATCATCACCACGGCACTCATCGTGGTGGTGGCCGTCCTGCTGGCGATAGACGCGCTGCTGTTGGCGGCAACCGGGAAGTTCCTGCCCTAGCCGTCGTCCCTTTCTCACCCCCGAACTCGGACACGTCGCGCGGCCGGCGAACCCAACGCAGTAGCGTGAGCCCTGGAGAACGCTGCTTCGGCGTCGGGAAAAAGGAACTGCTATGCCGGCTGATCACACTGCCCTCTACGGGCCGCGGCCATCTGTCAACGAGCTTGCGCAGCAGGGCAAGCAGCTGCGCAAGCAGTGCCCTCGCTCGGACCTGGGAACCGGATGCAACTTCGATCGAGATCCGATCGCGCTGCTCGAAGCGCAGAACGCCGGCCGGGTGCAGTCACTGGTCCCTATTCGCTGGGGGCGCATGTCGCAGTCGGCCTTTGCGTTCTACCGGGGCGCTGCTGCCCTGATGGCTCACGATCTGGCCCCGACTCCGGTCTCGGGAGTGCGCGTCCAGGCGTGCGGGGACGCACACCTCTCGAACTTCGGGTTCTATGCCTCACCCGAACGCGAACTCGTCTTCGATCTGAACGATTTCGACGAGACGCTTCCGGCGCCCTGGGAGTGGGATGTCGAGCGGCTGGTGGCTTCGCTGGTGGTGGCTGCGCGTTCTTCGGGCTTCGGCGATCAGGTGGCCACTACCGTGGCCATCGGCTGCGCCCGCGCTTACCGCACAGCCATGAGGTGGCTCGCCGCCCGCGGCGCACTGCAGAACTTCCACACCCTCGTCAAGGCCAGTGAGCTGCTGTCGCGCAGTGAGCAGATGGATATGGGTGCGGCCGGTAAGGAGATCGCCCGGGCCACCCGCAAGGCCGAGGGCCGCACCTCCGAGACGGCTTTGCAGAAGCTGACCACCGTCTGCGAGAACGGCGAGCTCCGACTGGTCGAGCAGCCACCCCTGATGGTCCGGCCACAGCAGTGGCCCGACGACATCGCCTCGGTACCCAAGGTCTACGGCGCCTCGGTGGGTCCCGACATCCGCGCGCTCCTGAAGCGCTTCCAGCCGGTCGACGGCATGTTGCGCGTGGTCGGCGTGGGCAGCGTGGGCACGCGGTGCTTCATCGAACTGCTCGTGGACGCCACCGAAAGCCCGCTGATCCTGCAGATCAAGGAGGCCACCACCTCGGTGCTGGAGCCCTACGCCGGAGCAAGTGAGCTGTCGCAGGCCGGAGAACGAGTGGTCAGTGGTCAGCGGATCATGCAGGCGGTCTCCGATCCGTTCCTCGGCTGGACCTGCTCGGACGGTCACGAGTACTACGTGCGGCAGTTCCGCGATATGAAGGGCGCTTTCCAGATCGAGCGCCTGTCGGCGGATCTGCTCAACAAGTACGGGCAACTGTGCGGCCTGGTCCTCGCTCGGGCGCATGCCCAAACCGCCGAACCCGCGCTCATCTCGGGGTATCTGGGCAAGGGCACTGCCTTCGACGAGGCGATGGCTGCGTTCGCGCTGGGCTATGCCGAACAGAACGATGCCGACTACCAGGCCCTGCTGGCGGCCATCGCCGAGGGACGCATCACCGCCGATTCACTGGGCTGAGCTGTGCGCGGTGAGTCCGCGCGCAGCTTCGAGAAACAGCCCGGTCGTGGACTCCGGGTCGTGATCGGCCCGCCAGATCAGCCCGATCTCGCGGGTCCGTTCGGTGCGCAACGGAATGAATGTCGCGCCGGCCAGCGGCAGATAGGGGTCGTCGGCCGGCAGCAGCGCCACTCCGATACCGGCAACCACCAGACCCGCAACGGTTGACAGCTCGTCGGACTCGTATGCCACCTTGGCCTCGATGCCCTCGTCGGCGGCCACCGCGTCCAGGAGATCTCGGGAGTGGAAGCTCTTCGGGGTGGAGATGAACGGTTCCCCGGCGGCATCGCTGAGCGAGACGGTGCTTCGCCCGGCCAACCAGTGGTCGGCGGGCACGCACAACGCGAGCGGCTGACGCCACATCTCGAGCCAGGCCATGTCGTCGCGGTCCGGACGAGGAGAACTCAGCGCGATATCTGCTTCGTCGTCCAGCACCCGGTCGACGAGCTCGGTGCCGGTGCCCTGGTGCAGCCTGATCTCGGCCCGGGGATGGCTGGTGGCGAAGGCGCGGATGAGTTGCGGGGCCAGCCAGGTGCCCAGGGAGTGCAGGAAGTCGAAACGCACCAGGCCGGTTTCGGGGTCGAGCAGCCGGCGCACCTCGGACTCGGCCAGATCGAGCTGGGTGACAGCGGCCCGGATTCTGCTACGCAGTGCCTTTCCGCGGACATTGAGACTCAGCGATCGACCATGCCGATCGAACAAGGTGGTGCCCATCCGCTGCTCCAGTCGTGCCAGCCGGCGCGACAAGGTGGGTTGAGGAATGCGCAGCTCGGCGGCAGCATCACCCACATGCTCGGTCTCGGCGAGCACGAGGAACCACGACAGATCATCGGACAGCACAGCGCAAGACTAATACCAGAAGTGCATCGATTCAGGCATCTATATGCATTTCCATTGTAGTTGCGGGAAGTTCACAGTAGATGACGTGACGACGACCTACTCAGCACTCCAGATCGACACCATCCCCGACCGGCCACGCTCGGTGGAGATCGCGCGCAGGCCCGAGATCAGGCGTGCGGCGTCTCCCGAGGGTCTGCGTCGTGGCGAGCCGGGCTATCTGCGAGCCTCGCTGGCTCTGCTGGCGGCTGGGCTGGCGTCGTTCAACGCGCTCTACTGCACTCAGGCCCTGATGCCGACGCTGACCGCGAGCCTGCATGCCTCCCCCGCTCAGGCCGCGCTGACCGTCAGCGCCGCCACCGGCGTCCTGGCGGTCTCGATCCTGCCCGCGTCCGTGCTTTCGGAAAGATTCGGGCGCGGCCGCGTCATCGTCGCTTCGGCGCTGGCCGCCACCCTGCTCGGGTTGCTGCTGCCGCTGGCACCAGGGCTGGGATGGCTGGTGGCCGGGCGTGCCCTGCAGGGGTTGCTGGTCGCGGGCGTGCCTGCCACCGCGATGGCCTGGCTCGCCCAGGAGATTCATCCCCGCGATCTGCCCAGGGCGATGGGACTGTATGTGGCGGGCAATACCGTCGGTGGGCTGCTGGGACGCCTGATCCCGTCCGGGGTGCTGCAGTTCGCCGGCTGGCGGCTCGCCTTGGGCATCGACATGGCCTTCGCGCTGGCCTGCGCGATCCTCATCGCTACCGTCATCCCAGCCGAACGCCGTTTCACCCCGAAACGGCTGCGGCTCAGTTCGGAGCTGCGCACCATGGCCGCTCAGTGGCGTGACCGTCGGCTGGCCGGCTTGTTCGGGGTGGGATTCATCTTCATGGGCGTCTTCGTCTCCCTGTACGACTTCCTCGGATACCGGCTCAACTCGACGTTCGGACTGCCGATGTCGGCCATCGGCCTGGTCTTCCTGCTCTATCTGTTCGGCACCTTGGCATCCGCCCAAGCTGGGCGAATGGTCGGTCATTTTGGACGCGACAAGGCCCTTCTTGTCGGCGCGGCGATGGCCATCGTCGGCATGCCGGTGATCGCCGCCGGCCAGTTGTGGCTGATGCTGCCGGGGGTCGCCTTGTTCACCTACGGCTTTTTCACCGTGCACTCGGTGGCATCCGGGTGGGTCGGCGCATTGGCTCCCGCCAGCCGCGGTGAAGCCTCCGGCATGTATCTGGCCTGCTACTACCTCGGTTCGTCGATCATCGGCTACCTGTCGGGCCATGTCATGCATGCCTTCGGCTGGTGGGGCCTGGTCGGCTGGCTGGTCGCCCTGATCGGGATCGGCTGCCTGTTCGCCGGGTCGGTGAGCCGGGCCTCGCATCGGCTGCAGCGACTCTCCTGAGCGGACAATGGGACCATGGCTGAGCACAAATGGTCGCAGGACGTCACCGCGCACTCCGATGCTCTGGACCTCGAGGAGGGTGTTTTCACCTGGTCGGATCCCGAACGGATCGCCCGATCGCTGCTGCGTTCGGCACAGAACTCGACCCGTCGCAAGGCCTCCTCGCCCTACCGCTCTGCGATGTCGATGCTGACCTTCTATATCAATCGCGCGGGATCGGGTCTGAGCGACGAGCGTCGCGAGGTGCTGGAACGCGCCAAGGACGAATTGCGCCGCCTGCACGCGGACGAGGAGTGAACCGCTAGAGCCATTCGTGCCAGCGGCGGATGTAGCGGGTCTTCACCCACTGGGTGAGCAGACAGTAGGCGAGCACGGTGGCGAGCAGCCATGGATAGAACGTGGCCGGCGGGGCGACGAAGCTGAAGGCGGCCGCCGTGAACGGCACCACCGGTAGCACCAGCGCGACGGCGATGGCTGCGGCACTGGCCCACAGCACCGGGCGCGCCGCGGTCGACTGAATGAACGGGATCTTCTCGGTTCGGATCATGTGCACCACCATCACCTGGGTGCAGATGCCCACCAGGAACCAGCCGGTCTGGAACAGATGCTGCGACGTGGGGTCCACGGCACCGGACGCAGTGGTTCCCGTCGCATGGAAGACGAACCACATCAGCAGGAAGGCCACGACGTCGAAGATGGTCGAGACCGGACCCAGAATCACCATGAAGCGAGTGATGTGCCCATCGGTCCATCTGCGCGGTCGGGCCAGCACCGACCCGTCCACCCTGTCCCACGGCAGCGACGTCTGGGAGATGTCGTACAGCATGTTCTGAACCAGCAACTGGACAGCCAGCATCGGCAGGAACGGAATGAACACCGACGCGATGAGGACCGAGAAGACGTTCCCGAAATTGGACGCCACCGTGATCTTCAGGTACTTCTGAATGTTCCCGAAGGTGCGCCGGCCCTCGAGGATCCCGTCTCGCAGCACCCGCAGGTCCTGTTCGAGCAAGATGATGTCGGCGGTGTCCTTGGCGATGTCCACACCGTCGGTGACGCTGATGCCCACGTCGGCTTTGCGCAGCGCCGGGGTGTCGTTGATGCCGTCGCCCATGTGCCCCACGACATGACCGCGGGCCTGGAGCGCGCCGACCACCCGAGCCTTCTGCAGCGGGCTCATTTCGGAGAACACCAGGACATCGTTCACTCGTTGTGCCAAGGCCTCGTCGTCCAGCTGGTCGACCTGTGCGCCGGTCATCGACCGCTGTGCCCTGGCGTCGGCTGGAGTGTCGTCCCACAGGTTCAGGGCGTCCACGACATGGGCACAGACCAGACCGGAGTCGCCGGAGACCACCTTGACATCCACGGCGGCTCGGTGAAGATCCTGGATGGCGGCGGAGGCAGACTCTTTGGGCGGATCCAGGAAGGCCAGGAAACCGATGAGCACCATGTCTGCCTCGTCGGCCGGGGTGTAGCCCCAGTTGTCATGGACGAAATGGGCGCGGGCCGCGTCGGCTCCGATGATGCGGGTCGACACTGCGAGGACTCGCATGCCGTCCGAATTCAGCGACTCGGCGGTTGCGACGGCCGTGGCGCGGGCGGCGTCGTCCAGGGCAGTGATGCTGCCGTCGTGCATCACCCGGGAGCACACGGACATGACTTCGCGTACCGCGCCCTTGGTGAGCAGCAGATCCTCGCCCGGGGCCAGATGCAACTCTTGCGGGCCGACGTCCTTGACCTCGTCGGGCGGGGTCAGTTGGTCCAGGTCCGTGACCCGGTCGAGGATCACCGACAGTCGGCGTCGCTCGAAGTCGAAAGGTATCTCGTCGACAACCCGATAGGCCGGCAGCGCCGTGCCGGTCGATTTGTTCATCGCACCGATGACGGCATCATCCATGGTGTTGCGCACTCCGGTCGAGTGCATGGAATTGAGGTATCCGATGATCAGCACCAGCTGACTCGGCTTTCCTTCGATGTCGAGGTGACGCTGCAGGACGATCCGGTCCTCGGTGAGTGTGCCGGTCTTGTCGGTGCACAGCACATCCATCGAGCCGAGATTCTCGATGGAGTCGGGGACCTTGACGATCACCTTGCGCGCGGCCATGAAGCTGGTGCCGCGGGCCAGGTTCGCGGAAATGATCGTGGGCAGCATCGACGGAGTCAGGCCCACCCCGATCGCTACCGCGAACAGCAACGCCTGGAGCCAGTCGCCGGTATGCCACCAGTTCAGCAGGAAGACCGTCGGCGCCATGATCAACATGATCCGGATCAGCAACAAGGTGATGCGCCGGATGGCGAGGTCGTAGGCAGAACGCGGCTGGACGTCGGCCACCGCCCGAGCCATGGCTCCGAAGTAGGTGTTGCGCCCGGTCGTGACGACCACGCCCAGCCCTGATCCGGACAACACCGAGGTGCCCATGAAACAGACGTTGCGGGCATGCAGCAGGTTCTCATCGGTGCTGTCCTGTGGCTCAGCCGTCTTGTCCTGGGGACGCGATTCCCCGGTCAGCGACGACTGGGAGACGGTCAGGTCTTTGGCGCGCACAACCCGCAGATCAGCAGGGATGAGGTCGCCTGCCTTGAGCTCGATGATGTCGCCGGGGACGACCTGAGCGACGGGGATCTCGCTGGCTTTGCCCTGCCGGATGACGGTGGTGGTCGCCACGACCATGGCGCGCAGCGCCTGAGCGGCGCGGGTGGCCTTGTACTCCTGGGTGGTGTTGAGTCCGACGGAGATCAGCACCATCACGGTGATGGTGGAGGCGCCGATGTGGTCGTTGGTGGCGACCATGATCGCCGCCAGGACGATGAGCAAGAGCACGAACGGATTGCGGAACGAGCCGAGGATGGTTGCCGGCAGGCTGGGAGCGTGGGATTCGGAGACCACATTGAGGCCGTAGGTCTCGCGTGCCGAATTGACCTGGGCATCCTTCAGCCCATCGGTGCCGGAGTTCAACCCCGCGACGACCGTGTCGGCGTCGTGCTGGCTGGCCTGGACCATGTCGGCGTCGGGGTGCTGCCGGCTTGGGGCCGGCTGTGTTGTTTGCCGCATGATCCCAATGCTGCCCCTGACCCGAGTCCACTTCCAAAGGGTTGCCGCAATGCGCTGCCTACGATTGATCTCATGAATGAGTTGTCGTCTGCCGGGCCGCGAACAGAACCTGCCGATGTCCGGCTCCGTTCGCTGCGCGCCGAGGCGGAGACGGCGCGTGCGGTGGCGCGGGCGAAGCTGTCCGAGATCCGCTCGGAGCGGGCTGCCGCGGTCACCGACGACGAGCATGACCCCGAAGGATCGACACTCACCTACGAGTGGTCACTGGCGCAGGCCGAGTTGGTCGCCGCCGAATCGTCCCTCGATCAGCTGGACGCGGCACTGGCCCGGGTCGCCGCGGGGACCTACGGGGTGTGCGTGGAGTGCGGGCGCCGCATAACGCAGGATCGGCTCGACGCTCGGCCTGCGGCAGATACCTGCATCGACTGCGCCCGCAAGCACGCCCGGCGGACACGATGATGGCGATGACGCGCCGGTGTAACCTACGGGGATGCTGACGCAGTTGCGCGAATCCCTTGGTGAGCAGGCTGTCGTTACCGACCCAGCCGTTCTGGCCGAGCGTTCGCACGACCGGTCGGGCTCCCCCGCCGTCGGTGCGCCGCTGGCGGTGGTGCGTCCACGCAGCACCGACCAGGTCAGCCTGGTGATGCGCCTTGCGCACGCTCACGACGTTCCGGTGGTTCCGCAGGGTGCGCTGACGGGCCTGGCCGGTGGGGCCAATGCGGTGCCCGGGGCGATCCTGCTCGATCTGACCGCGATGGACCAGATCCTGCGCATCGATCCCATCGACCTGGCTGCCGTCGTCCAGCCCGGCGTCATCACCGCGGATCTGGCGGCCGCGGCCGCCGAGCAGGACCTGTTCTATGCCCCCGACCCGGCCTCGGCCGCCGAGTCCACGCTCGGCGGGAACGTCGCCACCAATGCGGGAGGAATGCGCTGCGTCAAGTACGGTGTGACCCGCGACGCGGTGCGTTCGCTGGAGGTCGTGCTCGCCAACGGAGATGTGATCCGCACCTCACCGCCGACCGTGAAAGCGGTGGGTGGGCTCGACCTGACGTCATTGCTGGTCGGGTCGGAAGGCACCCTGGGGGTGATCACCGAGATCACCGTGGGACTGCTGCCGGCCCCCGGCCCGGTACGAGGCATCACCGCGGGCTTCAGTTCCAGCAAGGCCGCGCTCGACGCCGCCAACCAGATCATGGCCGGCCCGCACCGGCCGAGCACCCTGGAGTTCATGGACGAGGTGGTGATCGGCGCGACACTGGCCTACGACCCGGACGCCGGGCTGCCGACCGACGCCAAGGCCTGGCTTCTCGTGCTCACCGACGCACGCACCGCAGCAGCTGACGACATCGCCAGCTATGTCGACGTGGTGCGCCGCCACGGCGCGATGCGGGTGGATGTGGCCGACGACCCCGATCGGGTCGCCGAACTGCTGCGGGCTAGGCGAGTCCTCAACCCCGCCATGCACGCCCTGCGCGGCGACAGCCTCAACGAGGACGTCGCCGTGCCACGGGGCAGGCTGTTCGACCTGCTGGTCAGGCTGGCCGAACTGTCCGACCAGGTCGGGCTGCCCATCGGCACCGCCGGCCATGTGGGCGACGGCAACCTGCACCCCGTGATCTGCTTCGACCCCGACGACCCCGATCAGGTCCGCACCGCCCACCGGACCCACGAACTCGTCTTGGGGCTGGCCAACGAACTGGGCGGCACGGTGACCGGTGAACACGGCATCGGCCTGGAGAAGTTGAGCGCGGTGGACGCGGAGCTGGGTCCCCGGTTGCGGGGTCTGCAGCGCGGGATCAAGGACGTGCTCGACCCGACCGGCGTGCTCAATCCCGGCAAGAAGCTGTGATCGTCCGCACACCGTGATCCCGCGCTGCTGGCGGCTCAGCGGCGCAGTACCCGGCGGGCGAGGATGTTGCCGACGAGCTGGGCAAGCTGGACGACCACGATGATGACGCCCACCGCAATCCAGGTGACGACGAAGTTGTAGCGCTGGTAGCCGTAGACGATCGCGAAATCGCCCAGGCCACCGCCTGCCACTGCCCCGGCCATCGCGGACATGTCGGTGATGCCGACGAACAAGAAGGTGTAGCCGAGGATCAGCGGGCCGAGCGCTTCGGGGATGATCACCGTAGCGATGATGCGCAGCGGGCTCGCACCCATCGCGCGGGCTGCTTCGATCAGCCCCGGGTCGAGTGCGACGATGTTCTGCTCCACGATCCGGGAGGTGGCAACGGTGGCCATGATGCTCATCGGGAAGATGGCCGCGGTCGGGCCGAAGCTCGTCCCGGTCACCTTGATGGTCAGCGGGAGCATCGCGGAGATAAAAATGATGAACGGAATCGGCCGGATGATGTTGACGATCAGGTTGAGCACGAAGTAGACGGGCCGATTCGACAGCAGATTGCCCTGCCGCGTGGTGTACAGCCCCAGACCGAGTAGCAGACCGGCCAGACCGCCGATGCCCAGCGTCACGAAGACCATCTGCAGGGTTTGTCCCAAGGCCTCGAACAAGACGGGCCACAGGCTTTGGCTTCCGGAGGTCATCGTGGGTCTCCATCCTCATCGGTGCTGTCGATAGGGTTCTGCGCGGTGCCATGGTCCACGACGTCGGTATGCCGGCGGAGGTCGCTCAGCAGCTCCTCGATGGCCGAATCCAGGCCCACCAATTCGACGGTCAACGCGCCCAGCGGGCGCGAGTCGATCTCGGTGATACCGCCGTGGATGACGGCTCCGTCGACACCGTAGTGGCGCAGTCGTTCGGTGAGCAGCGTCGACGAGCCGTTCTGGTCGGTGACCGCCACCGTGACGATGCGTCCCGAGTGCCGTTGGCGCAATCTCGCCACGACATCGGCCCGCGGCCGGTCATGCAGCGCGGTGCCCACGAAACGCCGGGTCACCGGACGCTGGGGATCGGCGAAGACGTCGTAGACCGGACCGGTCTCGACGACGTGACCCATCTCCATGACCGCGACCCGGCTACACAAATAGGACACCACCGACATCTCGTGGGTGATCACCGCGATGGTCACCCCGAGTCTGTCGTTGGCGCGGCGCAGCAGGTCGAGCACATCACGAGTGGTCTCGGGGTCGAGCGCGCTGGTGGCTTCGTCGGCCAGCAGCAGGCTGGGCTTGGTGGCCAGAGCACGGGCGATGCCCACCCGTTGCTTCTGGCCACCTGACAGCTGATCAGGGTACTGCTGGGCCTTGTCAGCCAGGCCGACGAAATCGAGGAGTTCAGCGACTCGGCGTTCTCGGGCGCGTTTGTCAACGCCTGCTACCCGCAGCGGGAAGCCCACATTGCCGGCGACGGTCCGCGAGGACAACAGATTGAACTGCTGGAAAACGAACCCGATCCCGGCGCGGACCGGACGCAGTCTGCGCTCGGGCAGCCCGGTGATCACCTGCCCATCGATCGCCACGCTTCCCGACGTCGGGGTCTCCAGGCCATTGATCAAGCGGACCAAGGTCGACTTCCCGGCACCCGAGTAGCCGATGATGCCGAAGACTTCTCCGGATCCGATGTCCAGCGATACATTGTCGACCGCGCGGATCGATCCACCCGGTGTGTCGAAGTCCTTGGTGACCCCGCGCAGGGAAACGGTGGCTCCCATCAGTGTCCGATACCTTCTTCCTGTCTAGGTAGGCGGTGCGACGATCAGCCCTGGCTGCGGATGAGGTCTTCGAGACCGGTCAGGATGTCCTGGAGCTCCTGGGGCGTCTTGTCCACCGCAACCGCGGTGCCCTTGTTCTCGTCGAGCAGAGCGCCGATCACCGAGGGATCATGGTAGATCTCGACCAACCTGTTCAGCGTGGCGTCGTCCACGTCTTCCCTGCGGACCACCCAGACGTTGATGTAGGGCTCGGCGGCCTTGAGATCCTGCAGGTCGGAGTAGATCGCGCTGGTCGGATCCAGGTTCGCATCGGCGGCGAAGTTGTTGTTGATGACCGCGCCATCCAACGACCGGAGCTGGACCGCGGTCTGGTTCGCATCCACCGGAACCACCGTCACCCGCGATGCACCTTCGTCGATATCGGCCGGAGTCGACAGCGCGTTGCCGCCGTCCTTGAGCGTGATCAGTCCGGCGGACTGCAGGACGAGTGCGCGCCGACGGGTGTGCTGATGCCTGCCCGGCCTCGATAGACTTGCCGGAACCGATCAGAGGAATCATGTCCAGCCCATTGTCATCGAGTCTCAGCGTCCAACCCGACCTCGCCGGTCCCTGGCAGCGGACCGCTGCCTACGCCGGATTGCTCGGCACAGACGGTCGCCTGTCCACCACCATCTTCACCGAGATGACCATGCTGGCCAGGCAACTCGGCGCCATCAACCTGGGTCAGGGATTCCCGGACGAGGACGGCCCCCAACAGGTGCTGGACGCGGCGAAGGCAGCCATCGACGCCGGCATCAACCAGTACTCCCCCGGCCGCGGCGAACCCGACCTACGTGCGGCGATCGGCGAGCACCAGCAGCGCTTCTATGGTCTGGAGGCCGATCCGGGCACCGAGATCCTGGTCACCGCCGGGGCAACCGAGGCCATTGCCGCCACCGTCCTGGCGCTGGTGGAACCGGGCGACGAGGTGGTCACCTTTGAGCCCTTCTACGATGCCTATGCCGCGGTCATCGGTCTGGCCGGCGGCAGGCACGTCACCGTGGCGCTGCGGGCACCGGATTTTCAGCCCGATCTGGACGAGTTCGACACGGTGGTCACCGACAAGACCCGGTTGATCATCGTCAATGACCCGAACAACCCGACCGGTGCAGTGTTTCCCGCTGAGACCCTGCAGCACATCGTCGACCTGGCACATCGGCACAACGCGTTCATCGTGACCGACGAGGTCTACGAGCATCTGGTCTTCGATGGTGCCCGCCACATTCCTGTCGCCACCTTTCCGGGCGCGACCGAGCGCACCATCACGATCTCATCGGCCGGCAAGACGTTCTCGACCACGGGCTGGAAGATCGGCTGGGTGGTGGCCCCCGCCGACGTCATCACCGCCATCCTGACGGTCAAGCAGTACCTGACCTTCGTCAATGGGGCGCCTTTCCAACCGGCGATTGCGACCGGCCTGCGGTTGGGGGACGACTTCTACGCGTCCATCGCCTCGAATCTGCAGCGCAAACGCACCATTCTCATCGACGGGCTGCAGCAGGCCGGTTTCCAGGTGTTCTCACCCGCGGGGGCCTACTACGTGCTGGTCGACACCGCAGCGGTGGGCTTCGAGGACGCCACCCAGTTGGCCCGTCGGTTGCCCGAGCTGGTGGGTGTGGTCGGGGTGCCGGTTTCGGCTTTCGTGCAGCCCGAGCACGTTGCGCAGTACCGTTCGCTGCTGCGTTTCGCGTTCTGCAAGCGTGAGGACGTGCTGCGTGAGGCTGCGTCCCGGCTGGCGGGGCTCTGAGCCTGGTGGCGGTGCGGCGCGGCCCGGTCAGGACGCGCGAGCGGCGTGGTCGCGAACCAGTTCGTAGTTGTGCTTCACCTTGTCGCACGAGGCGAGGAAGCGTTCGCGCTCGGTGTCGGTGAGACGAAGCTCGTAGATGTCCTCGACACCGTCGGCCCCGATCACGGCTGGTGTCGAGATGTAGAAGCCGGACTGGCCGTACTGCCCGCACAGGTACACCGACGCAGGCAGTACCGTCCGCTCCCCGCGGACGATGGCGGCGGCGAGCCGCGCAGCCGCGGCGCCGATGCCGTATTCGGTGCAGTGCTTGGTGTTGTAGATGTCGTAGCCGCCGTTGAGCCCGTCGCGCTCCACGTCGTCCCCGCTGAAGCCGAATCGTCCCGGCCGTTCGACGGCCAGTTCGGCCAACGGCTTACCCGCGATGGACACCTGGGAGAACGCGGCAACCTCGCTTGCGCCGTGCTCACCGAGCATGTAGGCGTCGATGGACTGGATGGACAGACCGGTTCGTTGGGAGATGGCGCGCCGCAGCCGCGCCGAATCCAGTGAGGTGCCCGTGCCGAGGACGTGATTGGAGGGCAGCCCGGACAGCTCGTGGACGAGCCGCGTCACCACGTCGCAGGGATTCGAGACGTTGATCCAGAAGCCCTCGAACCCCGCTGCGGCGATCCTCCCGACGAAGGTTCGCGCGATGTCGGTCGTTCCGTAGAGCTCGCCGTCCCGGTTGGTGGCCACCTTGGTGATGTCACCGGCGGCATTGATGATGACGTCGGCGCGAGCAAGGACCTCGTAGTCGGCACCGACGCTGATCACTCGTGTCGGCCGGGGCAGGAACGCCGTCGAGTCCATCAGATCCAGCTGCTCGGCCTGGGCCTTCTTCTCGTCGATGTCGCTGACGTAGATCACATCCGCGACGCCCCAGTTGATGAGAGCACTCGCAGCATGTGGGCCCACATGACCCATTCCCACGATCCCGATCTTCACAACGTCGTACGTCATATCCGTCCTTGTCCTCCTCGGGGCAGTGGACCCCGCCCGGCGGAGCAAGGCCTTCTATCAGGTAGCCTATCCGCTTGTCCGGAGGCGACGACCGCCGGGAGGGGTGGGGTCGGGCTACTTCGACGGCAGGGCCTCCAGCCGCTGGCGTTCGGCTTTCACGTCGAAGTTGGCCGCCGGCCAGCCGAGGTTCAGGCTGCCGAGCGCCTCGATGATCAGATTCGTGATTGCCCAGTTGCGGTACCACTTACGGTTGGCCGGCACCACGAACCAGGGGGCTGCGTCCGTATTGCATCGGGTCAGCGCGATCGAGTAGGCGTCCATGTAGGACTCCCACTTCAAGGCGACGTCGAGATCGCCCGGGTTGTACTTGTAGTACTTCTCGGGATTGGTCAGTCGTTCGGCCAGACGCTGCTTCTGCTCACCCCGGGAGATGGTGAGAAAGC
Source organism: Brooklawnia propionicigenes (assembly GCF_030297015.1). Lineage (NCBI taxonomy): Bacteria > Bacillati > Actinomycetota > Actinomycetes > Propionibacteriales > Propionibacteriaceae > Brooklawnia > Brooklawnia propionicigenes. Next base: position 22,756 of record NZ_AP028056.1, on the reverse strand, counting down.
ACTTGACGATCACGGTGCCCGAAGCGATCAGCTTGGCCTCGAAATCATTGATGGCCCCGTAGCGGCGCTCGATCTCCTCGGGCGGGGCGAGATGGTCGACGCGCTGGATGAGCACGTCCTCGTAATGCGAGCGGTCGAAGATGCCCACCTGACCGCTACGTGGCAGTTCCCGCTCGATGCGCCACAAGAAATCGTGGGCCAGTTCTTCGGCGGTCGGCCTCTTGAAGGAGTGAATGTGGACCCCTTGCGGATCCATCATGCCGATGACGTGCCGGATCGTGCCGCCCTTGCCCGCAGTGTCGAGGCCTTGCAGAATGAGCAGCACCCGCGGGGCCTGGGGACTTCTGGTGCCGGCGGCGAACAGGCGCTCCTGCAGGTCGTCGAGCAGCGGCTCGAGTTCGGTGCGCAGGTCGTCGCCGTCCTTGTCCTTGCCATTGGGGTATCCGGGCTTGGCATCCGGGTTGAAATCGCGGGCATCGACCGGACCGTTCGGGCAGCGCAGCAGTGGCGCGAGCAGCTTGGGTTTGTTCGTGGTCATCGCCTCAGTATGTCGCAGGGCCGTGGCGATTCGAGCCGGATCGGCAAGTCTCAGCCTGCACTGATCACTTGCAGGACGGCCTCGCCGTAGGATTCCAGCTTCTTGGCACCTACGCCGCTGATGGCGAACAGTCCGTCCAACGAGTCGGGACGGCGTTGTGCGATCGCCGCCAGCGTGGCATCGGGAAAGACCACATACGCCGGAACGGACGCTGCTCGCGCCGTTTCGGCCCGCCAGGCGCGCAGCTGTTCGAACAGTTCCCGATCTCCGGCCACCAGGTCGTCGACCGCCGATGCTCGTGAGCCGGTTCTGGTGCTGTCCTTGCGCTTCTTCGCAGCTCCTGCACGGGTGATCGCATCGTGTCGCAGCGCGACGGAGCGCTGCCCGCGCAGCACCGCCCACGAGGCCTGGGTAGGCTCCAGGGTCTGGTGTCCATCGGCGGAGACGCCGAGCAGTCCGGCGGCCAGCAGCTGACGCACCATGGCCCGCCACTGCAGATCGGTGAGTTCGGTGCCGATCCCGAAGGTGCTCAACTGGTCGTGATGCCACTGTTCGACGCGTGGTGTCCGCCTGCCCAGCAGGATATCGATGAGCTGGCCGGCACCGAAGCGCTGATTGCGTTCGCGCTTGAGCCGCACCACGGTGGACAGCAGTTTCTGAGTGGCGACGGTGCCGTCCCAGGGTGTGGGCGGATCCAGGCAGGTGTCGCAGTTGCCGCATGGCTCACTGGCTTCACCGAAGTACTCCAGCATCAGTTGACGACGGCAGCGCAGCGTCTCGCACAGCCCGAGCATCGCGTCCAGGTGCTGGCCGAGCAGGCGCTTGTGCGCGGAATCGCCGTCCGAACCCTCGATCAACTGACGCTGCTGCACGATGTCGGCCATCCCGTAGGCCATCCACGCGGTCGCCGGCAGGCCGTCGCGTCCGGCCCGCCCGGTCTCCTGGTAGTACCCCTCGATGCTGCGCGGCAGGTCGAGATGGGCGACGAAGCGGACATCGGGCTTGTCGATTCCCATCCCGAAGGCGATGGTCGCCACCATCACCACGCCGTCGTCGCGCAAGAACCGGGACTGATTGGCCGAACGTACCGGCCCCGGAAGCCCGGCATGGTACGGCAGCGCCTCGATCCCCTCCCTGACCAGGGCCGCTGCGGTCGCCTCGACCGACTTGCGGCTGAGGCAGTAGACGATGCCGGCATCGCCAACGTGCTCGGCGCGGATCAGCGAGATCAGCTGTTTCAGCGGTTGCTGCTTGGTCTCGATGCGGTAGCTGATGTTGGGGCGGTCGAAGCTGGCCACGAAGGTGCGGGCTTGTTGCAGGCCGAGCCGTTCGGCGATCTCGTGACGGGTGGCGGTGGTGGCGGTCGCGGTCAGCGCGATTCGCGGCACGCCGGGCCAGCGTTCGCCCAGCACCGACAGCTTCAGGTACTCCGGACGAAAGTCGTGGCCCCACTGGGAGACGCAGTGCGCCTCGTCGATGGCGAAGAGCGAGATCGCGAGCCGGTCGAAGAACTCCCGGGTTCGCGGCAGGTCGAGGCGTTCGGGGGCGAGGTACAGCAGGTCGAGCTCGCCGTTGAGCGCGCGCTGCTCGGTGGCCCGCTGCTCGTCGTAGCTCTGGGTGGAGTTGAGGAATCCGGCGCGTACGCCGAGGCTCTCCAGCGCGCTGACCTGGTCGTGCATCAGCGCGATCAGCGGGGAGATCACCACGCCCACCCCGGTGCGCACCATCGCCGGAATCTGGTAGCACAGCGACTTGCCGCCTCCTGTGGGCATCAACACGATCGCGTCACCGCCGGCGATGACATGGTCGATCACCTGCGCCTGGTCACCCCGGAATTCGTCGTACCCGAACGTGGTCCGCAGCACGTCGAGTGGGGAAAGATCAGGCATGGGGCCATGGTAGCCATCGGTGCCGACACTTCGTCCTTGAGCGACTCCCAGCAGCTCAGTAGCCGGCGAACGCGTCGGTCGTCAGTGTGCGCGCGCCGCGCAGGGACGGCGTGAGGTCGGCGATGAGCCGCGGCGGGCCGGAGACGTAGGCATCTCGGGAGCTCAGGTCGGGCACCGCCGCCAGCAACGATTCGCCGTCGATGCGGGCCGATGGGGCGAGTGTCCAGCCTGCGGGCAGCTCGTCCGGAGCCTGCTGGGCGAAGACGACGGTCGCAATGCCGGTCGCCGCGATCTCGTCACGGAAGGCGATCGCGGGGTCCGAGACCACATAGACCAGGACGATGTCACGGGTCTGTCCGGAAGCTGCCAGGTGCCGCAGCTGCGAAATGAAGGGCGTGATCCCGATACCACCGGCCAGCAGCAGGATCGGGCGGCGCGCATCTGCGGGCAGCAGGAAGTCACCCCACACGCCGGTGGCGTGCAGCAGCCCGCCGCGTTCCACATCGGCCAGCGCGGTCTTGAAGCTGCTTCGTGGTTGCGCGCCGTCGCGGTAGGCGATCCGCAGTGTCGGCAGGTCCTCAGGTGCCGAGACGATGCTGAATGGACGCCGAGTACCGCGGGAGTCCGGATGGGGATGCGGTACCTCCAATTCGAGGTACTGTCCCGCCTCGAAACGGAGCCGGTCATCGACGGTGAAGACGAGTTCTTGAATCGTCGGCGTCAACCAGCCGCGGTCAGTGAGGCTGAGGCGCAACGAGCCGCGGACGCACAAGATGAAGGCCACCAGATTGCCGATCAGCAGTGCCCGTTCTTGACCGAGCGTCAGGTAGCCAACCGGAATGGGCCAGCCTGCGGCCAGCCCCACGACGCCGGCCACCACGAGTTGCTGCCAGCGCCGCGGAGCCGTGGTGAGCGGCTCGGTCAGCATGAAGGTGGCGAGGAAGACGAACGGGGAGGCGCTCAGCATCTGCCAGGCGGCGTCCCCCAGGCTCAGCTCAAGGCCGGCCTGCTGGTACTGAACGCCGACCCGGATGGTGGTCACTACGAGCGCGACCAGCAGGAACAGCGAGACCACGGCGAGCTTCTCGGTTCGCCAGGCGACGATGATCCCCAGCACGAGAACCGGAACAAGCAAAATCGGAGAACCCACCCACCACGCCGAACTTCCGATACCCGCGTCCAGCGGTAGCACGGTGGCGACGATGGTCACGACCGTCGCACCGACAGCGGCCGGGTTGAAGATGTGGCGTCCGCGCCAGACGAGCAGGTACTTCGAAGCGCAGGCCACCGCCGCCGCGATGACGAGCCCGGCCAGGCCGATGGGTTCGATGGTTGGACGCAGCACGAACATCATAATGCTCGCGGTGATCAGCGACGATTCGAAGCGCAGCTGGCGTCCGATCAGGCGGTGCCCGATCAGATCGGTGCCCGATCAGATCGGTGAGCAGGCAGGCTCCCGCGAGCACGACGGCGCTGACCAGCAACTCGGCCCCCGTGGGGACGACGAGTCCCAGCAACGCCAGGACGAAGGCGATCACTATGAGCGCGTCGAGGGCCAACAACACCAGCCGGTACATCGACAGGCGCCCCAGTTCCGCGTAAACAAGGGTCCGGATTCCCGTCAGCCGCCCGATCATGTGAACAACTCTGCCGTCGTTGAGGGTGACCATTCGAGCCGGCCTTCGTGGGTCATCCGCACCCAGTCCACTCCCCAGTCGTGCGCGAGCTCTGCCCCGCCGGAGAAGAACAGCGCGGTGGCCGCCGCATCGGCATGCATGGCGTCCGAGGCGAGCGCCCAGGTCGCGATGACCTCTCTCACGGGCCGGCCGGTCCGGGCGTCGAGCACGTGGTGCAGACCCTCGCCCCAGGTGCGCCGGTTGATCGCCGAGGCGCACAGCGCGGCGTCGGTCACATCCCAGATTCCTACCGCCCGCCGCGGGTCGCGGGGATCTTCCAGCCCGATGCGGACCGGTCCACCACGCACCGCCAGGTCGCCACTGGCGTCCACCACGATCGGCCCGTCGGTGATGGAAGAGACGGCGGCGCTGATCAGATCGACCAGGCGGCCCTTGCCGAGCGCTCCGACGTCGATCACAGCGGGCTGGGCGAGGCGGAGCAGGCCGTCGTCCCAGGTGAGGGCCGTCGTCCAATCGGGCGGTGCGGCAATCGGCCCGGTGTCCACGAACGAATAGGACGCGTCGTAGCCGCGCCGGGCCAGGCTCTCCCCTATCAGTGGGTTGACCGCGCCCCGGGTGGCCGCTGACAGTTCGCGGAAGACATCGAGCATCGCGGCGGCGTCCGGTGGTGCGGCCGTCTCGCCGCCCGAAACGGCCAGCCGGCTGACTATCGAATCAGACCGGAAACGTGACCATTCCCGGTCGAACTGGTCGATCAGCCGCGTGATGCGGGCACGTTCGCCGGGCTGCAGCGGGCGGACGGTCTCGATCTCCCACCGGGTGCCGATGGCCTCGAACCGCCACTGCTCGGGCATCAGGATGAGGCTTCCGACTTGATCTTGTCCACCGCGGAGTTGAATCCCTTGCTGGTCAGCGAGGAGCCGGCAACGCGGCTGACCGAGATCTCGTCGATGTTCTTGCCGACGACCACATCGGAGATGCCTCCGATGAACTGGCCCTGGTACTGCTGAGTCTCGCGCGCTTGGGGATCGCCGATGACGTTCACCTCGGTGATCACGTCATTGTCCAACGTGAGGGTGACGCTGATCGTCTCGACGGTCTCGGGGGTCTGATACGAGCCGGACGCCGTGTAGGTGCCATCGGCATACTTGCCGGTGGACGCCGCCGTGGTTCGGGCCGTCGAGGTGCTGGACGATTCGGACGTCGCGGCGGCCGGGGTCTCTTCGCTGGCGTCGGTCTCGGCCGAGCAGCCGGCGAAAACAAGAATGCCGGCCAGGCCGGCGACTGCCGCGCCGTAGCGGACGCGCTTGGTGAATGCAGCCGATGGGGTCATGTCGTGCCTCCAGAGAGGTTGGCGACGGCGAGCTGTACGCCGCAGGTTCGGATGTGTAATTGCGTTGTCAACTACCGTACGTGCCGGGTGCAGCCGATCCGGTTGCCGCTGGCTGTGGAGTGCCTGGGAGTGTCCCCGCGAGCTGTCCGTTCCCGCAGCCTCAACTTGCCGCCCGCTCACCACGCAGACGCCTCGACAGTTGGCGCATGTAGATGCCGTAGGCGCTCGTGCCACAGGCCGTGGCCAGCGAGACCATCGTCCACACCGTGTAGACGGGAGTCCCGCTGAAGGCGAGAAGACAGATTCCGGTGATCGCCACGATCACGACCCATCCGGCGATGTAGTAGTCGATCGTGCGCGCGAACACCCTCGCCAGCGGGATGAAATGCAGCCCGACGATCAGCGCGATCACCGGGTTGAGGTAATCCGACAACCCGGCCGTGGCCAGCAGGCCGCTCGCCGCGCCGATCAGCACGCCTTCGATCCCGAAGATGATGCCGAACCGCAAGCCGATGCGCTTGGTCTGCGCTCGGCGCGACGCGGTGTCGATCGTCGGGAATCGCCGGAGGATCAGCAGCAGGCGGACGCCCTCCACGACGAAGACCACCCCGAGGCTCGAGAAGGCAACGATGACTGCGACGGCGAGCGGGCCCGACAATCCGACAAGCGACCAAGATCCCCACAGAACCGTGAAGAAGGCCATCAAGATCAGGCCGCTCGCCGTACCCAGCACGGCAACGCGCGGGATGCCAGCAGAATTACTGCTCACGGACGCTCCTCCCGGCAGACCCTACAGCGCCTTCCCGATACGTTCGGAGAACTCGACCAGCCGGTTGGAGAACCCCCACTCATTGTCGTACCAACCCAGCACCTTCACCTGATGACCGACGACCTGGGTGAGCGGAGCGTCGAAGATCGAGGAGTGCGGATTGCCGACGATGTCAGCGGAGACCAGCGGAGCTTCGGAGTACTGCAGGTAGCCCTTCAGCGGGCCGGCCGCGGCGGCGTCCGCGAACGCCTGGTTGATCTCGGCCACGTCAGCGCTCTTGGTGAGGACGGCAGTCAGGTCGGTGATGGAACCAACCGGGATGGGCACGCGCAATGCGAAACCGGTGAGACGTCCATCGAGTTCGGGAATCACCTTGCCGATCGCCTTGGCTGCACCCGAGGAGGTCGGGATGGTCGAGACCGCTGCGGCACGGGCTCGGCGAAGGTCCGAATGCGGGGCGTCCTGCAGCCGCTGATCGCCGGTGTAGGCATGAACGGTGGTCATCAGGCCGCTCTCGATGCCGAAGCTGTCGTTGAGCACCTTGGCCAGCGGCGCCAGCGAGTTGGTCGTGCACGAGCCGTTCGAGAACACGTCGGAGGCGGTGGGATCAAGCCGGTCGTCGTTCACGCCCAGCACGAACGTCGGCACATCTCCCTTGGCGGGGGCCGAGACGATCACCTTCTTGGCGCCTCCGCTCAGATGCGCCAGAGCCTTCGCCCCGTCGGTGAATCTTCCGGTCGATTCGATCACCACGTCCGCCCCGTACTCCCCCCACGCAATGGCGCTGGGATCGGCCGTGGACAGTACCTTGATCTGGTTGGCGCCCACGGTGATCACGTCACCGTCGACACTGACCCCATCGAGGTGGCCGGAGATCGAATCCCACTCCAGTAGTGTCGCCAGCGTGGACGCGTCGGTGAGGTCGTTGACGGCGACCACCTGGACGTCCGCTTTGTTGGCCAGTGCCGCACGCAGATAGCTGCGTCCGATTCGTCCGAAGCCGTTGATTCCGATACGAACTGTCATCTCAATCGTTCCTCTCGCTTGCCGCCGATGCTGATGCCGCGGCGGGGATGTTCGTGGTGCTGATGGGTTCGTCGTGCCGTTGAGCCGGTGGTGCGGATGCGCGCAGCAGTTCGAGCGCCCCGGCGCAGGCGTCGTCGTACGGACGAGGATCCTGCGCCGCGATGGCCAAGACATAGCCGCCCTGGATCGTCGCGGACAGCAGATAGGCCAGCCGTTCGGGGTCGACCGCCGTGCTGAGCTCACCCCGCTCGGCCGCTTCGCGCAGCACCACTGTCAGGTGATGATGAACCGTGGCGAAGGCGTCGGCCACCGGCGCCAGAAGCCCCGGATCGGTGGCGACCAGTGGATCCTGGGTCATCCGGCCGACCTTGCATCCCTTCAGCGCGGGTCTCGGCCGAGTCAGATAGGCCGCGATCTTGTCCATCGGATCGTCTGGCCCGGTGAGCAGGTCGGTGGTGGCCGGAAGAAGGTCGTCGCAGTTGCGTTGCAGCGCGGCCAAAGCGAGATCCCGTTTGCTCGGGAAATGGTGGTACATGCTGCCCTGGCCGACGCCCGAGCGCTCCCTTACCTCGCGTGGGCTGGTCGCCGCATATCCGCGCTCCCACATCAACTCACTCATCGCGGTAACCAACCGCTCTCGGGACTCCATGCCTTGACTGTACATACCTCTAGGTACAGACGCAAGGGCGGTCTTCTTTCTGGTCTCGCTCGGGAGATTTCGCGCCCGCCGACGGGGTCGATTCCGGCCTGCCGGAGCCCTCCGACCGGACCTTCACAGGGTTGTGGATTCGGCGTAGTGTGCCGTCAATGACCACTGTGATTCAGACGCGCGACCTCGTGAAGACCTACGGTCGTGTTCGCGCGCTCGACGGTCTCGACATGTCCGTATCCGCAGGTGAAGTACACGGCTTCCTCGGCCCGAATGGTGCAGGTAAGTCCACGACGATTCGCATCCTTCTCGGCCTTGCTCGGGCTACCGGCGGTGAGGCGACCGTCTTCGGCGAGGACCCCTGGCGGCGGGCGCACGAGCTTCATCGACGCATCGCCTATGTGCCGGGCGACGTGAGCCTGTGGCCGAACTTCACCGGCGGTGAAGCGATCGACCTCATTGCGCGACTTCGCGGAGACGGAAAAGACAAGGAGGCCTATCTCGAGCGCAAGCAGCGCCTGATCGCGGCGTTCGAGTTCGATCCGCGGAAGAAAGGGCGCACCTACTCCAAGGGCAACAGGCAGAAGGTGGCGCTCATCTCCGCCTTCGCCACACCCGCCGAGCTCTACCTCCTGGACGAGCCGACGAGCGGTCTCGACCCGCTGATGGAGCAGGTGTTCAATCGGGAGGTCGCCCGCGTGGCCGAGCAGGGCGCTACCGTGCTGTTGTCCAGCCATATCCTCAGCGAGGTCGAACAGCTCTGCAATCGGGTGACGATCATCCGCGCCGGCCGCATGGCCGAGACCGGTACGCTCGCCGATCTGCGCCATCTCACCCGCACCGAGGTCGCCTTCTCGACGCAGGGACAAGACCCTGGGGTGCTCACCGGCGTGCCCGGCGCCAACGACGTGCGGATCGATAACGGGCGGGTGAGCTTCACCATCGACAGCGACCGCGTCACGGCAGTGCTGCCCGAACTTGCCCGTCTCGAGGTGACGGGGCTCACCATCAAGCCGCCCTCGCTCGAGGAGTTGTTCCTGCGCGACTATGGCGACGAACTCGCTCCCGCCGGGACACGCGGTTCCAGGGAGGTTCGTTCGTGAACGAGCTGCTGGTGTTGTTGAGGCAGCGTCGTCGCCGGGATCGGTTCCAGCTTGCGGTGTGGATCATCAGCATCGGTCTGCTGACCTATGCGTCCACCGCATCGGTTGCCGGCACCTACGGTGACGAGGCCGGACGAACGCAGATTCTGCAACTCGCCGTCGCCACCCGCACGGTTCTGGTCTTCCGCGGGACACCGAACGGTCCGTCACTCGGCGCCTTCGTCTTCTTCGAACTCTTCAGCTGGCTGGCAGTCATGGTCGGGCTGATGAGCAGCTTCCTCGCCGTGCGCCACAGCCGAGCCGACGAGGAGCTGGGCCGAGCCGAACTTGTCGCCTCCACGCCGGCCGGCCGCATTCTGCCGACTGTCGCCACCGTGGTGCATGGTCTGCTGGCCAACGTCGTGGTCGGTGTGCTCGTGGCGCTCGCTCTGATCGCCAACGGGCTGGACGCCGCAGGATCGTTCGTGTTCGGTGCCGCGGTGACGGCAGTGGGCGCAACATGCCTGGCATTCGGGCTGTTCGTGGCGCAACTGTTCCGCACCTCGCGCGGCGCGAACGGGGCAGGCGTCGCGTTCGTCATCGGTGCCTACATCATGCGGGGCATCGGCGACGCCGCAGGCACACCGTCCGATGACCTGCTGCACGTCACACCCGCCTGGCCGAGCTGGATCTCACCCATCGGGTGGGGGCAGGCAACCGGCGCCTATGTGCGCAACGATCTGCGGCCACTGCTCCTGGCCGTCGTCTTCTCCGCTGTGCTGGTCGCCGTCGTGTTCGGATTGCAGTCGGTGCGCGATCAGGGGGCGAGCCTGATTCCCGGACGACCCGGACGCGCCAATGCCGGGCCGCTGCTGTCGAGTTCCGTCGGTCTCGCCTGGCGGCTCAACAGCACGGTGATCGCCTCGTGGGCCGTCGGTGGTGCCGTCGGCGGGCTGCTTGCGACCTCGCTTTCCTCGCTGGTTGATGAGGTCGGCAGCGAGGCCCCCGACGTGGCGAAGGTGCTGCAGGGCTCCCTGGGTGGCGCGGCCAGCCTGGAGCAGGCGCTGATGGCGACCGTCTTCGGGATCGTCGGCGTGCTCGCCTGCTGCTGTGTCGTCCAGATCGGTATCCGCGCTCGTCAGGAGGAGGCGCACGGCACGGCGGAAACTGTGCTGACAACACCGGTCCCCCGGATTCGCTGGCTGGCCGACTACTGGCTCGTCGGTGTACTCGCGACGCTGATCGTGCTCGCCTGCGCGGCCTTGGCCGGCCTGGTCGGGGTCGGGCGCGCAGCAGATCCCGACGCACTGGCCACCGAGCTTGTAGAGACCGCCATCGCGCAGATCCCAGTGGCCCTGGTCTTCCTCGGACTGACGCTGCTCGTCTTCGCTTACCTGCCCCGAGCGACGATCCCGCTCGCCTGGAGCCTGGTCGGGTTCTTGGCGATGCTCGGCATCTTCGGGCCGCTGTTCGGCGCTCCGAAATGGTTGGTGAACGTCTCGCCGTTCACCCACGCGCCGGTGCCGGTCGGCGACAGCGTCGACTGGACCGGAGGACTGTGGATGATCGGGATCGGCCTGGTCACCGCTGCACTGGCGGTGGCGTCGATGAGGCGGCGCGAACTGGTGACCGGCGGCTGAGGAACTGAATGACCGTCCTCACGACCCACAATTGCCCGGTGCGGCTCCTGCCGCGACGGCGTCTGCCCACGCGAACAGATCATCGATCAGGGGCGAGTCTTGTGCGATAACCCCCATGTGACTGCGGCCCGGGTACTCGTGGGTCTCCACCGTGCGACCGGAAGCGCACAGCTTCGCGTCGAGGGCGCGCTGCATGGTGATCGGGATGACCTCGTCATCGACGCCCTGTCCGAGAAACAGCGGGGCTGCCACGATGCCGTCGGCGATGTTCTGGCTGAGGCGCTCGTGCATGGGACCCGAGACCACATTGATCCGGTAGAGCGGTGCATCCCAGGCGAGCGCGGACGCGACGAGCACGGACACCAAGGTCGATCGTTCGATCACGCAACGACTCGCGAAGGTCTCCACGATCCCCTGGCCGGCCGGATGCACGGCCGATGCCAGACTCACGTCCGGGTACTCGTCCGCGTAGGGCACCAGGACCAGCGAGATGACCACCCTGGTCAGGGCAGTCGACTGCCCTCCGGTGATCCGTTCGGAGAGCATCAGCGGGTCGGATGCGGCCGACAACGCGGCCACCCCGATGATGGTGACCTCGGGCGCGTAGTCCACGACGATCTGAGCCGCCCACAATGACGCGTGGCCTCCCTGCGAATGCCCCCAGATCCATGCATTGAGCGAGGCGTGGGCGTCCTCGATCTGCTGCGCGGCGCGGATCGCATCCAGGGTGGCTCGTCCCTCGCCCTCACCGATCAGATACGGATAGCGTCCGGGCGTGCCCTGCCCCGGATAGTCGGTGGCCACGACGACCCAGCCGCGCTCCATCGCCCGCGAGATCCCGGGAATCGCGTATTCGGTCAGCGCCTCCGGTCCCGCACTCGGCGCGCACGAACGCGCCACCCCGGTTGTGCCGTGCTGCCAGGCCAGTACGGGGCGCGGCTCATCGGTCGGCGAGGTCGGGTAGGCCACCACGGCACTGGCCAACGCCGGCGACCCGTCGGAGTACGTCGCCGTGTACAGGACGCGCACAGCGGCCGCGCCTGCCGGTACCTCACCCGAATAGTCGGCCACTCGCAGCACGTGGCCGGGCGTGGCTGAGATATCGCCGCGCCAGGTGTAGAAGTCGTCCACTCGCGCGGTGCCGGCGGTCAGGAGGATTGATCCGGTGGTAGCGGCGATCGCCATGGCGAGCACCACGATCCCTCCGGCGATGCGACGCATCGCCGATGCCGGCGGGCGGGATCGCGGGTGGGAGCGTTGTGGACCGATCGCACCGAACAGCAGTAGGGCCCCGATGCCGCCGATGGCAGCTGAGAATCCGACGGCGAGCAGGACAGCAGCAAGATCGGGCCATGCCACGACCAGGTACGCGACAAGCAGATTCGCGAGGACATAGGCGCCCTGACCCAGCCGGAGGCTGAGTGGGTCGCTCCGCATTCCCCGAAATGCGAGTCGCCCCGCATTCGCCACCAGTGAGATGGCCACGGCCCCGGGCAGCGCGCGGACCACAGACGGAAGAAGCAGCAGAAGAACCGGCGCAACACCGACCAGCAGGACTGCCCAGATCCACCGCCACGGCTGTCGAGGCCGGCTGCCCACTACTTTGACGCCGGCCAGGACGAGCGCAGCCGAGAGGGTGATCACGAGGCCCGTCAGTGCGGTCAGAGGCCGGACGATGAGGACGGCCGCCCCCACAACCAGAGCAATGCCGCAGGCCGCGATCAGGATGCGCCAGGCTGGTCCGCGATTAGCGATGCGCAGCCGGTCCATGACAGCTCGGCACGCATCTTGCATGGGGAAAGGTTCTCACATGATGACGTGGCCATCTCGCGAGACCTGCCCATTTATTGAACAATGAACTTTCCCTATTGACTTTGGCCGCCGGCACAACCGACGCTGGATGAGGTCACCAGAACCAACACAAGGAGGTTGTCATGGCACATGGAGACATCACGCATATCGACATCCCGGTAAGTGACCTCGGACGCGCGGCCGGCTTCTATTCGGACCTGTTCGGGTGGGACATCGCCGAGATTCCCGGCTTTGAGGGCTACCCGATGTGGCAGGCGCCGAATGGCATCTCCGGTGGCGGTCTCGCCCCGCGCGACGACCGGTTCACCCAGCCCCGTTCCTATGTCGAGGTCGATTCCATCGACGATGCGATCGAAAAAGCAACCCGGGCCGGAGGATCTGTCGCGGCGGAGAAGCAGAACATCACCGACAGCAGCTGGTGGGCCGTGATTGTCGATCCGGATGGCAACTACATCGGCTTGTTCGAGGGCGTGGTCAATCCTTCATGACGCCGTCCACCCACGAGCCTCGGTGCAGGACCCGCTGAACCCGCAGATCGGCGTCCAGGACGACCAGATCTGCGGGACGTCCGACGACCAGTCCGGCTTCCGGCAACCCGACCGCGCGGGCGGGGTTGATGCTGGTCTGGCGCACGGCCAGGGCCAGTGCCTCGTCTCGGGGCAGGCCGCTGTTGACCACCGCATTACGGAAGAGCCGGTCCATGGTGGCCGTGCTGCCCGCGATCGTGTCGGTGCCGGCAAGCCGGGCGACGCCCTCGCGAACCTCAACCGCGAGTTCGCCGAGATTGTACGATCCGTCGGCCATACCCGCGGCCGCCATCGCGTCGGTGACGAGCGCGACCCGGTCAGGGCCGACCTCGCAGCTCACCGCACGGTACAGCGCCGGGTGCAGGTGGACTCCGTCGGTGATCATCTCGACGGTAACCCGAGGATCTTCACCCAACGCCACCACGGGGCCGGGTTCGCGTTGATGGACGGGACGCATCGCATTGAACAGGTGCGTGGCCACCGTCGCCCCGGCGGCGATGGCCGCCCTGGCTTGGTCGTAGGTGGCATCGGTGTGACCGACGGCTGCGACCGCCCCCAGTTCGACGATCTGGTGGATCGCCGGCAGTGCACCGTCCAGTTCGGGAGCGATGGTGACCATCCGTATCCCACCCTTGGCGGCCGCGAAGACCCGGCTGATCTCGGCCGGATCCGGCCGGCGCAACGCTGACGGCTCGTGTGCTCCGCAGCGTCTCGACGATAACCAGGGGCCTTCGAGGTGGATGCCGGCGATCAGGCCCTCTTGGACCTGCTCGCCGAGCACGCTCACCTCGCGCAGCAACTCTTCGGGATGGGCCGACACCAGCGACGCGATCAGGGTGGTGGTGCCGTGGCGGCGGTGGAGCGCCACTGCCGTCCGGGAGCTCTGCTCGGTGGCGTCCGGGAAGGCCCCGGAGCCGCCACCGTGCGTATGCATGTCGACAAAGCCCGGGACGACGATCTGCGGGCCCAGTTCCAGATCACCGGCCGTCGGGTCGATCGGACGCGGAGGTGTCCCCTGCCCCAGCGCGCTGATCGTCCCATCGGTGATTTCCAGCCAGCCGGGGCACAGCACGTCGGTCCCGGTCAGGATGCGCTCGGCGGTGATCAGCATTGTTCGGCTCCTTCCGGCTCGCGCGCTCACAGACCCTGCCATTGCGGCTTGGCCGCGTAGGTCTCGCGGTAGTAGCTATACAGCTGCACGCGCCCGGCGGCGGCCTCGTCCAACAACACCGTGACATGCGGGTGATGCTGCAGGATCGTCGCGGGCCACATCGCGCTGACCGGGCCCTCGGCAAGCTGGTGAACGGCTTCGGCCTTGCCGTGTCCGCTCGCTACCAGCACCACATGCCGGGCGTCCATAATGGTGCCCAAACCTTGGGTGATGCAGTGCGTGGGCACCTGGTCGACATCGCCGCCGAAGAAGCGGGCGTTGTCGATGCGGGTCTGCGTGGCGAGGGTCTTGATCCTGGTGCGGGAGGCCAGTGATGAGCTCGGCTCGTTGAAGCCGATGTGGCCGTCGGTGCCGATGCCCAGGATCTGCAGATCGACGCCACCGGCAGTGACGATCGCCTCCTCGTACTCGTGGCACACCGCCGGAAGGTCTGCGGCCAGGCCATCAGGGCCGTGGACTGCGGCCGGCGCGAAGTCGACCCTGTCGACGAAATCCCTGCGGATGACGTTGTGGTAGGTCTCGCGGTGGTCCGATGCAAGCCCGACGTATTCGTCGAGGGTGAAGGCGCGGGCCTGGGCGAACGACACCTCACCGGACTGCCGGCGGCGGACCAACTCGTCGTAGATGGCCATCGGTGAGGACCCGGTGGCCAGCCCAAGCACCGCATCTGGTTTGCGCTGCAACAAGGCGACGATGGCGTTCGCGCCGAGCCGGCCGGCTTCGGTGGCATCGGGGCAGATGACGATTTCCATGGTTTCTTCTCCTGGTGAAGACGGTTTCAGCGGATGTCAGCGGACGGTGAACAGTGCGTCGAGAGCGGCGACCTGGTCGCCGATGACGGCATCGGTGAAGGCGACGGCGTCTGCCTTGCGCTCCATGACGACGACGGGGACGATCGGGTTGCGGCCCGAGGCCGCCACGGCCGGCACGTCGTAGGTGGTGATCAGCTGACCGGCCTCAACCCGGTCACCCTGGCTGACATGGGTGGTGAAGCCCTCGCCCTTCAGTTGCACGGTGTCCAGGCCGAGATGCACGAGCACGGCGACCTGGTCGTCGGTGAGGATGACGAACGCGTGCGGCCACAGCTGCATCACCTTGCCGGCCACCGGGGCGACTGCGTCCACCAGATCGCGAGGCGGATCAATGGCAAGCCCATATCCGACGATGCCCTCGGCGAAGGTGGCGTCCGGCACGTCCTTGAGTGCGACCGGCCGGCCGGCGATCGGCGCCATGACGGTGATCGCCGGTGCGCTCGCCTCGGCTGCCACGACCGTCGCCGGCGCTATCTCTTCGATCGCGGCGATCGTCTCGATCGGATCTGTGGGATTGGCGGCCAGAGCGTCCTGGATGTCGGACTTCAGGGCGTCCGCCTGGGTGCCGAAGATCGCCTGGACGTTGTTGCCTACCTCGACCACGCCGGCGGCACCGAGGGCCTTCAGCCGAGCCTGGTCGACCTTGCTCTTGTCGGCGACCTCCATGCGCAATCGGGTGATGCAGGCGTCGACATTGACCAGATTCGCACGGCCTCCGAAGGCGGCGATCAGTTGCTCGGCCTTCGCGGAGGCGGGGCTGGTGGCGCCGCCGGAGGAGCCGCTGGCATCGGTTTGGTTGGCGGCCTGCTCGGCCTCGAAGTCATCGTCGTCCTGGCGGCCCGGGGTACGCATATTCCACTTGACGATGGCGAACCGGAAGAGGAAGTAGTAGATCGCGAAGAATGCAACGCCCATCACCAACAGCAGGGGGATGTCCTTGGCGGCTGGTGCGCTGCCGTACAGCAGGAGGTCGATCAGGCCGGCCGAGAACGAGAAGCCGAGATGGATGTCGAGCGCGTAGGCGATGGCCAGCGACAGGCCGGTCAGTACCGCGTGAATCAGGTACAGCGGGAACGCCACGAACATGAAGGCGAACTCGAGCGGCTCGGTGACACCGGTGATGAAGGCGGTCAGACCGGCGGCGGACAAGATGCCGACGGCGACCTTCTTCTGCTTCGGCTTGGCAACATGGATCATGGCCAGTGCGGCGGCGGGTAGCCCGAACATCAGGATCGGGTAGAAGCCGGAGGTCAGCAGCCCTGCGGCCGGATCGCCGGCGGCGAAGCGGGTGAGTTCTCCGGTGACGACGTTGCCGGCCGCGGTGGTGTAGTCGCCGTAGATGAACCAGATGTAGGTGTTGACGATGTGGTGCAGACCGATCGGAATCAACAGGCGGTTGATGAAGCCGTAGACGAAAGCACCGATGACCCCGGTGCCACCGATGAACGCACCCACCCCGGTCAGGCCGGTGTTGAAGATCGGGTAGAAGTAGCTGAGCGCGAAGCCCATGATCAGGCAGGCCAGCGAGGTGACGATCGGCACGAAGCGCCGGCCGCCGAAGAAGCCCAGATATGGGGGCAGCTGAATGTTGTGGTAGCGGTCGAACAGCCAGGCTGTGACCAGGCCGACCGCGATGCCGGCGAAGACGCTGTAGTTGATGACGGCCTGATCACCGGCCTGATTGACCACGTCGCGCAGCACGACCGGTGACATGGTCTTGAAGACGGCATCAATGACCAGATAGCCGGCGGCCGCCGACAAGGCGGTTGATCCGTCCGCCCGCTTGGCGAAGCCGATCGCAACACCGATCGCGAACAGCAGCGGAAGGCTGCTGAAGATCGCGCTCCCGGCGGCGCTCATGGCCTCGAAGAACGGTCCGATCACCGGCGTGGTGATCTGACCCAGCAGATCGGGCTGCCCCAGGCGCAGCAGGATGCCGGCCGCGGGCAGCAGAGCGATGGGCAGCATGAGGCTCTTGCCGAGCCGCTGCAGTTGAGCGAAACCGGGGATGCGCAGGCCGGACTTCTGTTTGGCGGCTGACCCCGAGGTGGTGGTACTCATCTGTCTCCTCGTGACGGTAGGACAACGTTGGCCGTAAATGGTGTAGACCAATAAGGAGAGAATGGCATAGACCAATACCAATGTCAAGGGTTGTCTAGTCCAATCTTGTAGACTGTCGTCATGCCCGAGAACCCTGAGCCCACGGCCGTGCGAGTACCGAAGTACTACCTGGTCAAGAAGGAAATCCTCGCGCTCATCGCGGGTCTGGCTCCCGGCACGCCGGTACCCACCGAGCGCGAACTCGCTGCGCGGTTCGCGACGTCGCGAACCACCGTGCGCCAGGCGATCGCCGAACTCGTGGTGGACGGGCGGCTGGCTCGCACCCAGGGCAGCGGCACGTTCGTGGCTCAGCCGAAGCTGATGGTGGTGCGTCCACTGACGTCGTTCTCGCAGGATCTCCAGTCCGAAGGATGGCATCCGGGCAGCATCGTGCTGGACATCTCCGAAGTGCCGGCCAGCGCCGAGGCGGCCGAGCGACTCCAGGTCTCCCCCGGCACTCTGGTCCATCGGGTGGAACGGTTGCGCACCGCGGTGGACGAACCGATCGCCCATGAGGTCGCCTTGCTGCCCGGGCCCTTGCCGGACCTGGCCGGTCAACTCGCCGCGCATTCGTCCTTGTACCGCACGCTGCACGAGGCCTACGACATCACCATCGCCACCGCCGAGGACACGATAGAAACCGTGCTGGCCGATCCGGTGACCGCCGATCTGCTGGGTGTCGAGACGGGGCTGCCATTGCTGCTGATCAACCGGACCGGCTGGGATCCGGACGGGCACACCGTCGAATGGTCCGTCGGACGATTCCGAGGCGACCGGTTCCGCTTCGTGTCACGTCAGCGGCTCGATTGACGACCTGATACGGGTCGGCGATTCTGCTGCGGCGAACCGTACGATGGGGTTGCTTGATAAGGGATTCCGGGCCGAGGAGTTCGCATGCGGCAACCTCGCGACGAGGAGCGGTTGAGTGCCGCTGACGCGTCCAATGTTGTGATCGACGCCCCTGACCAGGTCAACGTCTTCCTGATCGCCGGAATCCTCGGTGTCGGCGGTTTCGTTGCTGCCGACGGCACCATTGACATCGAGCTGCTTCGAGCGACCCTGGCTGCCCGCCTGGCGGACCCTGAATTGAAGGAGTTGGCTCGGTTGAGCCAGCGCGTCCGCAGATCTTCGCAGTGGGAGACCTGTGACCCGGACCTGGCCTGGCACATCCGGCTGGTCGATCCGGTCGACGGGCGCGATGGACTCGCCGACCTGGGCGCCGCTCTGATGACCGTGCCGCTGCCCCTGGACCGGCCGATGTGGGAGCTGCTGATCGTGCCAGGCGCATCACCCGCCGCGCCGGGAATGATCCTGCGGATACATCATGCGGTTGCCGATGGGGTCGCCGGTGTCCGGGTGGTGCAGCGGCTGTTCGACAGCGGGCCGGCGCCCGAAGACCCGGAGTCACTTCGTGCCTCGGCGACGCCGCCGGCCCGGGGGTGGTGCCGTGCTTTCGTGACCGGCGCCATGCGGGTGCTGGCCATGTTCCGGGCCGCCGTCCCATCCACCGTGCTGCTCGGAACCATCGGAGCGCGGCGTGGCGTGGCTTTCGTTGACGTCGATCTCGGCGCGCTCGCCGCAGCTGCCAGGACTGCCGGGGCCACCATCAACGATGCGCTGCTCGCCGCGTCGGTGGCGGCCGCCGAGGCAGCCCTGCAGGCCGCCGGACATCCCGTGCCAGCCGTGTTGCCAGCCAGCGTCCCGGTGGCACTCCCCCATCGCGGCTCGTCGGGCAACGCGGTCGGCGTGATGGTCGTTCCCCTGCCCGCCGGGCAGACACCAACCGGCGAACGGCTCGCGCGGATCGCGGCAGCCACGCGGTCCGCGAAGGCTGAGGCCCGCGCCCAAGGAACCTACGAACTCACCCGAACCCGCTGGGGTTCGCGCCTGTTCGCTTGGCTCGCGCGACGCCAGCGGTTCATCGCCGTGTTCGTCACCAACGTCCGCGGGCCCGAGGAGCGCCTCACGGTTGCCGGTGCGCCGCTGGAACACGCGTGGCCCATCACCCCGCTGCAGGGCAACGTCCGTTTCGGCATTTCGGCGATGTCATATGCCGGACGATTCAGCGTCACCGTGCATCTGGACGCCGGGGTGCTCGATGCGCGCGTGGCGGGCCGCGCACTGGGCGAGGAGCTCGCCCACATCACGGCTCGCCAATAGGCTGGTGCGCCAGTCCTATCGGGAGGTGTCCTGGTTCAGATACCGCCCGCCGGATCCGGTTCGTTCCCATCGGGAGGTGAGAGTGGGGTCGGCGCCGAGCTGGGCAGTGGCGCGCCACCGGTAGGAGGTCGGCCACCGGCGAAAGACAGGCACCATCGTGGTCACCAGACGCATCAGCAGCGGTAGAGGCCCCGGACGCCACCGCTCGGTCACGTCGACTCCCAGCTCGAGACGGTCGTGTGTGCGATGGATGGCCCAGCTGCCGCCGGTGATCCCGGTACCATCGATCGCGATCTGCCATCGGCCGGTTGCGCTGGAATCCACGGACATCGCTTCCGGATCGGGTATCTCCGGGACGAAGCAGAGGCGGGCGATATGGCCGTCCGCTGCGGCGACCACAGCACCGACCGATCCTGCCGCGCCGGACACCAGCTGGTGACTGGTTTCCAGGCCGGCAATCGAGCCATCGTAGGCTTCGGCAACTGTGGCGACGACAATCGGCGCGGCGTACTTGACGAGAATCCGGCGGTGCAGACGCTCCCCCGGCAGCCTGCCGACCCGGGCGTCTGCGCCGCCGATGCGGATCACTGGCTTGTTGCTCGTGGCGCGCAGCAGATCAAAGCTGGGCAACCACACGAGCATGAGCGAATTCGGGTGCTGGATCCCGGCTGAGATGGGTGCCAGGAGCCCGGCGCGTTCACGTTGTTGACCGTCGCGATCATCGATGCGCACCTCGATTGCCCGCCCGTCGACGTCGACGAAATGAGCTTCAGCGAACACGCCGTCATCGGCGACAATCAGCCGTGCCGTCTCGAACTCCGTTTCGACCCAGGCCCCGACGCCCCCGCCGATGGCGTAGGCGTCGCGGTCCAGGCGAAGACCTGGCTGAAGATAGTAGTCAACTCGCCCGTCCGAGCGTCGGGAGAGAAAGGCGAGCATGCCGCGACCGTGCCGCTCATCGTCGAACCACTGCAACTCGAGCGCGTCATAGTCCGGATGATCGGAGAACTCGCAATTCAGCATCGCGGCAAACGAATCGATGGTGAGTGTCAGGAGACAGGGCGACACTCTTCGATTCAACCAGGTCTCGATATCGACGAGGATCGGAGCACTGTTGCATCCCATTTCTTGGTCACCACCGCGAGCAAGGATCTCCGAGTGCTTTGATTGGCTGGTTGTTTTCTAGCCGTCGACGGAGGCCATCGTGTTGGACGAGATACTGAACAGACTCAGCAGCATCATCTGGGGACCGTTCGTTCTCATCCCACTACTGCTCGGCACGGGCATCTGGCTGACGATCCGCCTGGGTGGGGTGCAGTTCACCAAGCTCATCCCTGCGCTGAAGCTTGCACTGCTGCGGCGTCATGATGCCGACGGTGAGCCGGGCGATGTCTCGCACTACCAGGCTCTGGCCACCGCGCTTGCCGCGACTGTCGGCGTCGGCAATATCGCCGGTGTCGCGACGGCGATCCATCTGGGCGGGCCCGGCGCACTGTTCTGGATGTGGGTTTCGGCGATCTTCGGAATGGCTGCCAAGTACTCCGAGGCCTTCATGGGGGTCCGGTTCCGCACGACCGACGCCAAAGGTGAGATGTCGGGAGGCCCGCAGTATTACCTGAAGAAGGCCATCCCGAACCGCTTCGGCAGTTTCTTGTCGCTGTTCTTCGCCATTGCCGCGGTGATCGCTTCCTTCGGCATCGGCAACATGACCCAGTCGAACTCGGTGGCTGCCGCGATGGAGAGCACCTTCGGAGTCGAGCCGTTCATCGTCGGGATCGTGCTCGCCGTGTTCACGGCGCTGGTGCTGATCGGCGGCATCAAGTCCATCAGCAGGATCACCTCCGGCATGGTGCCATTTATGATCATCTTCTACGTTGTCGCCGGCTTGGTGGTGCTCGCCATCAACTGGCAAGGCATCCTTCCGGCCCTCGGCATTGTCTTCTCCGACGCATTCACCGGCACCGCCGCGGTTGGCGGTTTCGCCGGTTCGGCGATGGCGCAAGCGGTCCAGTTCGGTGTCGCCCGGGGGATCTTCAGCAACGAGTCCGGTATGGGTTCCGCAGCGATCGTTGCGGCGGCCGCCAAGACCAAGCACCCCGTGCGCCAGGGCCTGGTTTCGATGACCCAGACCTTCATCGACACGATCATCGTGGTGTCGATGACCGGTCTGGTGATCATCACGACCGGTGTTTGGCAGGACGGTAGTACCGGCTCGGCGCTCACCTCCGAGGGTTTCAGCACCGGTCTGCCCGGCCAGTGGGGCGGCAGCATCGTGGCCATCGCGCTGATCTTCTTCGCCTACTCGACCGTGCTCGGTTGGGCCTATTACGGCGAACGCAACGTTGAACGTCTGATCGGTGTCAAAGGCGTGATGCCCTACCGCCTGATCTTCAGCGTAGTGGTGTTCGTGGGCGCGACCGTTGAGCTGTCGACGGTCTGGACGTTCTCCGACGTTGCGAACGGTCTGATGGCGCTGCCCAACCTGATTGGCCTGCTGATCTGCTCGGGCCTGATCGCACGTGAGACGAAGGCCTATCTGGCCGTCGACCCGACCCTTGAGAATGAGCCGGCGGTTTCCACGCTGCTCGGCACGGCGTCGTTGCAGCACATTGATGAACCGCGCGACGATGAGCCGGCGATTCAGCGATGATCCCGCCGGTTGCCGGCCAGGACTGATTGGCCGGCCCCGGTCGGCAGTCTGATAGTTCATTGTCTCGATGGCGACGGCGGCACCCGGCCATGAGACAAGATGGTGGTGATGACTGAATCCCCGTCTTCCGGCGGAGAGCATCGTCCGCCCGGCTCCGTCGGCGAGGTCTTCTTGGTCTTCTTGCGGCTCGGACTGACCTCGTTCGGCGGCCCCGTCGCGCACCTGGGCTACTTCCGCGAAGCGTTCGTTGAGCGCCGCAAGTGGCTCGGAGACCGGGCGTATGCCGACCTGGTGGCGCTGTGCCAGTTTCTTCCGGGACCGGCATCCAGCCAGGTCGGGATGGCGATCGGGCTGCATCGCGCGGGATTCGGTGGGCTGCTGGCGGCCTGGGCGGGGTTCACCCTGCCCTCGGCAATCCTGCTCGTCGCCTTCGCCTACGGGATCACTGCGCTCGGTGATCTTGCATCCGCCAGCTGGATTCATGGACTGAAGGCCGCCGCGGTCGCGGTGGTCGCTCATGCGGTGCTCGGCATGGCGAAGTCTCTGACGCCGGACGCCAAGCGCGCGACAATCGCCGTGGCCGCGATGATCGCCGTGCTCCTCGTCCCAGGTGCGTTCGTCCAGGTCGTGGCCATCGCGGCCGCCGGACTGGCCGGACTGGCATGGCTGCGGGCCACACCCGACCCCGCTGAGGACGCTGCGGCGCTCGCGATCCGGGTGCCCCGCTGGACAGCGATTGCCTGCCTGATCGGATTCGCAGTACTGCTGACCGGACTGCCGGTGCTGGCCGCTGCCAGCGGCGACGGAGCCATCCGGTTGCTCGACATCTTCTTCCGCTCGGGGGCGCTGGTGTTCGGCGGTGGACATCTTGTGCTGCCGCTGCTGCAAGCGGAGATGGTGCAGATCGGGCTCGTCCAGCAGGATGCGTTCCTGGCCGGCTATGGTGCGGCCCAGGCGGTGC